>NZ_JCBAJY010000003.1:0-431503 GCF_059766615.1 Nocardioides sp. Z43_10 | reverse complement strand
AAGGCGACTTGATCCTCGGCACCGCGAACGGCTCCGCGGTCGGGACCCTGGTCGAACGCTCCACCCGGTTCGTGATCTTGCTGCACCTGCCCGGACGTCACGACGCCGAGTCGGTGGCTGAGGCGATGATTCGCGAGATGACCAAGCTCCCCGAGCATCTGCGTCGCTCATTGACCTGGGACCGCGGCACCGAGCTGGCCGGCTACCGAGAGATCCAGATCGCCCTCGACATGCCGGTCTACTTCTGCGACCCGCACTCGCCCTGGCAACGCGGCACGAACGAGAACACCAACCGCCTCCTACGGTTCTGGCTCGCGAAGGGCACCGACCTCTCAACCCACACCGCCGACGACCTCGCCCGGATCGCCGCGACCCTCAACAAGCGACCACGACCTACCCTCGAGCTACGGACCCCAGCCCAAGCGCTGGCCGCGCTGCTGACAACAACGCCAGCAGCCTGACCCGTTGCTTCCACCGATAGACCCAGCCAGCGTTATTTCGCTGGGGTAGTGGTGATAACCCCGCGTTACAAGCGGGCGTGGGCTGCGGGGCGGGGCGGCGCGGGGCGGGCGTGGGGCGGTCAGAGGGCGGTCATCGCCCCGACCTGCTCGGGCTGGAAGCCGGGGAAGACCTGGGCGGTGGAGGCGCCGAAGCGGGAGACGACGACCTCGCTGAGCACGCTGCGGTAGTCGGTGGTGACCAGCAGGTCGGCGTCGGCGGTATTGGCCAGCCCCGGCCAGGTGCCGTAGTAGCGCCCGCCCTTCACCCCGGCGCCGATCAGGAACATCACGTTGCCGTGCCCGTGGTCCAGGCCCTGGTTCGCGTTCTCCACGACGCGCCGGCCGAACTCGCTGACCGTCACCAGCGTGACCCGGTCGGCCAGCGGCCCGAGGTCGGTGAAGAACGCCGCCACGGAGCCGGCGAGCTGGTCGGCCATGTTCTTCAGGTTGCCGCTGGTCGGGGTGCCGATCCAGGTGTGGTGGTCCCACGAGCCGTGGTCGACGGTGATGATCTCCGCCCCCACGTCGGCGCGGATGGTGCGGGCGGTGGCGCGCAGCGCGTCGGTCAGGTCGCCGCCCGGGTACGCCGCGCCGTGGGCGGGCACGTCGGCGGTGGCCCGCACCCGCGCGAAGTCGGCGACCACGTCGAGGGCCGCGCGGGCCCCGTCGGCGAGAGCGCCGGGGGTGTCGGCCCACGCCGTGGCCAACGCCTTGCGGCGCGCCGCCTGGTCGGCGGCGCCGTTGGAGCCGGCGAGGCGCACCTTGTCCACCCCGGAGGTGACCAGGACCGGCTGAGGACCTGAGATCGCCATCGACGGCACCCCGCCGCCCATCTGGATCGCCTCGATCGGCGAGCCCGTCCCATCGCGCCCGACCAGCCGGTTGAGCCAGCCGACCCGGGCCTCGGAGCCGGGGTCGGCGTCCTCGAGCTCCTCCATCGCCGAGAAGTGCGAGCGGTTCGGAGCGGGCAGGCCGGTGGCGTGCACGGCGGCCATCTTGCCGGCCTTCCACAGCGGGAGCAGCGGAGCGAGGCTGGGGTGCAGCCCGAACATGGCGTCCTTGGCCAGCAGCCGGTCGGAGGCGACGCTGATCGCGGGCCGCGCGGCGTAGTAGACCGGGTCGGCGTGCGGGACGACCAGGCTCAGCCCGTCCGCGGCGCCCCGCAGGGAGAGCACCACGATCACCCGGTCGGCGCTGCCGGCCGCGGCGTACGACGTGTGGGTGGCGACGCTGCCGTGGAGCGCCGCCGCGCCACCCAACGTCAGGGCGCCGCGCAGGAACCCGCGCCGGGAGGCGCCGCGGTAGTCCTCGCAGCAGTCGTGGGTCGGGTTCTCGCTCATCGCTGGCCTCATCGGTGCATGTGCTCGGGGCTGTCGAGCACGGTCGTCAGCAGGATCGGCATCCGCCACCGCACGAGCGGATGGCTGGCGGTGATGGTCTCGCCGCGGGGAAGCGACAGCGCCTCGCAGCACGAGCGCACCATCCGGGCCGAGGCGGGGCGCCCGAGCAGCGTGCGCGAGAGGTGCTCGATCAGCGCGTCGAAGCGCAGGCTCTTCGCCGGCAGGCGCGAGAGGTGCGTCGGGTAGGCGATCTCCTTGCTGGGCCACCACTGCCCCGACATCGAGTAGTGCACGTCGAAGGAGGCCAGCAGCCGCGAGGCCGAGGACCAGGACCGGTTGGTCTGCGGCTGGCCGTCGGCTCGCGGCCAGTCGAAGGGCATCTGCCCGATCGAGGAGGTCTGCCACAGGATCTGGTTGGCCGCGGAGCTGCTGGAGACGGGCCGCTTCACGCTCGTGCCCAGCGCCCGGTACGTCGCGACCACGTCGTCGGTGGGCGTGCGCACCTTCATCCCGGCCGAGGCGCGGAACTCCTTGCTGGCCACCAGGGCGCGCAGCACCGGCTTGATCGCGGTGCCGGCGTCGAGGTAGACGCGCGCCAGCTCGGTGACCAGCGCCGCGGACGGCTCGTCGGCCACGAAGCGCACCGCGAGCTTGCGGGCCAGCCGCTCGGCGGTGCGCGGATGACGCGCCAGGTAGGTCAGGTAGGCCGCGGCGACGGGGCGGCCGTCGGCGGCGGTGTTGGCGTGGCTGAAGCCGAGGACCTTCACCGCGCCGGTCCAGTGGCTGGGTGCGTCGTACCAGGAGCGCCAGGTGCGCCAGGTGTCGACGCGGTAGCCGGTGAGGATGCGCGCGGAGGCCTTCACGTCGTTCTCGGTGTGGTGGCCCCGACCGACGGTGTGCAGCTCGAGCAGCTCGCGGCCCAGGTTCTCGTTGGGCGCCCGCTTGGTCGACGAGGAGTTGTCCAGCGACACCCCCATCGCCGGGTGGGTGATCGCGGCGACCAGCATCTCGTCGAAGCGGCCCAGCGCGTGGGCGCGGATGGTCTTGCCGTAGTCGGCGCGGAACGGGAAGACCGCGTCGTCGTGGATCGGGACGTGCAGGTGGTGCTCGAAGAACTCCGTCATCACCTCGAGCACCTGCCGCTCGGAGCGGATGCGGCGCAGCAGACACCAGCGGGCGTAGTTCGCCGTCGCCTCCCAGGCCGCCTCGACCTCGTCGACGTTGCGCTGCGCGATCGTGGTGGCGTCCAGGTCGATCGAGGTCCACCAGCGCTGCATCTCCTGGGCCGGGTCGCTGATCCGGGCCGGGTCGAGCTGAGCCTCGAACCACGCCGCGGGGCCGCCGGCGGCTCGGACCCGGGCGTGCAGTGCCGGGGTGAAGCCGTAGGAGAACCGGTTGATCAGGTGCAGCGCCTCGGCGGTGGGGAGCGTGGACCCGGCACCCGGTGCCGGCGCGGGCGCGGGCGCTGGGGTGGCGGGCGCCGCCGGTGCCGCGCGGTGGTGCTGGTGCTTGCAGCGGTGCCGGTGCCGGCAGGTGTGCCGGGGGTGGCGGGGGCAGCGGTGGAAGTGCCGGCAGCGTTTGCGGTGGCCGCTCGCACGCCGGGCGTCCTCGGCCGCACCGGCCGCCGGCGCGGGCAGCAGCGGCGTCGTGGCCGCCGCGGCCAGCCCGGCCAGCGCGCCGCGCTGCAGCAGGCGCCGGGCCAGCGGCGCGTCCGGGGCGGCGAGCGCGCCGGTGGGGCTGGAGGCGGGGCTTGAGGCGGGGGTGGCAGGTGGCACGGCGATGCTCCCGGGTGCGTTCGTCGGCTGGCCCTGAGGCCATCGGTACCGCGGTGCCGGATCTTGAGGCCCACCCGAACCGGAGGCCTGGTCCGGTGGGGGCCCGTTTTGCCTGATCAGATCGCGAAGCAGCACACTTTGTACTGGTCGAATAGATTTCTCCTTGCCTGCCGGGGGGTATCGATTCGATCCTGGACCCGTTGACAGGGAGACACAGTTGTCCGACACGCCGCCTTCGAGCCCCGACCCGTCGCCTTCGGACGAGCCGGGCGGCGCGAGGCGGCGCCTGGAACCGGGCCGGCGCGCTGAGCGCCGCAAGCGGCACACGGTCCTGCGCGTGCTGGGCTCCACCGTCGTGGTGCTGTCGCTGATCACCGGCCTCGCCGTGGTCTACGCCTGGCGTCACCTGGAGGGCAACCTCGAGACCCTCAGTGACGACGTGTTGACCAACCGGCCCGAGAAGGTCGAGGTCGAGGGTCCCAAGGACCCGCTCAACATCTTGGTGATGGGCTCGGACTCCCGCGAGGGCGCCAACAACATCGACGGGCTGGCCGGTGGCGGCGAGCGCTCGGACACCACGATCCTGATGCACGTCTCGGCCGACCGGGAGACGGCGTACGGCGTGAGCCTGCCGCGCGACGCGATCGTCGACCGCCCGGAGTGCCAGGTCAAGGGCAAGGGCAAGGACCCGGTGCCGGCCGAGGACGACGTCATGTTCAACACCGCCTTCCAGCTGGGCGGTGCGCTGTGCACCGTGCAGATGGTGGAGCAGCTGACCGACATCCGCATCGACCACTTCGTCGTCGTCGACTTCAACGGCTTCAAGGACATGGTCGACGCCGTCGACGGGGTCGAGGTGTGCATCCCCAAGACCGTGGACGACCCGGCGCACGGCATCTACCTCAAGGAGGGCACCCGGGAGATCTCGGGTCAGGAGGCGCTCAACTACGTGCGTGAGCGCACCGTGCTCTCCAAGAACTCCGACATCGGCCGGATGAAGCGCCAGCAGGCCTTCATCGCCTCGATGATCAACAAGGTCGTCTCCGCCGACACGCTGGCGCGGCCCGACCGGCTGTTCAAGTTCCTGGACGCGGCGACGAAGTCGATCGTCCTCGACGAGGACCTGGCCAGCCTGACCAACCTCGCGGACCTCGGCATGCAGTTCAAGAACACCGGGCTCGACAAGATCAAGTTCATCACCGTGCCGTGGGAGTTCTGGGAGGTCGACCCCAACCGCCTGGTGTGGACCGAGGACGCAGAGCTGCTCTGGCAGAAGATCCGCAAGGACCAGCCGTTGGGCCGCCAGCTCAGCGACGGGGTGATCTCGGCCGCCAAGCCGCCGGGCAAGAGCGAGTCCCCGGGCTCGGGCCCGTCCGGTTCGCCCAGCAAGCCGCCCACCGAGGGCGGCGAGGGTAACGGCGGCGAGGGCAGCACCACCGCCGACGAGCTGGCCGAGGCCGAGGCCCTCGAGAACGGGCTGTGCGCCTAGTGGTGGCTCCGGCTGGGGACGGGTCGCGCGGCGAGCAGCCGCGCGAGGAGACCGCCTGGCAGCGTCGTCGACGCCTCGCCGAGGTGTTCGGCGAGGTCCTCCCGCAGACCACGAGCGACGAGCGCGAGCCATCCTCGGAGGTCACCCGCGAGGGCGGCAACGACGCCTGGCTGCGCTCCCAGGTCCCGCCCCACCACGGCACCTGACCCCCGAGTCGGCGTGAACTCACGTCGTACGGCGCCCGAGTCGGCGTGAACTCACGTCGTACGGCGCCCGAGTCGGCGTGAATTCCCGAATTCGCGCCGACTCGGCGGGTCTGGGGTGCGAGTTCGCGCCGACTCGCGCTATCGGGGGGTCAGAGGTGCTTGGCGTCGGGGTGGGGAGCGGTGGGGCCGCCGGCGAGGATGTCGCGGATCTCCTGCAGGAGCATGACGTCCTCGGGGGTGCCGGGCTCCTCGGAGGGGAAGAACCGCTCCTTGGCGACCGTGTAGGGCTTGACGATGAAGAAGTAGACGACCGCGGCGAGGATCAGGAACGACACGACGGCGGTGATCCAGGCGCCGACGTGCACGCCCCCGGGCTCGTAGTTGGAGAAGTCGGGCGTGCCCCCGATCTTCCCGACCACGTCCATGATGATGGCGACGGTGGCGGTGACCACCGTGGCGAAGGCGCCGCCCATGATGAAGGCGACGGCGAGCTCGACGAGATTGCCGCGCAGGATGAAGTTCTTGAAGCCGGTCATGTGGTGCTCCTCTGTCGGAGATCCGGGCCGCGCCCCGATGACGTCGCGGACCCCAGCACGCTAGCGACTGAACGCCAGGGTCAGAAAGTGTCGCACCGCGGCATCGGAGACCGTCGTCGCCTCCAGTGAGGACACGCCGATCACCACCAGCCGCCCCGGCAGGGCGTCACCCTCCTCGCCCGGCGCCGGCACCGCCAGCACCGGCACGTCGTGGGCCACCACCCGCGCCCCCTCGCCACCCGGGTCGGCGGCGAGCACGTCGATGCGGTCGCCGACCTGCACGAGCCCGACCATGCCGGCGTCCGGCAGACGCACCGGCAGCGCGCTCAGGCCCGGGTAGCCCGCGAGCAGCGACGGCGCCACCAGACGTACGTCGGTCAACGGCTCGCCGCGCGTCAGCGGGGAGGCCAGCGTGCGGCCCTCCGGGTTCTCGGAGCGGCCCGCCGGCACGCTCTCGGGGGTGAACGGCTCCTCGACCAGGTCAGCCGGGCCGAGCACCTCCCCGGCGGGCAGGTCGCGCGCGGCCACCAGCACGCCGACCCGGGCCGGCTCCGGCGCGGCCGCGGCCTGCACCCCGGCGGCCACGGCGACCGCGGCGAAGAGCGCAGCGAGCAGCCGGCGTCGGATCAGCACCGCGCGCCGCATCCGCAGCCGCAGCCTCCTCAGCCGGCCGCGGGCGGCTGAGGGGGCGGGTGGAACGGGGGAGTGCGTCATCCCCCGACGCTAGGCGAGAGCGGCCGATGCCCGCGGCGTCCCTCCACAGCCCCCCGAAGACCCGGGGCGTGCCCGCGCGCGCGTGGGTCAGGAAGCGGCGGCAGGGGTGGCGGAGCTCGAGGAGCTGGAGCCCTCCGACTTCGCCGCCGTGCCAGACGTGCCGGACGTGCCGGAGGTGGACGAGCCAGTCGAGCTCGACGAGGCGGGCTCGGAGCTCGAGGACGCCGAGCGGCTGTCGGTGCGGTAGAAGCCGGAACCCTTGAACACCACGCCGACGGCGTTGAAGAGCTTGCGCAGGCGACCCTGGCACTCGGGGCACTCGGTCAGCGCGTCGTCGCTGAAGCTCTGGAACTGCTCGAAGCCGTGGCCGCACTCGGTGCAGGCGTACTGGTAGGTCGGCACGCTGGGTCCTCCGGATGTCACTTTGTCAGGGATCGGGCCGGACGACTGGCACTCGCCGCGGCCGACTGCCAATGGTACGGCACAATGGGCGGGCGATGACTGATCAGTCCGCTGCCCTCGGCAGCACCTCACCGGACACCGCCAGGCCCGCTCCGGCGCCCGTGCGGTGGTGGCGCGCGGTGCGGCGCTGGCCGGTCGCGGCCCGATGGGCGCTGTGGGTGGCGCTGCTCCTGGTGCTCGTGCTGCTGGCCACCGCCGCGACCGGCGTGGTGCTGGTGCGCCGTCCGTTCCCGCAGACCACCGGCGAGGCCGACCTGCCCGGGCTGGACGCCCCGGTCGAGGTCGTGCGCGACGAGCACGGGGTCCCGCAGATCTACGGCGACACGGTCGCCGACCTGCTGCGCGCCCAGGGCTACGTGCACGCCCAGGAGCGCTTCTTCGAGATGGACGTGCGCCGCCACCTCACCGCCGGGCGGCTCAGCGAGCTGTTCGGCGAGGCCGGGCTCGCCTCGGACAAGTTCACCCGCACCATGGGCTGGCGCCGGGTCGCCGAGCAGGAGGTCGCCCTGGTCGAGCCGGAGACCCGGGCCGCGCTCACGGCGTACGCCGGGGGTGTGAACGCCTACCTCGAGAGTCGCGGCACCAGCCAGATCGCCGTCGAGTACACGCTGTTGCGCGCCGACGGGCTGGACTACGACCCCGAGCCCTGGACCCCGGTCGACTCGCTGGCCTGGCTCAAGGCGATGGCCTGGGACCTGCGCGGCAACATGGGCGACGAGATCGCGCGGACCCTGCTCGCCGTGGACCACGGACCCGAGCAGGTCGCCGAGCTCTACCCCGAGTACCCCTACGACCAGCACGCGCCGATCGTGGAGTCCGGCCGGGTGGTGGACGGTGTCTTCGAGCAGCACGCCGAGGAGGGCGGCACCCGCAAGCCGCAGCGTCCCTCCTTCCTCGAGCGCAGTCCGCGCGGCGCCGCCCAA
The DNA here is from genome assembly GCF_059766615.1 of Nocardioides sp. Z43_10. Classification (NCBI taxonomy): domain Bacteria; kingdom Bacillati; phylum Actinomycetota; class Actinomycetes; order Propionibacteriales; family Nocardioidaceae; genus Nocardioides; species Nocardioides sp. Z43_10. The sequence goes on along the minus strand of NZ_JCBAJY010000003.1, from coordinate 423,558 downwards.
CGCGACGCACTGGCCCGCCTGGGCGGTCTCCTCGACGGGCTGCCGGCCCTGCTCGGTCGCGGCGACGGGCTGGGCAGCAACAGCTGGGTCGTCGATGGCGACCACTCCGCCACCGGCGAGCCGCTGCTCGCCAACGACCCGCACCTCGGCGTCGGCCTGCCGGGGGTGTGGATGCAGACGGGGCTGCACTGCCGTGAGGTCTCCGAGGCCTGCCCCCTCGACGTCTCCGGCTTCACGTTCTCCGGGCTGCCCGGCGTCGTGATCGGGCACAACGCCGACATCGCCTGGGGCTTCACCAACCTCGGCCCCGACGTCACCGACCTCTTCCTCGAGCGCCTCAGCGGCGACCGCTGGCGCTACGACGGCGGCTGGCGGCAACTGAAGGTGCGCACCGAGACGATCCGGGTCCGCGACGGCGAGGACTTCGAGCTCACCGTCCGCGAGACCGCGCACGGCCCGCTGCTCTCCGACGTCTCCGCCGAGCTCAGCACGGTGGGGGCCAACGCGCAGGCGCGGGGGGACAACGGCGAGGCGGGCGAGGCGGACAGCGGCTACGCGGTCGCGCTGGCCTGGACGGCGCTGGAGCCGACGACCACCGCCGACGCGATCCTCGCGCTGAACACCGCCGAGGACTGGGGCGACTTCCGTGCCGCTGCCGAGGACTTCGCGGTGCCCGCGCAGAACCTCGTCTACGCCGACCGCCAGGGCCACATCGGCTACCAGGCGCCGGGCCGGATCCCGATCCGCAAGTCCGGCAACGACGGCTCGCTGCCCGCCGAGGGCTGGGAGCCCGAGAACGACTGGACCGGCGACCACGTCCCCTTCGACGCGCTGCCGAGCGTGCTCGACCCCGAGGAGGGGTTCGTGGTGAGCGCGAACCAGGCGGTGGCGGGGGAGGACTACCCCTACTTCCTCACCGACGACTGGGACCGCGGCTACCGCTCCCAGCGGATCCGGGACCTGCTCGAGGCCGAGGACCGGCTCTCGGTGGACGACATGCTCGACCTGCAGCGCGACGACCACAACCCGATGGCGCCGGTGCTGGTCCCGCGGCTGCTCGACGTCGACCTGCCGGGCGGCTACTACCGCGCCGGGCGCCGGCTGCTGTCCTCCTGGGACTTCTCCCAGCCGGCAGACAGCGCCGCGGCGGCCTACTACAACGTCGTCTGGGACAACCTGCTCGAGCTGACCTTCCACGACGAGATGCGCCCCTCGCTGTGGCCCGACGGCGGCCAGCGCTGGTTCGCGGTCGTCCAGCGGCTGCTCGAGGACCCGCACAACGACTGGTGGGACGACCGCGAGACCGAGGGCATCGTCGAGTCGCGCGACGACATCCTGGCGGCGGCGATGATCGCGGCGCGCGACGAGCTCACCCGCCGCCAGTCCCTGCACCCCGAGGAGTGGGAGTGGGGCCGGCTGCACTCCCTCGACCTGCGCAGCCAGACGCTCGGGGCCTCGGGCAATCCCCTCGCCGAGCGGGTGGTCAACCGGGACGGCTTCCGGGTCGGCGGTGGGTCCAGCGTGGTGGACGCGACCGCCTGGAACGCCGCGGAGGGCTATGCGGTGACCAGTGCGCCCTCGATGCGGATGGTCGTCTCGCTGGCCGATCTCGACGCGTCGCGCTGGATCAACCTGAGCGGCGTCTCCGGGCATCCCTTCCACGCCCACCACACCGACCAGACCGAGCTATGGGTGGACGGCGAGACGCTGGCCTGGCCGTTCAGCCGCGAGGCGGTCGACGCCGCGGCCGCCGACCGACTGACGCTGCGCCCGGTCACCGAAGACGAGTGAGGCCCGACGGCGTCACCACCGCGCCCACCGCGCGGTCGTGCGCCTCGACGGGCACGGCGAGGCCGACCTCCTCGTCGTAGAGCAGGACGCAGCTGAACGTGCCCGCCGGCACCCGCCCCAGCGCCCGGTCGTAGGAGCCCCCGCCGCGCCCCAGCCGCACCCCGCTGCGCGACACCGCGAGGCCGGGGACCAGCACCGCGTCGGCGCCGGCGACGGCCTCCACCCCCAGGCGCGGCCCGGCCGGCTCGAGCAGCCCGCGGCGGGCCGGCACCAGCGTGCCCGGTCCCCGGTACGGCGCCCAGTCCAGGTCGCCGTCGGGCAGCAGCACGGGCAGCAGCACCCGGCGCCCCTCGCCGTGCAGCCGGTCCAGGAGCAGTCCGGTGCCCGGCTCGGTGCCGAGCGCGACGTACGCCGAGACGGTGGCGGCGCGGCGTACCTCCTCGGCGGCCAGCAGGTGCTTCGCGATCGCCGCGGCCGCCGCACCCACCGCGGTCAACGACCGGCGGCGACGCGCGGTCAGCAGCCTGTCTCGCAGAGCGGTCTTCGCCGCGGACAGGTCCGCCGGGGCGCCGTCCGAGGGGCGGGATTCGAAGGGGGATTGCGGTGCGGCCACGCGGCCAGCCTACGATCGGCAGCATGGGTAGTGCAGCGTTGAAGCGAGCCGTGGAGAAGATGCGCGGCGCAGGGGTGGACGAGGTCGCCGTCGAGGTGTTCGCCCATTATTTCCGGCTGCTCGAGCACGGGGAGACCGGGATGGTTCCCGAGTCGACGATCGACCCGCTCGACATGGAGTCGCTGGCGGACGTCGAGGTGTCGGACGCGGTCGCCGCGAAGGCGATCGGTGAGACCGCGGTGATCAAGCTCAACGGCGGGCTCGGCACGTCGATGGGGATGGACCGCGCCAAGTCGCTGCTGTGCGTGCGCCGCGGGCTGTCGTTCCTGGACATCATCGCCCGCCAGGTGCTCCACCTGCGCAAGGAGTACGGCGCGACGCTGCCGCTGATCTTCATGAACAGCTTCCGCACCTCCGCCGACACGATGGCGGCCCTCGAGCGCTACGAGGACCTCCCCGTCGAGGGCCTGCCGCTGGAGTTCTGGCAGAACAAGGAGCCGAAGCTGCTGGCCAGCGACCTGTCGCCGGTGAGCTACCCCAAGGACCCCGACCTCGAGTGGTGCCCGCCCGGCCACGGCGACCTGTACACCGCCCTGCGCGGCAGCGGGCTGCTCGACCAGCTCATCGACGCCGGCTACCGCTACGCCTTCGTCTCCAACTCCGACAACCTCGGCGCGGTCCCCGACGCCCGGGTCGCCGGCTGGTTCGCGGCCTCCGGCTCGCCGTTCGCGATCGAGGCGACGCGCCGTACCCCCAGCGACCGCAAGGGCGGCCACTTCGCCCGCCGCAAGAGCGACGGCCGGATCGTGCTGCGCGAGACCGCGCAGACGCTCGAGGCAGACAAGCCGGCGCTGGCCGACCTCGAGCGGCACAAGTTCACCTCCACCAACAACCTGTGGTTCGACCTCGTCGCGATGCGCGAGGCGCTGGTCGAGCGGGAGGGGATCCTCGGGCTGCCGCTGATCCGCAACGTCAAGACCGTCGACCCCTCCGACAAGTCGACGCCCGAGGTGATCCAGATCGAGACCGCGATGGGCGCGGCGATCGAGGTCTTCGACGACGCCCGCACCATCGCGGTGGGGCGCGAGCGGTTCATCCCGGTGAAGACCACCAACGACCTGCTGGTGCTCCGCTCGGACATCTACGACCTCGGTCAGGACTTCACCCTGGACCCGGTCGCGCCGGTGCCCTATGTCGACCTCGACAGCGACCACTACAAGCTGGTCAGCAACTTCGACCAGCGCTTCCCCGAGGGGGCGCCGTCGATGCGCGAGGCGACCGCGCTGCGCGTCGCGGGCGACTGGACCTTCGGCAAGGGCGTCAAGGTGGTCGGCGACGTCGAGCTCGCCAAGCCGCCGTCCGCGCAGCGGGTGGAGGCCGGCGCCGTGCTGGCCGGGGAAGGGGCCGACGGGGCGCAGCATGGCTGAGCGCCACGACGCCGGCCCGCTCACGCCCGTCGACGAGCACGTCGCGCGGATCCTGGACGCGGTCTCCCCGCTGCCGGACTACCCGCAGCCGCTGATGGAGGCCCTCGGCCTCGCCGTGGCCGAGGACGTCGTCTCCCCGATCGCGCTGCCCAGCTTCGACAACTCCGCGATGGACGGCTACGCGGTCGTGGCCGCCGACGTCGCCAGCGCCTCGCCGGAGTCGCCGGTGCACCTGCCGGTGGTCGGCGAGATCGGCGCCGGCCAGGCGCGGATCCTGGCGCTCTCCCCGGGCACGGCGGTCAAGATCATGACCGGCGCGCCGGTCCCCGCCGGCTGCGACGCGGTCGTGCCCTACGAGTGGACCGACCGTGGTGTCGCCCAGGTCCGCGTCACCGCGGCACCCGCGCCCGGCCAGCACATCCGCCGGGCGGGGGAGGACGTCGCGAAGGGCGACCTGCTCGTCACCCACGGGACCGTGCTGGGCCCGCGCCACCTGGGCCTGCTCGCCTCGGTCGGACGGGACCGGGTCCGCTCGCGCCCGCGTCCGCGCGTGGTCATCCTCTCCACCGGCTCCGAGCTGCGCGAGCCCGGCACCGCGCTCGGCCACGACACCATCTACGACGGCAACTCGTGGCTGCTGGCCGCCTCGGCGCGGGCCGCCGGCGCCATCGCCTACCGGGTCGGGATCGTGCCCGACGACCCGCGCCGGTTCCTGGAGTCGCTCAACGACCAGCTGGTCCGCGCCGACCTGGTGGTGACCAGCGGCGGCGTCAGCCAGGGCGACTTCGACGTGGTCAAGGAGGCGCTCTCCGAGCTCGGGACCGTCTGGTTCGGCGGCGTGGGGATGCAGCCCGGCAAGCCGCAGGGCTTCGGCACCGTGGGCGAGGACGAGACCCCGATCTTCACGCTGCCCGGCAACCCGGTCTCGGCGTACATCTCCTTCCAGACCTTCGTGCTGCCCGCGCTGCGCAAGATGATGGGCAAGCTGCCCTACGAGCGGCCCACCCGCCGCGCGCTGCTCACCCAGGCGGTGAGCTCGCCGGCGGGCAAGCGGCAGTTCGTGCGCGGCGCGTACGCCGTGGACGGCGGTGGCGGGCACGTCGCGCCGGTCGGTGGGCACGGCTCGCACCTGATCGGCGACCTCGCCACCTCGAACGCACTGATCGTGGTGCCCGAGGACGTGACGTCCCTCGCGGCCGGCGAGCAGGTGCAGGTGCTGCTGCTCGATGAGGACTTCTAGCCCGATGACTTCTTGCCCGATGACTTCTGCACCGTTGGGGGACCCATGGACCGGCTGACCCATGTCGACGAGACGGGCGCGGCCCGGATGGTCGATGTCTCCGCCAAGGACGTCACCGCACGTACCGCCTCGGCGTCGGGACGGGTCCTGGTCTCGCCGGTCGTCGTCGCGCTGCTGCGGGGGGAGGGCGTGCCCAAGGGCGACGCGCTCGGGGTGGCCCGGGTCGCCGGGATCATGGGCGCCAAGCAGACGCCTTCGCTGATCCCGCTGTGCCACCCGCTGGCCGTCTCCGGGGTCACCGTCGACCTCACCGTCGCCGACGACGCGGTGGAGATCCTGGCCACCGTGCGCACCACCGACCGGACCGGCGTCGAGATGGAGGCGCTGACCGCGGTCTCCGTGGCCGCGCTGACCGTGGTCGACATGGTCAAGGCCGTCGACAAGGGCGCGGTGATCACCGACGTCCGGGTGGAGACCAAGACCGGGGGCAAGAGCGGGGACTGGGCCCGATGAGCGCGCAGGGCGGCACCGGGCCGGCCGCCGGGCCGGCTGCCGGTCTGTCGGCGGCGGTGGTGGTGGCGTCCAACCGTGCCGCGGCCGGGGTCTACGAGGACACCACCGGTCCGCTGATCGTGGCGGCGCTCGCCCGTCTCGGCTTCGCCGTGGACGCCCCCCGGGTGGTGCCGGACGGCGCGCCGGTCGGGGAGGCGATCCGGGCCGCCGTCGACGCCGGGGCACGCGTCGTACTGACCACGGGTGGGACGGGCCTGACGCCCACCGACCGCACCCCGGAGGCGACCGCCGGGCTGCTGGACCGGCAGGTGCCCGGCATCGCCGAGGCGATCCGAGCCGCCGGGGTGGCCAAGGGGGTGCCTACCGCGATGCTCTCGCGCGGCCTGGCGGGGATCGCCGGGAACTGCCTGGTCGTCAACCTGCCCGGGTCGCGCGGCGGGGTGAAGGACGCGCTGACCGTGCTCGAGGGAGTGCTCGTGCACGCCGCCGAGCAGGTCGTCGGGAGCGACCATTGAGCCAGGGCCCGGGGGGCGGGCAGCACTCCTGGCCGGTGCGCCTGGCGCACGGCTCGGTGGTCCTGCGCCCACTGGTCCAGGGCGACGCCGACGCCTGGCGTGAGGCGCGCCGGCGCAACGCCGACTGGCTGCGCCCCTGGGACGCCACCGTCCCGCCGGGCACCAGCACCCGGCCGACCACGTTCCGCCAGCTCGTCCGCCGGTTGCGGCGGATGGCCAGGTCGGGCACGACGCTGCCGTTCGCGATCGAGGTCGAGGGCCGCTTCGCCGGCCAGGTCACCGTCAACAACATCGTCCGCGGCTCCGCGCAGTTCGCCTCGATCGGCTACTGGATCGACCGGCAGTACGCCGGGCGCGGGGTGGTGCCGCTCGCGGTCGCGCTGGTCATCGACCACTGCTTCACCACCGCCGGCCTGCACCGCATCGAGATCGCGATCCGCCCCGAGAACACCAACTCCCTACGCGTCGTGGAGAAGCTCGGGGTGCGCGAGGTCGGCTACGCCCCGAGGTACCTGCACATCGACGGCGCCTGGCGCGACCACCGGCTCTACGCCGTCACCGTGGAGGAGTGCCCCGAGGGGATGCTGGCTCGGCTGGGCTGAGGCCGGGTGCGGCGCCCTGTCGGTTTCCCCGGTCGGCCGGGGATCGCTGAACTTGTCGGCCGAATTTTCGCCCGACAACATCAGCGATTGACGGTTCAACGACCCTTGGCGACCGGATTCGGCGACCCCGATCACGCCTCAGTCACACCAGTCACATCAGTTGTTTTGCGACACACCTATGGACATGGGCCTCAAAAATCGCTAGGCCTCCTAATCTCTGAGCGTGGACCTGAGCGCTGTCATCTTCGTAGCCCTAGCCGTGGCGTGGGCTGTGTACCTCGTGCCCAAGGCCCTCAAGCACCATGACGAGGCGGTGCGTGGCGGGTCGGTCGACCGGTTCTCGCACACGATGCGGGTGCTGGCGCGCCGAGAGCCTGCCGCCACGACGCCCGGGCGGGTCCCCTCCGCCCCGGTCGTCGAGACGCCGGCGGCCCGCCCCACGCCCGCCCAGCTCAGGGCACGCCGCGAGGCCTCGCGCCGCGCCACCCAGCGCCGTCGCCGCGTGCTGAGCGTCATCCTCGCCCTCAACCTGGTCGTGGTCGCGCTCGCCGCCACCGTGTCGATCAGCTGGTGGTACGTCGCGATCCCGGCCACGCTGCTGGTGGCCTGGCTGGTCGCCTGCCGGGTGATGGTCAAGAGCGAGCGCCGTCCGTTCGAGGTGCGGGTCACCGCGCCGGTCGCGGAGATGAACGAGGAGACCGGCGAGATGGAGCTGGTCCCGGCGAGCTTCCAGGTCGCCCGCAACGAGCAGGGCTTCGACGAGGTCGCCGCCGAGGCCGAGACCTCGATCTCGATGGCGGCCGCGACCGTGGACCCGACCCTGTGGGACCCGCTGCCGGTGACCCTGCCGACGTACGTCACCAAGGCGCCGGCCGCGCGTCGCAGCGTGCGCACCATCGACCTGGACTCGACCGGGGTGTGGTCCTCGGGCCACGCCGAGGGCGACTCCCGCATCGCCCGCGAGGCCGACGAGGCCGCGCAGGCGGCTCGCGCCACGCGTGGCGACGAGGACGGACGGCGCGCCGTCGGGTCCTGACCGGACCTGATTCGGTCGCCGCCGCAACGGGTGCTAACGTTTCCTCTCGCGTCGGCCTGGCCGGCGCACTGGGGCTGTGGCGCAGTTGGTAGCGCGTCTCGTTCGCAATGAGAAGGTCAGGGGTTCGAATCCCCTCAGCTCCACCAGTGCACACGAAGCGGTAGGTCTGCGGACCTGCCGCTTCGTGCATTTCACGGGTCGGGGCCAGCCGGCATCGGCTGGCGGCGCCGACCCGTCATCGACGCCGGGACACGCCGACGAACACGTCGAGGCAGTGACGGGTCGCGAGGTCCGGGGGTCAGATCCAGCCTCGTGCCAGGGCGGTGCGGGCGGCTTCGGCCCGGGTGGCCGCTCCGGTCTTGCCGATCGCGGCGGAGAGGTGGTTGCGCACCGTGCCCTGGCTGAGGTGGGCGGAGCGCGCGATGGCCGCGACCGGGGAGCCGTCCACGCTCAGCCGCAGGATCTCCGCCTCCCGGTCGGTGAGCGGCGAGGGGCCGGTGATCAGCGACTCCGCGGCCAGCGCGGGGTCGACGACGCGCAGCCCCGCGTGCACCCGGCGTACGGCGTCGGCGAGCTCGCGGGCCGGGGTGTCCTTGACGACGAACCCGGCCGCGCCGGCGTCCAGCGCCCGGCGCACGTAGCCGGGCCGTCCGAACGTCGTCACGATCAGCGAGCGCACCTCGGGCAGGTCCTGGCGCAGTCGCTCGAGCACCTCGAGCCCGGTCAGCCCGGGCATCTCGATGTCGACCAGGCAGACCTGCGCCGCCGAGGCCCGCGCCGCCTCGACGACCTCGTCGCCGCGGCCGACCTGGGCGACGACCTGCAGGTCCGACTCCAGGTCGAGCAGGGCGGCGAGGGCGCCGCGGACCAGGGCCTGGTCGTCGGCCAGCAGCAGCCGGATCATCCGAGCACCACCTCGACGCGGGTGCCGGGAGCCGCGTCGGCCACCGACAGCGCTCCGCCGGCGTCCCGGACCCGCTCGCGCATCCCGCGCAGCCCGTTGCCCTCGGGGCCGCGCAGCCCGTCGCCGTCGTCGGTGACCGTGACGCCACGCGCCGTGAGCTCGACGACCACGTGCCGGGCGCCGGCATGGCGCACCACGTTGGTGACCGCCTCGCGCAGCACCCAGGCCAGCAGGGTGCGGTGGCGCGGGTCGGTGTCGGCCACCGAGCCGACCACCCGGGTCTCGATGCCGGCATCGGCCAGCACCAGCGGCGCGGCCGCCAGCTCGGCCTCGAGGTTCCCGGCGCGCAGCCCGCCGACGGTGGCGCGGATCTCGGCGAGCGCCTGACGAGCCGTCACCTGGATCGAGTCCAGCTCGGCCCGGGCGCGCTCGGCATCGACGTCGATCAGCCGCCCGGCCAGCTCGGCCTTGATGCTGAGCGCGGTGAGCGAGTGGCCGAGCACGTCGTGGACGTCGCGCGCGACCCGCTCGCGCTCCGCGGCCAACGCCAGCATCGAGCGCGTCTGGTCGAAGCGCCGCTCGCCCTGGATGAAGAGCCGCAGCAGCACCATCGCGACGATGATCGGCCACACCATCAGGAAGAAGAACGTCGGGAACCCGCTGTCGGTGAGCGCCGGGATCAGCGGCAGCAGCGCGACGGCGAAGGTCACCCGCGGCCACCAGGGAGCCGGCAGCAGCAGCGCCGCGGCGGCGCCCAGGTACGGCGTCAGGTCGATCGCCCGCATCCCGATGATCGGGGTCGTCGCGGCGGCGAGGGCCACCAGCGTCGCGAACACCGGCCACGGCCGGTCGTCGAGCGCTCCGAAGCCGACCATGTACACGGCCCCGAACGCCGCGAGGAGCCCGAGACCGATGCCGATGACGAGCGGCGAGTGCCCGCTCTCGAGCGTCGCGAAGACCGGGTAGACCAGGAAGACCAGCCAGATCCCGGCGAAGACCCAGGTGAAGCGCTCCCAGGGCGAGACCGGCGAGACCGGCGAGGCGGGCGAGGCCGGAGCACCTGACGAGACCGAGGCGGGGGAGCGCGGCGGGAGGCTGGCGGTGCTCACGCCCGCTCCCGGCTGCGTCGTACGCCCCACAGCGCCAGGCCCACCAAGATCACCGTCCACACGAGCACGTTAGCGACCGGGAGCCACACCGTCTCGTGCGAGCCGTCGCTGAGCCGTCCCTCGGTGATCGGATAGCGCGCCAGGGCCGCGTAGCCGTAGAGCGGGGAGAAGCGGCCCACCTCGAGGATCAGCCCGGACATCGGGGTGAACACGTTGCCCAGGAAGGCCATGATCACGATCAGCCCCGAGGCGATCGAGACGGCGTTCTCGCTGCGGAAGAACAGGCACACCGCCAGGCCGTAGACCGCGAACAGCGCCGATCCCGCCCACACCACGAGCGCGGACAGCACCCAGTCGGAGGCCGAGCCCTCCGCACCGGTGAGCGCGCCGAGCGCGTAGATCGCCGCGATCGGGACCGCGGCGACGACCATCGCCAGCGCGGCCTTGAGGGAGACGAACGAGAGGGGCCGCAGCGGGGTGAGCGCGAGCTGGCGGCCCCAGCCCATGGTCCGCTCGGTGGCGGCGCCGCCGGCGACGTGGGTCGTCGCGGTCACCGCGCCGTACGCCGCCATCGACACCATCACGTACATCGAGACGTTGCCGCTGCCCACGGAGTCCTCCGAGCCGAGCCCGAACACCACGTACATGAACGTCGGCAGGCCGACGACGAAGAACATCGAGACCCGGTCGCGTAGCTGGCGGCGCAGGTCGAGCAGCGCGTAGCCGGTGAGCGCGCCGGACGTCCGGGGGGAGGGGAGGGCGACGGTACTGGTCATCGGACGGCTCCGGTCAGGTCGTGGGCGGGGCTGGGGGTGCCGGTGGTGGGCGGGTCACCGGCGGTCAGGCTGAGGAACGCCGCCTCCAGGCTGGCGCTCGACACGGTCACCTCGTCGACGCCCAACGGGCCCAGGGCCTCCCGGACCCGGGCCAGCCAGGCAGGAGCCACGCCGTCCCGGTCGAGGGCGGCGGGCGGCGGAGTGAAGGTGATCGTTCTGCTGCCGAACGCCGCCCGGACGTCGGCGGTCGGCCCGTCCTCGACGATCCGGCCGGCCCGCATCAGCACCGTCCGCTCGGCGAACTCGTCGGCCTCGGCGAGGTAGTGGGTGGCGAAGACGATCGTGCGCCCGCCGGCGGCGTCGGCGCGCATCGCCTCCCAGAACGACTGGCGGGCGTGGACGTCCATGCCGGTGGTGGGCTCGTCGAGCAGGATCAGGTCGGGGTCGGGCAGCAGGGCGAGGGCGAACCGCAGCCGCTGCTGCTCGCCACCGGAGCAGGCGCCCACCCGGCGGCCCGTGAGCGCGCCGAGCCCGGCCCGCTCGACGGCGTCGTCGACCCGGTCGCGGCGTCGGTGCAGCGCGGCGATGGCGCGCACGGTCTCCAGCACGGTGAAGTCGGGCAGCAGGCCGCCGCTCTGCATCACCGCGCTGACCCGCCCCTCGGCCACCGCACGCCGCGGCGCCACGCCGTACATCTCGACGCTGCCGGAGGTGGGCGAGGTGAGCCCGAGCAGCATGTCGACGGTGGTGGTCTTGCCGGCGCCGTTCGGGCCGAGGAAGGCCACGATCTCACCGGGCTGGACGGTCAGGTCGACGGAGTGGACGGCGGTCACGGTGGAGCCGTCGGCGAGGGAGAAGGCCTTGCTCAGGCCACAGGTGCGGATCGCTGGGATCGTCATGCATCCAGCATCGGCCGACGAGCGCGGCCGGCCCTGGCTCACCTGTCACGACCTGGCCATGACGGGTGTCATGCCTGGCTCACCCGTTGCTGGTCGACCCGTCAGTGGCGCCGCGACACCCCGTCTAGACGGTCGAGGCATTGACGGGTCGCGAGGTTTGTGGGGGGAGGGGGCGTGGAAGGTTCAGCCGGGAGATCGGCGAGTTCTCGACGCCGTCGGGGCGGCGATCTCAGCTTTCTCAGAGGGGGAATGCACTTCATGCGCTCGACTCGTTCCGTCCGGATGGCCGTCGCGGCCGTCGCCACCGTCAGCCTGCTGGGGCTCAGCGCCTGCTCGGACGACTCCGAGGAGCCGAAGGCGGAGAACAGCTCCGCCGCCGAGGAGTCGCCGTCCGCAGACGAGGCAGCCGAGTCCGAGGCGCCCGAGGAGCCCGAGGAGTCCGAGGAGTCCGAGGAGTCCGAGTCGATGTCCGGGGGAGGACAGCCGGACTGGGCGTACCCGGTCGTCACCGACGGCGAGCTGATCTCCACCATCGAGGCCGGCGACGTCACCGTCGAGGTCTACCAGGTCGGCACCGCGAAGGCGACGAGGGACGGCCAGTTCGCGGACCCGAAGACCAACAAGCCGCTGCTGGCCAAGGGCGACGAGATCGTCTTCGTCAACTACGTCGTCACCAACAACGGCGACCCCATCGACCTCAGCATCAGCCTGGTCAGCATCTCCGCCCGCTACGACGACTGGGAGTGGATGCAGGGCATGGACGCCGTCGTCGACGAAGCGCTCTTCGAGGAGAAGGGGCTGAACGACGACGCCACGGTGCCGGGCTCCTTCCGGGAGCCCGGGGTGTACACGCTCGGCTCCGGCCAGCAGTACTCCTACGCCGAGAACTTCAAGCACCAGCCGAACTCGCCGATCACCTTCGACGTGTCGATCACCCCGGTCGACGCCGAGGGCGAGCTGCTCCATGACGACCGGGTCGAGGCCGAGGGCACCGGCACCATCGCCTGACCCGATCACCTGTCCCGCTCCATCCCGAGAGCCCCGAGCGCCCCGTGCCTCGGGGCTCTCGCCGTTGAGGCCGTTCGGCCCTACTTCGCCGGCGCCCTCGCCCGGGACCCTGGGCTGGTGGAGTCCGACGAGCTACGCACCCGCGCCCGCGCCCTGATCGACGACGAGACGCTGACCTACCACCAGCGTGTGCAGCGGCTGGCCGCCCTGGCCGAGAGCGCGCTGGCGCCGCCGCCGGTCTCCGCGGCGTGTGCGCGGGCGCTGGACAAGCGCGTCATCTGCGACATGTACGAGGGCAACGCGCCCTTCCGTCCGCGCTACGTGCTGCCCGACTACGCCAAGCTGCTGCGCGACGGCTCGGCGTTCCTCGAGCTCGGCCCGGCCACCGACCTGGACGAGGCGCTCAGCACGCTGCTCATCGCCTACTCCCAGGTGCCCTCCATCACCGGCTACCCGGTCTGGCTCGGGGACCTCGATGCGCTCCTGGAGCCCTTCGCCGCAGGTGTCGAGGACGAGCGGCTGTACCGGAGCCTGCGGCTGTTCTGGATCTCGCTGGACCGGATGTTCCCCGACGCCTTCACCCACGCCAACCTCGGCCCGGCCGAGACCCGGGTCGGCCGGACGGCCCTGCGCCTGGAGCGCGAGCTGCTGCAGGTGGTCCCCAACCTCACCCTGAAGGTCGACCCCGAGCAGACCCCGGACGACTACGTGCGCGATGCCGTGGAGACCGTGTTCGCGTGCGCGAAGCCGCACTTCGTCAACCATCCGATGATGGTCGCCGACCTGGGCCCGGCGTACGGCGTGGCGTCGTGCTACAACTCGCTGCGCGCCGGCGGGGGCGCCCACACGCTCGTGCGGCTGAACCTGCGCGAGGCGGCGCTGCGCCACCGGGGCTCGCGCGAGTCGTTCCTCGCCGAGGTGCTGCCCCGCTACGTCGAGCTGACCGCGGAGCTGATCGAGGCCCGCACCCGCCACCTGGTCGAGCAGGCGCGCTTCTTCGAGCACTCCTGGCTGGTCGCCGAGGGGCTGGTCCACCTGGACCGGTTCTCGGCGATGTTCGGCATCTACGGCCTGGCCGAGGCGGTCGGGTTGGTGCTCGAGCACGAGGGGTCCGCGGGACGCTACGGCCACGACGCCGCCGCCGACGAGCTGGCGCTGCAGATCCTGCAGACCGTGCACCGCCTCGTCGCCGAGCGCCCGCTGCCCTACTGCGAGGGGTTCGGTGCCCGGGCGATGCTGCACAGCCAGTCGGGCATCGACAGCGACGTCGACGTCACCGCGGGGGCTCGGATCCCGATCGGGGAGGAGCCCGGGCTGCTGCGCCACCTGCGGACCGTGACCCCCGGCCACCGGCTCTTCGCCGCGGGCGTCAGCGACATCCTCGCCTTCGACGAGACCGCCCGGCGCAACCCCGCGGCCGTCGTCGACGTGATCCGCGGCGCCTTCCGCACCGGCATGCGCGACATCACCTTCAACCTCGACAGCAACGACTTCATCCGGATCACCGGCTACCTGGTGCGCAAGTCCGACCTGGCGCGCATCGAGGAAGGCGCCCGGCACGCGAGCACGTTCCTCGGCGCGGGCTCGGTGGAGCAGTCCCATGTCGAGCGGCGCGCGCCCAAGCGGGTGCTCGCCCGGGAGCTCGGCGAGGGGTGAGCCGATGCTGACCACGACCGGGCGGCTCGCGGACGTGATCGACTTCTCCTGGGTCGACGGCCCGGGCAACCGCTACGTGGTCTTCGTGCAGGGTTGCTCCTTCGACTGCATCGCCTGCCACAACCCCGAGACGATCCCGCGCCGGTGCCCCACCGCCCGCCGGGCGAGCGTGGCGGAGCTGCTCGCCGAGATCCGGGTGGCGGCGCCCTACCTGAGCGGGGTGACGGTCTCCGGTGGCGAGGTGACCACGCAGTACCCGTTCGTCCGCGCGCTGTTCGCCGCCGTGCGTGCCGACCCCGCGTGCGCGCGGCTGACCACGTTCGTCGACTCCAACGGCTTCGCGGTGCGCAACGTGTGGGACCGGCTGCTGCCGGTGCTGGACGGGGCGATGATCGACCTCAAGGCACTGGACCCCGAGGTCCACCAGCGGCTCACCGGGCGCCGCAACGACCTGGTCCTGGACTCCATCCGGCACCTGCATGCCCACGGGCGGCTGCACGAGGTGCGGCTGCTGCTGGTGCCCGGGCTCAACGACAGCGCCGAGCAGCTGGAGCGCACCGCGCAGTGGCTCGCGGCGCTGGACCCGGCGCTGCGGGTGGTCGTCCTCGGCTTCCGTCGCCACGGGGTGCGCCCCGAGCACCAGCACCTTCCCGAGGCGACCCCCGAGCTGCTGGCCGGTGCCCGCGAGCTGCTCGAGCGGGGCGGGCTGCGGGAGGTGAGCACCGTCTGAGGTAACCCTTACTGGAATGGTTCCAGAAAAGGTGGCATGGTTGCCCGAAGCGCCTACAGGAGGAGAAGAACCATGACCGAGACGACCCAGAGCACCACCCAGCACGTCGCCCGCCCGCCGTTCCAGGCCTCCGAGCAGCTGGCGTCCCACCTCCAGCAGCTCCACGTGGACCTGGTCGACCTGCACGTGCAGGGCAAGCAGGCCCACTGGAACGTGGTCGGCCTCAACTTCCGCGACCTCCACCTGCAGCTCGACGAGGTCGTCGACGCCGCGCGCGAGTTCTCCGACCAGGTCGCCGAGCGGATGCGCGCCATCTACATCACCCCCGACGGGCGCGCCCAGGCCGTCGCGGAGCAGAGCAGCCTGCCGCAGTTCCCGGCCGGCGAGGTCAACACCGCCGAGTGCGTCGACCTGATCACCGCCGCGCTGTACGCCGTGTGCGGCACCGCGCGCCGCATCCACGACGAGGTGGACGCCGAGGACCCGACCACGGCCGACATCCTGCACACCATCCTCGAGCGCCTCGAGCAGCTCGCCTGGATGATCGACTCCGAGAACCGGGTCGCCAACAAGAGCCTGCCGCGCCCGATCCACCGCTGAGCCGACCGGCCGGCCCGGCCTCGCCCGGCCCTCAGCCGAGCAGGCTCGGCGAGGCCAGGAACCTGTCCACGTCGACCCGCAGCGCCACGCGCTGCGGGTTGACGCGCGGGGCCCGGTAGCGCGCGGCGTACATCTGCTCGGCGCGACGCACCGACGCCGGGTCGTCGAGCAGCACCGCGCGTCCCTCCAGCGTCGACCACCGTCGCCCGTCCACCTGGCAGGCGGCGACCACCGCCCCGCCGGCTCCGGCGGCGCGCACCTGGCGGGCCTTGTGCGAGGTCGCCGAGGTGATCACCCACCCGCAGCGCCGCTCGGGGTCGAGCGCCACCCCGACCGGCACCACGTGCGGGGTGCCGTCGGCGCGCAGCGTGGTCAGCGTGCACAGGTGCCGCTCGGCCCAGAAGTCCAGCAGCGCCGCCGGGAAGGCCTCCCAGCCGGGCCGGAAGCCGCTCATGCCCGGACCGGCCAGGGGGCCACGCACACCCAGCCCAGGGAGACCAGCGACCAGATCGAGAACGCCCGCCCGGCCGGGGCCAGGAGCGTGGAGTCGGAGTCGAGCGGCACGGTGATCTGGCGGGCGCGGTCCGCGGCGGGGGCAGTCACCCGACCGAGCGTAGCCAGCGCGGCAGCGCCGGGCTCAGATCCAGCGGGAGAACCAGATCCGGTCGATCCACTCGGAGTGGGTGAGCAGCTCGTCGGTCCAGATCGGCCAGAACCACGCGAAGTTCACCAGCACCAGCATGAAGAACGACCCGGCCGCGACCACTCCCGCCGTACGCCGCGGGGTCGCGGCCGCCGCGCCGCCGGCGGGGCGTGAGCCGATCAGCCTGCCCATCGTCAGGGTGAGCGCGAGCACCAGGAAGGGCAGCGTCGCGATCGCGTAGAAGAAGAAGATCGGCCGGTCCGCGTTGGGCACCCACGGCAGCCAGGTGGACAGCGTGCCGACCACGCACAGGCCGAAGCGCCAGTCGCGCTGGCCGACCCACACCACCGCCGAGAAGATCAGCGCGAGCACCCCGCCCCACCACAGCACCGGCGTGCCGAGCAGCAGCACCTGGCGCAGGCAGTCGCTGCCCTCGGGGGCGTCGCAGCCCTGGTCACCGGGCTGGATGTCGAGCTGGGCGTCGACGCCGACGGGCCGGTTGAGCAGCAGCCAGCCCCACGGCGAGGAGGCGTAGGTGTGCTCGCTGTCGTCGAGGAACTGGGTGTGGAAGATGAAGACGTCGCGGTGGTAGTAGGCCAGCGAGCGCAGCGACTGGACGACCTCGCCGAGGCCCTCGGCGTCGGGCTCGGTGGCGGTCGGCCACTGCTCGCCGCCGTCGTGGGTCGTGTACTGGGTCTGCGAGAGCGCCTGCTCGTACTCCTCGGCGTGCACCAGCCAGCCGGTCCAGGTGGCCACGTAGACCACGAAGGCCACGCCGACCAGCTGCAGGAAGGCCGGCACGCCGTCGACCAGCGCCGAGCGCAGGATCGGCAGCCGGACCCCGAAGGAGCGGCGCGCCCCGGCGCTCCACAGCCAGACCAGCAGCCCGAAGGCGGCCATCGGGAACAGCGCGGTCCACTTGGTGCCGACGGCGAGCCCGAAGCACACCCCGCCGGCGACCAGCCAGGGCCGCCAGAGCATCGCCCGCACCGGCCCCCAGCCGCCGCTCACCTGGCCCGGCACCAGCCGCGCCAGCCGGGCCCGTGAGGACTGCCGGTCGGCCACCAGGCAGTGCACGGCGCAGAGCAGGAAGAAGGCCAGGAAGATGTCGAGCAGGGCGAGCCGGGAGAGCACCAGCTGCAGCCCGTCGAAGCACAGCAGCAACCCGGCCAGCAGGCCGAGCGCCGTGGAGCCGGTGAGGCGCCGTGCGAGGCGCACCATCACCACGACCATCAGCGCGCCGACCACCGCCGAGGCGATGCGCCAGCCGAACGGGTCCATCCCGAACGCCTTCTCGCCCAGCGCGATCAGCCACTTGCCCACGTCGGGGTGGACGATCATCGACGGGTCCTGGAGCCAGTGGCCCCCGGTGTCGCCGGCGAGGATCGCCTCGTCGGCGCCGTCGTCGTACTCGCGGACGTAGCCGTGCTTGAGCAGCGACCAGGCGTCCTTGGCGTAGTAGGTCTCGTCAAAGGAGAACTGGTGCGGCGTGTCGAGGCGCCAGACCCGCAGGAACAGCGCGAGCACCCCCGCGCCGAGTGCGGCCACCCAGCCCATCAGCCGCTCGCGGGGGCCGCCGCGCAGCGCCCGCAGCGGCGCTTGCGCCCGCTCCTGGGCGGTCGGGACGACGTCGCCGGTGGCGGTGCGGGAGAGGCCGGTCGTCGTCACGGTCGGAACTGTACTGAGTGCGCCTGCGATGATCGGGCCATGACAGAAGACGCGACCGCTCCCGGTGTCCTGGTCCTGGCGGGCACTCCGATCGGCCGGGTCGAGGACGCTCCGCCGCGCCTGGCCAGCGAGCTGGCCGGCGCCGACGTGGTCGCCGCCGAGGACACTCGCCGGCTCAGGCGGCTGACCTCCGAGCTGGGCGTGAGCGTGTCCGGGCGGGTGGTGTCCTACTTCGAGGGCAACGAGGCGGCGCGGACCCCGGTGCTGCTCGAGGCGCTGCTCGAGGGCAAGCGGGTGCTGCTGGTCACCGACGCCGGGATGCCGAGCGTCTCGGACCCCGGCTACCGGCTGGTCGCCGCCGCCGTCGAGCACGACGTCACCGTCACCTCGGTCCCCGGGCCCTCGGCGGTGCTCACCGCGCTGGCCGTCTCCGGGCTGCCGGTGGACCGCTTCTGCTTCGAGGGGTTCCTGCCCCGCAAGGCCGGCGAGCGCGGCCGGCGGCTCGCCGCGCTGGCCGGGGAGGAGCGGACGATGGTGTTCTTCGAGGCGCCGCACCGCACCGAGGCGGCCCTGGCCGCGATGCGCGACGCGTTCGGCGCGGACCGCGCGGGCGCGGTCTGCCGCGAGCTGACCAAGACCCACGAGGAAGTACGCCGCGGCGCGCTCGCCGAGCTGGTCGAGTGGGCCGGGGAGGGGGTGCGCGGGGAGGTGACGATCGTGGTCCGCGGCGCCGAGGTCGGGCACGACGTCGCCTCGGACCCTGACAGCCTGCGCGCCGCGGTGCTGGAGCTGGAGCAGGTGGGTACCTCCCGCAAGGACGCGATCGTCGAGGTGGCCCGGCGCGCCGGTGTCCCCAAGCGCGAGGTCTACAACGAGGTGCACAGATCCTGACCCGTCAGCCCGGAACGACCCCCCACGGAGGACACATGCCCATCAGCGACCGACTCACGACGTACACCCGCGACGGGCTGACCTTCGACGTCACCGACTCCGGACCGCTGCCCGCGGACAGGACCGCCGCCGGCTCCGGCGAGATCGCGGTGCTCCTGCACGGCTTCCCCGAGCGCGCCAGCTCCTGGGCGCAGGTCTCCGCGGCCCTCAACGCGGCCGGGGTGCGCACCTTCGCCCCCGACCAGCGCGGCTACTCCCCGGGCGCCCGCCCGCGTGGGCGCGCGGCGTACCGGCTGAGCAACCTGGTCGCCGACGTCGAGGCGCTGATCGAGGAGATCCGGCTGCTGACCGGCACCGAGCGGGTCCACCTCGTCGGCCACGACTGGGGGGCGATGGTCGCCTGGGGCCTGGCCGCCACCCGGCCCGAGCTGTGCCGCTCGCTGGTGACGGTCTCGGTGCCGCACCCGGCGGCGTTCCTCGGCTCGATGGTGCGCTCCACCCAGGCGCTGCGCTCGTTGTACATGGGCCTGTTCCAGACTCCGATCCTGCCCGAGGTGCTGGCCCGGACCAGTCCGGGTCGCGTCGAGGACGCGCTGCGCGCGGCGGGCATGGACGCCGACGGCGTGGCCCGGTTCCGCCGCGAGATCCTCGAGTACGGCGCGCTGCCGGGCGGGCTGGCCTGGTACCGGGCGCTGCCCTTCGGCCTGGCCGGTGGATCGGTCCTGCGCCGCCCGGTCACGGTGCCGACCACGCACGTGTGGAGCGACGGCGACGTGGCGCTGGCCCGCAAGGGCGCGGAGCTGACCGAGGCGTGCGTGAAGGCGCCCTACGAGCTGCGGGTGCTCGAGGGCGTCTCGCACTGGATCCCGGCGCAGGCACCCGAGCTGTTGGCCCCGATCGTCCTGGAGCGCATCGCCTCCGTCGGTACGCGGGCCGCCAGCTAGCCTCGCGGGCCGCGGGTTAGCCTCGGTGGCGTGACCGAGCAGCCCACCCGAGCCCGCGCCGAGACAGACGAGCAGGGCAGCCGACGCGACCGGACCCGCCCGCCCGCGCCCGAGCCGCTGCCGCACCCGGTGGTGGACAACCACTGCCACCTCGACATCGCGGACGGACCCGAGGGCGAGCACTGGCTCGGCACCGACCGGGCGCTGGCCGCGGCGGCCGAGGTGAACGTGACCCGGATCGTGCAGATCGGCTGCGACCTGCCCGGAGCCCGCTGGGCGGTGGAGGCGGCCGAGCGCTACGACGCGCTGGTGGCGGGCGTCGCGCTGCACCCCAACGAGGCTCCCCGGCTGGCGGCCGAGGGGCGGTTGGAGGAGGCGCTCGCCGAGATCGAGCGGCTCGCCGGCGCCCACGACAAGGTGCGCGCGGTGGGGGAGACCGGCCTCGACCACTTCCGCACCGGCGAGGAGGGCCGCGCGGCGCAGGTCGAGAGCTTCCGGCGCCACATCGACCTGGCCAAGCGGCTGGACAAGACCCTGGTCATCCACGACCGCGACTCCCACGCGCAGGTGCTGGAGGTGATCGACAGCGAGGGCGCCCCACAGCGGTGGGTGATGCACTGCTTCTCCGGCGACGCCGACTTCGCCCGGGCCTGCCTGGACCGCGGCGCGCACCTGAGCTTCTCCGGGACGGTCACCTTCAAGAACGCCCAACCGCTGCGCGACGCCCTGGTGGTGGCGCCGCAGGACAGGGTGCTGGTGGAGACCGACGCGCCGTACCTCACGCCCCACCCGTACCGGGGCCGACCCAACGCGTCGTACCTGATCCCGCTCACGATGCGGGTGATGGCCGAGACCCGGGGCGAGGACCTGGAGGCGCTGTGCGCAGCCGTGGACGCCACCACGACGGCCGTCTTCGGGGGCGCCTGGTAGCCGTCGGCGGGGCTCGGGAGCCGGGTGAATCGCGTCACCACCCCGATGTGCGGGTCCCGGCGGAGTTTGATATGGCGGGATCCGCCGTTACTGTCGTGTGACTGACAGCCGGAATCGGGACTCCCGACCGGAGCAACAGGTGGCCCCCAACGGGCAGCCGTCCGCAGCTGAGCGGGCGAAGCGGACGTCTTCCCCTGGCGTCCAGGCCGCCGAGACCCACGCACGCAGCTCGACGTCACCAGCGCCATCGGTGTCACGTGCGGGGATGCCCCGGCACCCGAGAACCGGACAGGACGACGTTCGGAGAATCGTGCAGAGCACGCTGACTAGCAAGCTGGCCCGCCTGGGTCGGAACAGAGCCATTCTGGTGACCGTGGCGACCCTGGTGGTGCTGGCTGTGGCCGGCAGCACGGTCGGATACTCCATGCTGACCAAGAAGGTCACCCTCTCCCTGGACGGCGAGGCTCGCAGCGTCTCCGCCATGGCCGGGACCGTCGGCGAGGTCCTCGAGGACGAGGGCATCGAGGTGGGCGAGCACGACATCGTCGCCCCCGACCCCGACCAGAAGGTGAGCGACGGGGACCGGATCACCGTCCGCTTCGGCCGGCCGCTCGAGCTGAGCGTCGACGGCGAGACGAAGACCCACTGGGTCAACTCCACCGACGTGCAGGGCGCGCTCGACGAGATCGGGCGCCGCTTCGGCGGCGCCGACCTCTCGGTGAGCCGTAGCGCCGACATCAGCCGCGAGGGCCTGGCCCTCGAGGTGGTCACGGCGAAGAAGCTCACGGTCCTGGTCGCCGGCAAGAAGGTCAAGGCCGACAAGGTCCACGCGCTCACCGTGCAGGAGGCTCTCGAGGAGCTCGGCGTCAAGCACGACGACGACGACGAGGTGAAGCCGCGGCTCAAGGCCCAGGTGGAGAGCGGCGACAAGATCGTCGTCACCAAGGTCAGGGTCGTCACCAAGCAGGCGCGCGGCGAGAGCATCGACTTCGACACCGTGAAGAAGAAGGACCCCTCGATGTACGAGGACGAGGACGAGGTCCAGCGCGAGGGCGTCCCCGGCAAGCGCGACGTCACCTACCGGCTGACCTACCGCGACGGTGAGCTGGTGCGCACCGAGGTGGTGCGCTCCAAGGTCGTCAAGCGTCCGGTCGACGAGATCGTGCGGGTCGGTACCAAGGAGCGTCCCGCCGAGCCGGCGGCGCCGAGCACCAACTACGCCTCCGGCAACAGCGTGTGGGACCGGCTCGCGCAGTGCGAGTCCGGCGGCAACTGGGCCATCAACACCGGCAACGGCTACTACGGCGGACTGCAGTTCTCGCTGTCCACCTGGCAGGCCTACGGCGGCACCGGGCTGCCCAGCTCGCACAGCCGCGAGACCCAGATCGCCGTCGCCACGAAGCTGCGCGACGCCTCCGGTGGCTACGGCGCCTGGCCGCACTGCTCCGCGCAGCTGGGTCTGCCCCGCTGACCACGCAGCGCGCCGACTACGCTGGTGGAATGCCTGACCAGGGCCCACCGGCCGCCTCCACCTCCGCCGGGCCGAGACTTCTCGGCCCGGCGGAGGTGCGTTCGCTCGCCGCGCGACTCGACGTGCGCCCCACCAAGCAGCGCGGGCAGAACTTCGTCATCGACCCCAACACGGTGCGCCGCATCGTGCGCGACTCCGGGATCGGCCCCGACGACGTGGTCATCGAGATCGGCCCCGGGCTCGGCTCGCTGACGCTGGCCCTGCTCGCGGTCGCGCGGCGGGTGGTGGCCGTCGAGCTCGACGAACGGCTCGCCGACGAGCTGCCCGCGACGATCGCGACCTACGCCCCCGACCACGTGGACGCCTTCGAGGTGGTCCACGCGGACGCGCTGCGGGTGCGCGAGATCCCGGGCCCGGCGCCCACCGCGCTGGTGGCCAACCTGCCCTACAACGTGTCGGTCCCGGTGCTGCTGCACATGCTGGAGCTGCTGCCCTCGCTCGAGCGCGGGCTGGTGATGGTGCAGGCCGAGGTGGCCGACCGGCTCGCCGCCGGTCCCGGCTCCAAGGTGTACGGCGTGCCGTCGGTGAAGGCCGCCTGGTACGCCGAGGTGCGCCGCGCCGGGGCCGTGGGACGCAACGTGTTCTGGCCCGCGCCCAACGTCGACTCCGGCCTGGTCGCCTGGACCCGGCGCGAGCCGCCGGCGACCACCGCCACCCGCGAGCAGGTCTTCGCGGTGGTGGACGCGGCGTTCGCGCAGCGGCGCAAGACCCTGCGCGCGGCGCTGCGTGGCCTGGCGGGCTCGGCCGAGATCGCCGGGGCCGCGCTGGCCGCGGCGGGCGTCGAGCCGAACACCCGCGGCGAGCAGATCGGGGTCGTCGAGTTCGCGCGGATCGCCGAGGGCCTGGCGCTGGCCCAGGCCGCCTGTGCCGAGGACGCCGGTGCCGAGGACGGCGTGACGCCGGCCGGGGAGGGCGCCCGGTGACCGCAGCGGTCCACGTCCCCGCCCCTGTCACCGTCCGAGCCCCCGCCAAGATCAACCTCCACCTGGGCGTCGGTGCGCCACGGCCCGACGGCTTCCACCCGCTGGTCACCGTCTACCAGGCGGTCGGGCTGCACGACGACCTGAGCGCCGCGCCGGGCCAGGGGCTGAGCATCGCCGTCGAGCCCGCGCCGTACGTCGACGCGGGCGCGGTCCCGCTGGACGGGTCGAACATCGCGTGGAAGGCGGCCCGGCTGCTGGCCGCGCACCACGGCATCGAGCCGCACGCCGCACTCAGCGTCACCAAGGCCATCCCGGTGGCCGGCGGGATGGCCGGCGGCTCGGCCGACGCGGCCGCGGCGCTGGTCGCCCTGGACCGGCTGTGGGACCTCGGCACCTCCGACGCCGACCTGCTGCGGATCGCGGCCGAGCTGGGCAGCGACGTCCCGTTCGCGCTGGTGGGCGGCACCGCGCTGGGCACCGGGCGCGGCGAGGTGGTGGAGCCGCTCGCCGACGAGGGGCCCTGGTGGTGGGTGGTCGTGCCCTCGGACCGGGGCCTGTCCACCCCCGAGGTCTACCGGCACTACGACCGGCTCTTCCCCGACGCCGGCCCCACCCCGGCTCCGGCGCGGGCGCTGCTCGGGGCGCTCGCGGCCCGGGACCCGGCCCTGCTGGCGGCCACGCTGCACAACGACCTGCAGGCCCCCGCGATCGACCTGCGCCCCGACCTGGGCGAGGTGATCGCCCGCGGCGAGGAGGCCGGGGCCCTGCGCGGCATGGTCTCCGGGTCCGGGCCCACCGTCGTCTTCCTCTGCTCCTCCGGTCCCCACGCCCGCGCGGTCGCGGGCGAGCTGGAGACCGTCTCCCCTGTCGTCCTCGTCGCCAACGGCCCTGTCGCCGGCGCACACCTCGTGAGGTACTCCTGATGTCCAACCTGATCAACCTCGAGAAGGTCTCGAAGTCCTACGGCATCCGGCCGTTGCTGACCGACGTCTCGCTCGGCATCGCCGCCGGCGAGCGGATCGGCATCGTCGGGCGCAACGGCGACGGCAAGACCACGCTGCTGGAGGTGATGGCCGGCCTGGAGGAGCCCGACAGCGGCCGGGTCTCCCGCTCGCGCGGGCTGCACATCGGCTACCTGCACCAGGGCGACGAGCTGGTCGACACCCACACCGTGCGCGAGGCCGTCCTCGGCGGTCGCGAGGACCACGAGTGGGCGGCCGACTACGCGATGCGCGAGGTCGTCGAGGTGCTGCTCGCGGGCGTCTCGCTGGACCGCCCGGTGCTCGGGCTCTCCGGTGGCGAGCGCCGACGCTGCTCGCTCGCGGCGCTGCTGCTGGGCGACCACGACCTGATCATCCTCGACGAGCCGACCAACCACCTGGACGTGGAGGCGGTCGCGTGGCTGGCCCAGCACCTGGTGAACCGCCCCTCGGCGATGGTCGTGGTCACCCACGACCGGTGGTTCCTCGACGAGGTCTGCCAGTGGACCTGGGAGGTGCACGACGGGGTCGTGGACGCCTACGAGGGCGGCTACGCGGCGTACGTGCTGGCCAAGGCGGAGCGCACCCGGCAGGCCTCGGCCAGCGAGACGCGCCGCCAGAACCTCGCCCGCAAGGAGCTCGCCTGGCTGCGCCGCGGCGCCCCGGCGCGGACCGCGAAGCCGAAGTTCCGCATCGACGCCGCCAACGCGCTGATCGCCGACGTGCCCCCGCCGCGCGACCGCCTGGAGCTGCAGAAGTTCGCCACCCAGCGCCTCGGCAAGGACGTCATCGACCTCGAGGACGTCGACCTGGTGCGCGGCGAGCGCACGCTGCTGCACCACGCCACCTGGCGGCTGGGTCCCGGCGACCGGGTGGGCATCGTCGGGGTGAACGGGGCCGGCAAGACCTCGGTGCTGTCGCTGATCGGCGGCCTGCTCGAGCCGGCCTCGGGGCGGGTGAAGACCGGCAAGACCGTCTCCCTGCAGCACCTCACCCAGCAGCTCGACGACCTCGACCCCACCGAGCGGGTGCTGCCGTCGGTGGAGCGGATCCGCCGGGTCACCAAGACCGCCGACGGCGAGATCACCGCGATGTCGCTGCTGGAGCGGTTCGGGTTCACCGGCGACCGGCTCACGGCGCGCATCGGCGACCTCTCCGGTGGCGAGCGGCGCCGCTTCCAGCTGCTGCGCCTGCTGCTGCTCGAGCCGAACGTGCTGCTGCTCGACGAGCCCACCAACGACCTGGACATCGACACCCTCAACGTCCTCGAGGACTTCCTCGACGGCTGGCCGGGCACCCTGATCGTGGTCTCCCACGACCGGTACTTCCTGGAGCGGGTCACCGACTCGGTCTGGGCGCTGCTGGGCGATGGCCAGATCGCGATGCTGCCGCGCGGCGTCGACGAGTACCTGGAGCGCCGCGCGGCCGACCTGGCCGCCGAGGACGCCGCGCTGGCGGCAGCGGCCGCCGTACCGGCGTCGGGCACGGTCGGGGCGTCTTCGACCGCGGGCGCTGCGGGCGGGAACGCTCCAGGGTCGAAGAAGGCCAAGGCCGGCAGCGCCGAGGAGCGGGCCGCGCGCAAGACCGTCGCCCGCCTCGACAAGCAGCTGGCCAAGCTCACCGCCCGCGAGGCCGAGATCAACGCCGAGCTCGCCACGCACTCCGAGGACTACGAGCGGATGGCGAAGCTCACCAAGGAGCTGGGCGAGCTGGCCGGCACCCGCGCGGACATCGAGCTGGAGTGGCTGCAGGCGGCAGAGCTGCTGGAGTGACGGGTGGGGCGGCCGGCAGCCTCAGCTGAACGACGACAGCAGCGCCCGCAGGCTGTCGGCCAGCTCCTGGCGCTGCGCCTCGGGGAGTACGGCGAGCAGGTCGCGCTCGGCGGCGACCAGGGCCTCGAAGGCGGCGTCGACGCGGGTCTTGCCCTCGGCGGTGAGGCGGACCAGGACCCCGCGGCGATCGCGCGGGTCGGGCAGCCGCTCGACGAGCCCGCGGGCGGCGAGCCGGTCGACCCGGTTGGTCATCGTGCCGCTGGTCACCAGGGTCTCGCGCAGCAGTCGGCCGGGGGAGAGCTCGTAGGGGGTCCCGGCGCGGCGCAGCGCGGCCAGCACGTCGAACTCCCACAGCTCGATCGCCTGGGCGGTGAACGCCGCGCGGCGGGCCAGCTCCAGCTGGCGCGCGAGACGGCTGATCCGGCTGAAGACCTCCACCGGACCCAGGTCGAGGTCGCCGCGCTCACGCGCCCACGCCTCGACGAGCTCGTCCACCTCGTCGCGCATGCGCCCATGCTAGCGCCCCGGTCGAGAATCTTGACATCGAGATAAGTCCGCCTGCAAACTGTCTTGACGTCGAGACAATTGGAGGCGACATGCAGAGCTGGGACCCCGGGCAGTACCTGACCTACGCCGATGAGCGCGGTCGGCCCTTCGTCGAGCTGCTCCAGCGGGTGGGCGCGCAGGCCCCGGACCGGGTCCTCGACCTGGGCTGCGGCCCCGGGAACCTGACCCGGCTGCTGGCCGAGCGCTGGCCGGGCGCGCAGGTGCGCGGCCTCGACAGCTCCACCGAGATGATCACCCGAGCCCGACGCGACGCGCCCGGCATCGAGTTCGTCGTCGCGGACCTGCGCGACTGGCTCGCGCAGGAGGAGGAGCCGGCGCTGGACGTGCTGGTCTCGAACGCCACGCTGCAGTGGGTGCCCGGTCACCTCGAGCTGCTGCCCGCGCTGGTGAGCCGGGTGGCGCCCGGCGGCTGGCTGGCGCTCCAGGTGCCCGGCAACTTCGAGGAGCCCAGCCACACCATCCGCCGTGACCTGGCCGCCGACCCGCGGTTCGCGCCGTACACCGCGGACGTGGCGACGCCGCAGGCGCACGACGCCGCGACCTACCTGGAGGCGCTGAGCGGGCTGGGCTGCCGCGTCGACGCCTGGGAGACCACCTACCTGCACGTGCTGGCGGGGGAGGACCCGGTCTTCGCGTGGGTCGCGGCCACCGGGGCCCGGCCCACGCTGCAGGCGCTGCCCGAGCGGCTGCGCGGGGAGTTCGAGGGCGAGTTCAAGGAGCGTCTGCGGGCGGCGTACCCGGCGCGAGCAGGGCGCGTCGTGCTGCCGTTCCGTCGGGTCTTCGCGGTGGCGCAGGTGGCCGGCGGCGCGGAGGCGGGCCGATGAGGCTGCACCACGTCCAGGTGGCGTGCCCCCAGGGCGGGGAGCCGCTGGCGCGCCGCTTCTACGCAGAGGGGCTGGGCCTGAGCGAGGTGGCCAAGCCCGAGGAGCTGGCCGCGCGCGGCGGCGCCTGGTTCCGGGCCTACGACGCGCGCGGCGCGGTCGCCGCGGAGATCCACGTCGGCGTGGAGGCGCCGTTCGCCCCCGCCCGCAAGGCGCACCCGGCGCTCGTCGTGGACGGGGTCGCCGAGCTGGAGGAGGTGGGGGAGCGGCTGCGCCGGCTGGGCTTCGAGGTCGACTGGACGCAGCGGCACAGCTTCACCGGCTACCAGCGCCTCCACAGCTTCGACGGACACGGCAACCGGGTCGAGGTGCTGGCCGCGCAGCCGGCCGGGTGAATCAGGTGACGCGCAGGGCGCGCGGTGCCGCCTCCAGCGTGGACAGGCCGTTCCAGGCCAGGTTGACCAGGTGCGCGGCCACCTCACGCTTCTCGGGGGCGCCGAAGTCGAGCCACCACTGGCCGGTCGAGGCGACCATGCCGACCAGCATCCGCGCGTACATCGGCGCCAGCGCCGCATCCAGCCCCAGCCGGGCGAACTCGTTGACGAGGATGCCCTCGACCCGCCCCACGACGTCGCCGATGATCGTCTGGAACGTCGAGGACCCGATCGGGCTGTCGCGGGTGATGATCCGGAAGCCGTCGGGCGAGGACTCGATGTAGTCGAGCAGCGCCATCGTCGCGCCCTCCAGGATCTGGCGCGGGCCCCCCACCAGCGAGGCCTGCATCACCGTCAGCAGTTGGGTGACCTCGCGGTCCACGACGACCGCGTAGACGCCCTCCTTGCCACCGAAGTGCTCGTAGACCACCGGCTTGGACACCCCGGCCCGGGCCGCGATCTCCTCGATCGACGTGCCGTCGAAGCCGCGCTCGGCGAACAGCGCCCGGGCCACCCCGAGCAGCTGCGCGCGGCGCTCCCCGCTGGTCATCCGGCTGCGGGTCCTGGGCGTGCTCACGCCAGCATCCTCGCAGACGCCCCGAGCAGGTGATGCCGGCGTTCGCTCCGCTCCGGCCGCCGTTTGGTCCCCACCGGAGAGAAATCCGGGCATCGCGCTGCCGTCTCTGCCCAATCGGCGACCCCGCACGCACGGCGGACGACGTCAACGGCGCGGTGCCCCGGCAGACGGGCGGCCGCGGACGCCGATTGGTCAGAGACGGAGGGCCACGGGCGGAAATCCTCGCCGTTGGGGACCAAACGGCGCGTCAGGGAGACCGCCGAGGCGGCCCCACAGCGTTCAGACCGCCCGGCCGTCGGTGTTCCCGGCGCCCGGCACGACCAGCTTCTTCTCGCCCACGTACTTCTTCTGGACCCAGGTCGCGGCGCCGGTCAGGATCAGGTTGACCGTGACGTAGATCGCGGTGACGACCAGCGCGGCCTGGACCTGGTTGGCGAACTCGCCGTAGATCTGCTTGCCGACGAAGGTGAGGCCGGGCGCGCTGATGGCGTAGCCGAGGCTGGTGTCCTTGAGGGCCACGACGCACTGGCTGATGATCGAGGGCAGCATGATCTTCACGGCCTGCGGCATCAGCACGATCCGCATCACCTGCGACTTGCGCATCCCGATCGCATAGGCGGCCTCGGCCTGTCCGGCGGGAACGGCGAGCACCCCGGCGCGGAAGATCTCGGCGAGCACCGAGCCGTTGTAGAGCGTCAGCGCGATCACGACGCTCCAGTAGGCGCCGATGCCGCCCTCGCCGACGCCGTAGGCGAAGAACAGGAAGATCATCAGCAGCAGCACCGGGACGGCCCGGAAGAACTCGACGACCAGCCAGCACGGCCAGCGCACCCACGCGTGGTCGGAGAGCTTGCCGATCCCGAAGAAGGCGCCGAAGACCACGGCGAAGAGGATCGACAGACCTGCCATCTGCAGGGTCTTGAGCAGCCCGTCCACGAGGAGCGCTTGAACGTACTGCGGAGTCACGAAGGGCTCCCACAGGGAGTACTCGAGCTGCCCGTAGTCGTAGAAGCGCTTGATCACCAACGCCGCCGCGGCCAGCACCAGCAGGGTGCCCGCGATCGTGTAGATCCGGTGCCGGGCCTTGGTGCGGGGTCCCGGCGCATCGAAGAGGACGCTGTGGCTCATCGCGCGGCCACCGCCCATCGCTTCTCGAGTCGGTTGGCCGCCAAGGAGACGACCTCCACGATGACGATGTAGCCGATCGCGAACATGATGAAGACAAGCTCCCGTTCGTCGGCGTTGCGGTTGGAGAAGTACTTCATCCGGGCGGTGGCCTCCAGGATCCCGAAGACCCCGGCGATGGAGGTGTTCTTGATCAGGGCGATCTGGACACTGGCCAGCGGCGGCAGCGTCGCGCGCAGCGCCTGCGGCAGCACGACGTGGCGCATGGAGCCCAGGAAGGTGAGGCCGATGGCCCGCGACGCCTCGGCCTGGCCGAGGGGGACCGAGTTGATGCCCGAGCGGAAGGCCTCGCACACGAACGCCGCGGTGTAGAGACTCAGGGCCAGGCATGAGCGGAAGAAGAAGCCGGAGACGTACCAGTCGCCGGGGGTCAGCCGGTCGGTGATCTCCTCCACGGAGTTGAACGTCAGGCCCAGCTTGGGTGCCGCGATCGCCATGAAGATGAAGATCATCAGCAGCGGGGTGTTGCGCACCACGGTCACGTAGACCCCGGCCGCGCGGGCGAGCACCTTGACCGGTCCCACCCGCATCGCCGCGAGCGCGACGCCGAGGATCAGCGAGGCGATCCCGGAGATGACGAACAGGGCGATGACCATGCCGAACGCGCGCAGGTAAAGATCGAAGTTGGAGAGGATGTCGTCCACTCAGCTCACCGCCTTCCGTTCGTAGGGGACATGAGCGTGGGCCGGGCGCTCGCCCGGCCCACGCTCATGCAGGGGTCGTGATCAGGCCTGGCACTCGTCCAGGGTGGGCGGCTCGGGGGCCTCGGCGCCGGACTTGCCCAGCGTCGCGTCCCACGCGGCCTCCCAGTCGCCGTTCTCGAAGGACTCCTCGAGCACGCCGTTGATCCACTCGCACATCTCGGGGGTGGTCTTGGAGTAGCCGACGCCGATGCGCTCCTCGGAGAACTCCTCGCCGACGACCTCGAGCTCCTCGGGGTTGATGGCGGCGTATCCGAGCAGGATCGAGCCGTCCGTGGTCATCGCGTCGACGGTGCCGTTGAGGACCTGGTCGCGGCACTCGGAGTAGGTGTCGAAGCCGCGCGGCTTGGCGCCCTCGGCCTCGACGTTCTCCAGCGAGGTGGAGCCGGTCACCGAGCAGACTTCGGTGCCCTTGATGTCCTCGACGCCCTGGATGTCGCCGCCCTTCTTCACCAGCAGCTGCTGGCCGGTGATCATGTACGGCCCGGTCTGGCCGACCACCTGGCGGCGCTCGTCGGTCATCGAGTACGACGCGAGCACGAGGTCGACCTCGCCGGCCTCGAGGAAGGGCTCGCGGTTGTCGGAGATGGTCTCCTTCCAGGTCACCTTGCTGGTGTCGCTGGGGTCGATCCCGAGGTCGGCGACCAGGAGCTTGGCGATCTCGATGTCGAAGCCCGACGGCATGTCGTCGGTGGCGCCCTTGAAGCCGAGGCCGGGCTGGTCGTACTTGACGCCGACGGTGATCTTGCCGGCCTCGGCCAGCTCCTTCATCCGGGTGCCGGCGTCGAAGTTCTCCGCGGCGTTCTCCTTGGCATCGACCTTCGGCGCGTCGCTCTCCTCGTCGCCGGCGTTGCCGCACGCGGCGAGGGAGAGGGCGAGTCCGGCTGCCGCCAGCACCGCCTTCGTCTTGATGAGTCGCATGAACTGTCTCCTTCTGTCGCGAGCCGGTCGGCCCCGTGGTGCTGGTGGTCGGTGCGGGTCAGTGCAGGGGGGTGGTGCGCGCGGCTCAGTGCTTGAGGATCTTGCCGAGGAAGTCCTTGGCCCGCTCCGAGCGCGGGTTCGTGAAGAACTCCTCGGGGGTGTTCTCCTCCACGATCGCCCCGTCGGACATGAAGATCACCCGGTCCGCGGCGGTGCGGGCGAAGCCCATCTCGTGGGTGACCACGACCATGGTCATCCCGCGCTTGGCGAGATCGACCATCACGTCGAGGACCTCCTTGATCATCTCCGGGTCCAGCGCGGAGGTGGGCTCGTCGAAGAGCATCACCTTGGGGTCCATCGCCAGCGCACGGGCGATCGCCACGCGCTGCTGCTGGCCGCCGGAGAGCTGGGCGGGGTACTTCTCGGCCTGGTGGGCGATGCCGACGCGCTCGAGCAGCTCGCGGCCCCGCTTCTCGGCGTCGGCCTTCTTCTGGCCGCGCACCTTGATCGGGCCGAGCGTGACGTTCTCGAGGATCGTCTTGTGCGCGAAGAGGTTGAAGCTCTGGAAGACCATGCCGACCTCGGCACGGAGCTTGGCCAGGGCCTTGCCCTCCTGCGGCAGCGGCTTGCCGTCGAGGGTGATCGTGCCCTTCTCGATCGTCTCGAGGCGGTTGATGGCCCGGCACAGGGTGGACTTGCCCGACCCGGAGGGGCCGATGACCACGACGACCTCGCCGCGGTGGACGGTCAGGTCGATGTCCTGCAGGACGTGCAGGTCGCCGAACCACTTGTTCACACCGTCGAGCACGACGAGCGGCTCTCCCTGGCCCGTCGGGGCAGGGTTCTTCTCCAGCGCTGTCATGGCGAGAAAGGTAGCGGCATGCGGGCTCTCCGGCCATCTCTGATGCTGGACAGAGGTCAACCGGAACCGTCTCGTGACCTTCTCGGGTCGCCGAACCGCCCGGCTCAGGTGGGTCCGGGCAGGTCGCTTCCCTGCTGGGAGCCGCCGGCGGAGATGCTCTCCAGGTAGCCCGCCATCTTCTCCTGCGCCGACGCGTTCTCGCGGCCGTGCGTCTTGGCCCAGTCCTCCGCTGCGGCCGTCATCGTGTCGCCGCGCTGTTCGTCGGCCATGCTTCCGTGCAGCTGGGTGGTCTCGTCGCCGGTGAGTGCCTCGTCGCTCATGGTGGAGCCCGTACCCGTTATCGCCGCGCGGCGAACGGGTACTCCCGCGCCATGGACACCTCGCCGCGACCTCCCTCGAAGGCCGCGGGCCTGCTCTACGGCCTCGGTCTGGGCGGCTTCGTCGACGGCATCGTGCTGCACCAGATCTTCCAGTGGCACCACATGATCAGCCACACCGAGGAAGCGCCGATGAACACCCTGGCCGGGCTGGAGCTGAACACCGTGGCCGACGGCTTCTTCCACCTGGCCACCTGGTTCCTGGTCCTGGCGGCGTCGATCACGACGCTGGCGATGTGGCGCCAGGGGCGCCTGGCGCCGTCCTGGGGCTTCCACTTCAGCCTGGTCCTCGCCGGCTGGGGGATCTTCAACCTGGTCGAGGGCCTGATCGACCACCAGATCCTGGGCATCCACCACGTCCGCGACGACCTGGGCGGCCCGCTGTCGTGGGACCTCGGCTTCCTGGCCCTGGGGGCGCTACAGCTGGGCGTCGGCTGGTGGTGGCACAAGCGGGCGGCGCGTGCGCTCGAGGAGCGACACCCGGCGCGCGCGCTCGCTTAGGAGCCGCGCCGCCGCGCCGTCAGCGCGCGACCACCCGGTAGTCGTCGCCGAGGACCTGCTGCAGCTCCCGGGCGATGGCGAAGCCCTCGTCCTCCCACGCGAAGATCGCTGCGTTGTTCTCTGCGGTTGCCAGCTGGTACCTCCCGGCATCCGCAACCCAGGCAAGGACCCTGTTTTTCAACGCGTCGGGCGTCGTGGGGAGCGCCTTCGGTTGGCCGGCATCGCCCGCATGCTCGTCGGACAAGACCAGGTCGCCGCTCGTGGCATCGGCGTTCAGCCTGCTCAGCTGGACCAGCGTGCGCGGTTCGCGACGCGGTGCCTCGACCTCGATGCCGGGGTGGACCTCACTCGAGAGGCGCCGCAGGAGGTCCTGCTGTCGCTCGAAGTGTCGGCGCTTCCAGTCGTCACTGGGCTCGGCTCTCAGCGAGGCTGATTCCTCGCACCAGGCGGTCGCGTCATCGAAGAGCTCTCGCGAGATGCCGATCCACTCATGGAGCTCGTCGAAGTCGTCGCTGATGAAGACGCCGCCCTCCCAGAAGGGGCCGATCTCCGGGGCGCCGTCCCAAAGCCTCACCGAGCGCACCGGGTCGTCGGTGTCGTCACCCTCGGCAAACCCCGCAGGCGGGTGCGCATACCAGCCGAACCGCTCGCCCTCGTCACTCATGACCTCACTCTTCCAGACCGAGCCGGCGCGCATGGGCCACTTTGCTGCGCCACGGCGGGAACCTCCGAGTTCTCCGATGAGCCTCCACGCTCGTACTCTTGACCGGTCATGACTGCCACGCCACGCACCTACGAGGTCCGCACCTACGGGTGCCAGATGAACGTCCACGACTCCGAGCGCCTGACCGGGCTGCTGGAGGACGCCGGCTACGCCCCGGCCGACGACGGCGAGCAGGCCGACGTGGTCGTCTTCAACACCTGCGCGGTGCGGGAGAACGCCGACAACAAGCTCTACGGCAACCTCAGCCACCTGGCGCCGGTCAAGGCGGCCCGGCCCGGCATGCAGATCGCGGTCGGCGGCTGCCTGGCGCAGAAGGACCGCGCCACGATCACCAGCAAGGCGCCCTACGTCGACGTCGTCTTCGGCACCCACAACATCGGCTCGCTGCCGGTGCTGCTGGAGCGGGCCCGGGTCCAGGAGGAGGCGCAGGTCGAGATCCTCGAGTCGCTCGAGGTCTTCCCCTCCACGCTGCCCACCAAGCGCGACTCGGCGTACGCCGCGTGGGTGTCGATCTCGGTCGGGTGCAACAACACCTGCACGTTCTGCATCGTCCCCGCGCTGCGCGGCAAGGAGAAGGACCGCCGCCCCGGCGACATCCTGGCCGAGGTCCGCGCGCTGGTCGACGAGGGCGTCACCGAGGTGACCCTGCTGGGCCAGAACGTGAACGCCTACGGCGTGGAGTTCGGCGACCGACAGGCGTTCAGCAAGCTGCTGCGCGCCTGCGGGGAGATCGAGGGCCTCGAGCGGGTCCGGTTCACCTCGCCGCACCCCGCGGAGTTCACCGACGACGTGATCGAGGCGATGGCGCAGACGCCCAACGTGATGCCCAGCCTGCACATGCCGCTGCAGTCGGGCTCGGACAAGGTGCTGCGCGACATGCGCCGCTCCTACCGCCAGTCGAAGTTCCTCGGCATCATCGAGCGGGTCCGCGCCGCGATGCCGGAGGCGGCGATCACCACCGACATCATCGTCGGCTTCCCCGGCGAGACCGAGGAGGACTTCCAGGCCACCCTCGACGTGGTCCGGGCCGCCCGGTTCTCCAGCGCCTTCACCTTCCAGTACTCCAAGCGCCCCGGTACCCCCGCGGCGATCCTGGAGGACCAGATCTCCCCGGAGGTCGTCAAGGACCGCTACCAGCGCCTGGTCGACGTGGTCACCGAGGTCGCCTGGAACGAGAACAAGCGCCAGGTCGGGCGCCGCGTCGAGCTGATGGTCGCCGAGGGGGAGGGGCGCAAGGACGCCGCCACCCACCGGCTCACCGGCCGGGCCCCGGACAACCGCCTGGTGCACTTCGAGGCCGACTTCTCCGCGCTCGGTGCCGACGCGCCCGCGGTCCGGCCCGGGGACATGGTCACCGTCCAGATCACCTACGCGGCCCCGCACCACCTGGTCGCCGACGGCCCCGTCCTCGCCGTACGCCGCACCCGCTCCGGCGACGCCTGGGAGTCGCGCCACGCCGCCCCGCCCGCCCCCAGCGGCGTCTCGCTGGGCATGCCGGGCCTGGGCGTCCCCGCCCCGCTGCCCCAGGCGCCCGCCTGCGGCTGAGGTTCGCCCCGGAGACGACAGTGCGGTCGATCCGGAGCACTGGGTGCGTGCGATCGACCGCATTCCGCGCCTCGCTCATCCACAGGACCCCGAAGTCCCCTGGATCGCGTCGGCCGTGGCCGCCAGGATCGGCCGATGACCGACTCCGTGACCGGCCTGCTGGCGGACCAGGACGGAGTCGTGGCGCGCCGCCAGGTGAGAGAGCTCGGTCTGACCCAGGCGGACGTGGATCGCTTGCTCAGACGCCGGCAGTGGGCACGGGTGCACCCCGGCGTGTACGTCGAGCACACCGGTCCGCTGACCTGGCAGCAGCGCGCATGGGCGGCCGTCCTCTTCTCGTGGCCCGCGGCCTTGTGTCACTCCTCGGCGTTGCGAGCCGCCGAGGGACCCTCCGGCGTCGGTGCCCGGGGTCTCGGATCGCCGGAGCGGATCGTCCACGTCGGAGTCGACCGTCAGCGTCACCTGGT
The DNA here is from genome assembly GCF_059766615.1 of Nocardioides sp. Z43_10. Classification (NCBI taxonomy): domain Bacteria; kingdom Bacillati; phylum Actinomycetota; class Actinomycetes; order Propionibacteriales; family Nocardioidaceae; genus Nocardioides; species Nocardioides sp. Z43_10. The sequence continues at coordinate 388,175 of NZ_JCBAJY010000003.1, read as the reverse complement.
CGCCCCTCCCGGGGTCCGCGTCCATCGGATCACCGGGCTGACTGAGCGGGCGCTGTGGAGCCTCGGCCCACCCCGGCTGCGCTATGAGGATGCGGTCCTGGACGTGGCATGTGGCGAGCCCGGCGAGCTGGACGCGCTCGGAGTACTCGCCGGGGCGTGCGGCTCGCGTCGCACGACCGCGCCCCGGCTTCTCGAATGCCTCGCCGGGCGGTCGCGGATTCCGCGCCGGGCCTGGTTGGAGGCCGTTCTCACCGACGTGGCCCAGGGGACCAGCTCGGTGCTCGAGCACGGCTACCTCACCCGGGTGGAGCGCCCGCACGGCCTGCCGCGGGCGAAGCGACAGTCGCGCGAGGTCACGGCGTTCGGCGTCGTCTACCGCGACGTGACGTACCACCAGGGCGTCGTCGTCGAGCTCGACGGACGGCTCTTCCACGACGGGGTGCATCAGCGAGACGCCGACCACCAGCGCGATCTCGTGGCCGCGCTGGACGGCCGGGTCACCGTGCGGCTGTCCTACGGGCAGGTCTTCGACCGTCCTTGCCACACGGCCCGCGCCGTGGCGCACCTGCTGCAGCAGCGGGGCTGGCGCGGCTCACCGAGGCGGTGTGCGCCCGCCTGCGGCTGAGCCCACCCGGAGACGACAGTGCGGTCGATCCGAAGCACCACGTGCTTCCGATCGACCGCACTAATCCGATTGATGCCTGCTGAGCCGAGGGCTCAGACCTCGTCGTCCTCGGAGACGACCTCGTCCTCGGGCGTCGCCTCAGGCTCGCCGTCGGGGGCGTAGCGGGTGCCGGTGTCGTCGGAAACCGTCGTCTCGTCGGCCTCGTAGTCACCGGCGGGGCCGGCGCCGCCCTCCTGCTCGATCGGGTCGTCGGTCCCCGGCTGTACGTCGAACTCGCTCACTCGCGTCCACCTCCCGCGCTGTCGTCCTCGCCCGTGCCCGGCATCGTGTTGAACTCCGGACCGCCGGTCGCCTGCTCGGGCGGCGCCTCGCCGGCAGCGGGGTCGTCCGGGGTCAGCGTGGGCCGGGTGCCGTCGGTGTGCGCGGGCTGCCCGGGGCCGGCATGGCCCTGGCGCTCGCTGCTCACCCCCATGTCCCCGGCGAGACCGTCGCGGCCTCCGGCGTTGGGCAGTGACTCGCGTGCTTCCTCGTCGGGCTCGAAGGGCTTCGGTTCACTCATGCCCTCCCGGGTTCCCCGGCGCCGCCGGGCCAAACCGGTCAGGCCGGCGGCTCGTCGGGCTGGTGCGCCTCGGCGGTGTCGTCGTCGGTCTCGGTGCCGGAGTCGACGTCGGGCTCCTGCTGCTTGTCGTCGGCCTCGGTGACGCCCGCCGGGGCCTTGTCCTCCAGAGCGGGGTTGCTCGCCGGCGACGGGTCGGGGATCACCGGGGCATCGGGGATCACGCCGTACTTCTCCTGGTCCTGCACCGAGTCGGCGCCGCCCGGGTACAGCTCCGGCTCCTCGGTGAAGCCGGCCGGCTTCGGGCCCAGCTTGGCCTCCACCGGGTCGGTGCTGGTCTGCTGGTCGGTGTCCTGCTCGGTCATCGCGTTCCCTCCGGGTGGATTCCTCTGCCGCCGAGTCGGTTCCCCACATCGGCGCCGGCCAATCAGCCGGGCCGACTCAGAACCCGTGCGTCAGGTACCGCTCGTGGCCGAAGAGCGCGCCCAGCGCCTTGCGCTCGTGCGGAACCACCGGCTCGGGCAGCGCGTCGAGGGCGTCCAGGCGCACCCAGCGCAGGGCGGCGCACTTCTCCGGCTCGATGATCCGCGGCTCGCCGTGCCAGGAGCGGGCGGTGAAGAAGAAGTCGACCCGCTCGTCGATGGGCTCGCCGCTGGCCGTGCGCTGCATGGTGAACTCGAAGTGCAGGTCCACGTCGGTGACGCCGAGCTCCTCCAGCGCCTCGCGATGCGCCGCGTCGTACGCCGTCTCGCCGCGCTCGACGTGCCCCGCGGCGGCCGCCGCCCAGTGGCCGTCCATGTAACCGGTGCCCTGCCGCAGCTGCAGCAGCACCTCGGGTCCGGCGACCCCGTCGCGCAGCAGGAACACGTAGGACGCGGGCACGACGACGAAGCGTCCGTGATCGGGGGAGTTCACGTTTGGGACACTATCGGCCATGCCCCCCACCCCCGACGCCCCGCCCACGACCCGGGTGCCGATCGTGGCGATCGTCGGGCCGACCGCCTCCGGCAAGACCGAGCTCTCCCTCGACCTCGCCGAGCGGCTGGGCGGCGAGATCGTCAACACCGACGCCATGCAGCTCTACCGCGGGATGGACGTCGGCACCGCCAAGCTCGCCCCGCAGGAGCGCCGGGGGATCGCCCACCACCTGCTCGACCGGCTCTCGGTGCGCGAGCCGGCGAGCGTCGCGGAGTTCCAGCAGTGGGCACGCGAGCTGATCGGCGTGCTGCGCGCGCGCGACACCACGCCGGTGCTGGTGGGCGGCTCGGCCCTCTACACCCGCGCCATCCTGGACCGCTTCGAGTTCCCCGGCACCGACCCCGAGGTACGACGCGCGCTCGAGGCCGACCTGGCCGAGCACGGGTCCGGCGTGATGCACCACCGGCTGCGCGAGGCCGACCCGGAGGCGGCCGAGCGGATCCTGGTGGAGAACGGGCGCCGGATCGTCCGCGCCCTGGAGGTGGTCACGATCACCGGGCGGCCCTACAGCGCCTCGCTGCCCGAGCTCGCCTACGCCGACCCGGCCACCGTGCAGATCGGGGTGGAGATCGACCGGCCCACCCTCGACGCGCGCATCGAGCGACGCGTCGAGGCGATGTTCGAGGCCGGCTTCGTGGCGGAGGTGGAGCGGCTGCTCGACGAGGGGCTGGCCGAGGGCCGTACCGCCGGGCGCGCGATCGGCTACCGCGAGGTGGCCGCGCACCTGGCCGGGGAGATCAGCCTCGACGAGGCGCGCGAGCGCACCGTGGTCGCGACCCGGCGCTTCGCGCGCCGCCAGGACTCCTGGTTCAAGAAGGACCCGAGGATCGTCTGGGTCCGCTTCGACGACCCCGAGCGGGTGCAGACTGCTCTGAGAGCAGTGAAGGAGCACACGTGACCCGCACCCTCTACTACACGGCCAGCTCGATCGACGGCTTCATCGCCGACCCCGACAACTCGCTGTCGTGGCTGCTGTCGCGCGACGTCGACGAGCACGGTCCGATGGGCTACGCCGACTTCATCTCCCGGATCGGGGCGCTGGTGATGGGCGCCACGACCTACCAGTGGCTGCTGGACCACCACGCCGAGGCCGGCACCACCACCTGGGACTACGAGGTGCCGTGCTGGGTGCTCACCCACCGCGACCTGGCGCCGTTCGGGGACGGCGACACCCGCTTCGCCCACGGTGAGGTGGCTCGGCTGCACCCCGACCTGGTGGCGTCCGCGCAGGGCCGCGACGTGTGGGTGGTCGGCGGCGGGGACCTGGCCGGGCAGTTCGCCGACGCCGGCCTGCTCGACGAGGTCTGGGTGCAGTACGCCCCGGTCACCCTCGGCGCGGGCGCGCCGCTGCTGCCGCGTCGCCTCGAGCTGAGCCTGGCCGAGGTCGGCCGGAACCGGGAGCTGGCCTGCGCGCGCTACGACGTGGTGAGCGGCGGCTGAGGGTCCTCTCGGACTGCCCCTCGACAACGGGCTCCCCGGCAGAGCAGGCTGTCCCTCACTTTCCCTCCGCCTGATCTCGGGAGCATCGACATGCGCGCTTCTCGTCCCCTCGCCGCACTGGTTCTGAGCACGTCGCTGGCCACCGCGGCGACCGCGACGCTGGCCCCCGGCGCGGCCACCGCAGCCACCGCGGCCACCACCACCTCCGCGAGCACCGCCGCCGCGGCGCCCACCCGGGAGGCCAGGCCGACGCTGCCCCCGCGCAGCGCCGTACGCCGCGGCTTCGGCGGCGCGGTCAGCACCGTCGACCCCGAGGCCTCCCGGGCCGCGTTGCGGGTGCTGCGCCGCGGCGGCAACGCCACCGACGCCGCGGTGGCCGCGGCCGCCGCCCTGGGCGTGACCGAGCCCTACAGCGCCGGGATCGGCGGGGGCGGCTACTTCGTCCACTACAACGCCAAGACCGGCAAGGTGCAGACCATCGACGGCCGCGAGACCGCGCCGGCGGGGATCCGCTCCGACGCCTTCGTGGACCCCAGCACCGGCGAGCCCTACCGGTTCACCCCCGAGCTGGTCACCAGCGGCGTCGCGGTCGGCGTGCCCGGCACCCCCGCCACCTGGCAGCGGGCGCTGAAGCGCTGGGGGAGCATGCCGCTGCGCGACGCGCTGGAGCCCGCCATCGGGCTGGCCGAGGACGGCTTCGTCGTGGACGGCACGTTCCGCGAGCAGACGCTGGACAACAAGGAGCGCTTCGCCGCGTTCCGCTCCACCCGGCGGCTGTTCCTGCCCAAGGGCGACGCGCCGCGGGTCGGCTCGGTGTTCCGCAACCCGGGACTGGCCCGCACCTACCGGCTGCTGGCCCGCAAGGGGGTGAGCGCCTTCTACCGCGGCGACCTCGCCGGCGACATCGTCCGCACCGTGCGAAAGCCCCCGAAGACGAAGGGCACCACGCTCCCGGTGCCCCCGGGGTCGATGACCCGGCGCGACCTGGCGCGCTTCCAGGTCCGCGACCAGGCGCCGACCAAGATGCGCTACCGCGGCTACGACGTGTACGGGATGGCGCCCTCCTCCTCCGGCGGGACGACCGTCGGCGAGGCGCTGAACATCCTCGAGGCGGCCGTGCCGGCGCCGCGCAGCACCGAGCTGCCGGACCTGCTGCACCGCTACCTCGAGGCCAGTGCGCTGGCCTTCGCCGACCGCGCCGCCCACCTGGGCGACCCCCGGTTCGTCGACGTGCCGGTCGGTGACCTGCTCAGCGACCGCTGGGGAGCCGAGCGCGCCTGCCTGATCGACCCGGACACGGCGATGACCAAGCCCACCGCCGCCGGCGACATCACCTCCTACGACGGGAAGTGCGCGGCCGGGCCGACCGCCGGGCAGCGGGCCGAGGACACCGAGAACGTCTCCACCACCCACCTGACCGTGGCCGACCGCTGGGGCAACGTGGTGGCCTACACGCTCACCATCGAGCAGACCGGCGGCTCGGGGATCGTGGTCCCCGGGCGCGGGTTCCTGCTCAACAACGAGCTGACCGACTTCTCCACCGTCTACGACCCGGCGGACCCCAACCGGATCCAGCCCGGCAAGCGCCCCCGCTCGTCGATGTCGCCGACGATCGTGCTGCGCAACGGCAAGCCGTACGTCGCGCTCGGCTCACCCGGCGGCTCCACGATCATCACCACCGTCCTGCAGATCCTGGTCAACCACCTCGACCGCCGGATGGGGCTGCCCGCGGCGCTCGCGGCGCCGCGCGCCTCGCAGCGCAACACCGCGGCGGTGACCGCGGAGCCGGAGTTCATCGAGGCCTACGGCGACCTGCTCGAGGCCTACGGCCACGTCCTCACTCCGGCCGGCGACGCGTTCACCAGCCAGGCGCAGATCGGCGCGGCGACCGGGATCTCCTTCGGCCCGCGCAGGCTGATGACGGCGGTGGCCGAGCCCACCCGGCGCGGCGGCGGGGCCGCGATGGTGGTGCGGCCCCAGGGCACGCGGGGCAGGTGACGGACGCGACGGGGGTCGGGACGGAGTAATCTCCGCGCATGAGCGAGACCGTCCTGACCTCCGTCGACGACCTCGTCGCGCTGCTCGGGGAGCCCCTCCCGCGGGTGCGCGACAAGGTGCGTGGGGCGCTGGTGGACCTCGACCGGGACTGGCTCGCGGCCTCGCCGCTCTGCGTGCTGGCGACCTCGTCGTCGGACGGCACGTGCGACGCCTCGCCCAAGGGGGACCCGGCCGGTGGCCTGGTCCATGTCATCGACGACCGCACGATCGCGCTCGCCGAGCGCCCCGGCAACCGGCGTGCCGACGGCTACCGCAACATCCTCGAGAACCCCCACGTCGGCCTGCTCTTCGTCATCCCCGGCCGCGGCGACACGCTGAGGATCAACGGCCGGGCCCGGCTGGTGACCGACGCGCCGTTCTTCGACGAGATGGTCGTGCGCGGGCACCGCCCGGTGCTGGCCGTGGTCGTCGACATCGACGAGGTGTACCACCACTGCGCCAAGGCGTTCCTGCGTGCGCAGCTGTGGGACCCTGAGACCTGGGACCCGAACGGCTCCGTGCCGCCCCGCGCCGTCCTCGCGCACCGCCTCGACGTGCCCGACCGGAGCATCGAGGAGCTCGAGGCCTACTACGGTCCCGCCTACGCCGAAGGGATCTACGGCTGATGAGCTACCCCTTCCTCAAGGGCCACGGCACCGAGAACGACTTCGTGCTGCTCCCGGACCACGACGGCACCGTGCACGGCGACCTGCCCGCCGAGCGGGTGGTCGCCCTGTGCGACCGGCGCGCCGGCCTCGGCGCGGACGGCGTGATCCGGGTGATCCGCACCGCCGCGATGCCCGCGCCGTACCGCGAGCGCGCCGACGAGGCCGAGTGGTTCATGGACTACCGCAACTCCGACGGCTCGCTCTCGGAGATGTGCGGCAACGGCGTGCGCGTGCTCGCCCGGCACCTGATCGACGAGGGGCTCGTCGACGCACGCGCCCCGTTCGCGATCGCGACCCGGGACGGGATCAAGGGGCTCTCGGTCGACGCGTCGGGCCTGCTCACCGTCGACATGGGCACGCCGCGGGTGCTGGGGGAGTCGAAGGTGGCCGTGGGGGAGCGCTCCTGGGCCGCCCGCAACGTCGACATGGGCAACCCGCACGCGGTCGCCTTCGTCGACGACCTCGCCGACGCCGGCCGACTGCTCGACGAGCCCGTCTACGACGCGAGCGTGTACCCGCGCGGGGTCAACGTCGAGTTCGTGGTCCGCCGCGGTGAGCGCCACGTCGCGATGCGGGTCCACGAGCGCGGCTCGGGGGAGACCCGCTCGTGTGGGACCGGAGCCTGCGCGGTGATGGTCGCCGCGGCCCTGGCCGACGGCGCGCAGGAGCCGCCGCGTCACGACACCCGCTACCGCGTCGACGTGCCCGGCGGCGAGCTCGCAGTGACCTGGACCTCGACGGACCGGGTGCTGCTCACCGGTCCCGCCGTGATCGTGGCCCGAGGCACCAGCGTGCTGTGAGTCCGCTGGTCCAGTCCGCAGGTTTGGAACTGGCCCGCACAGAGCAGAAGGCCCCCGCAACCACCTGAGCAAGGAGCAGCATGTCCGACGACCAGTCCCGTGGGGACGACAACCTGGGCGAGAACCCGAGCCCCCAGGCGCCCCCGCCCTGGATCCCCTCCGCAGACGAGGCACCGACGCGACGTCCCGGGATGGGAGGCGCGCCCGGCAACCCCGGCGCCGCCGACCCCGGGATCCCCGGGATCCCCGGGATCCCCGGGCAGCCGGCACAGCCGTCCTTCGGCAAGCCCGCCTACGGCCAGCCCTCCTACGACCAGCCGCAGGCGCCGTACGGCCAGCAGCAGCCCCCCGCCTACGGCCAGCAGGCGCCCTACGGCGCCCAGCCGCCGTACGGCCAGCCGGGCCAGCCGGGCCAGCCCGGTCAGCCCGGCTACCCCCAGCAGCCCTACGGCCAGCAGGGGCAGCCGCCGTACGGCCAGCCCGGATACGGCGGCGGCTACCCCGGTGCCCCGTCGGGCCCCGGCGGGTACGGCGGCGGACCCGGCGGTGGCGGCCCCAAGAAGAACCGGACCGTCCTCTACGTCGCGGTCGCGGTGCTCGTGGTCCTGCTCGGGGTGGGCGGCACGGCGCTCGCCGTCGCGATGAGCGGCGACGACAAGGACACCAAGGCCAAGGGCGGCGACACCAGCGAGAAGGCCGACCCCAGCGAGGACGCCTCGGCCGACGAGCCGAGCGAGGACGCCTCTGAGGACGCCGAGGGCGAGGGCGAGGGTGCCGGCGCGGAGGGCACCGACGGCGAGCCGGCGTTCACGGTGACGCCGAACGGCGACAAGTTCACCGCCGAGGAGAGCTACGAGGTCCCCGAGGTGTGCAACGGCGACGCGATGAACAACGCGGCCGCCTACGACGCCGCCAGCCCGAAGGTGTGGGTCTTCCAGTACAACGAGACGGCCGACTACTGGCGCGCCACCGGAGCCAACTCCAACTACCGCAACGACTGGGCGCCCGAGTACGACAAGTTCAAGGAACTGAGCGTCATCGGGTGCATGAAGGTCATCGAGGGCACCCAGGAGACGATCAAGCAGTGCACGGCCGAGGACTACGAGGGCGAGAAGTTCACCTACGACTACCAGTCGGCGAAGTTCCAGCTGGTGTTCGTGGAGGCCAAGACCGCCGAGCAGATCCACGACGGCGGGGTGGTCACCGCGACGGCCGGCAACTGCCCCAGCTACGTCGCCTCGGACACCAAGACCGAGATCGCGCTGCCTGACGACGGCGAGATCGAGGCACTGGTCGACGAGTTCGTCGAAGCGGGTTCCTGACCCAGCGGCGCACGCACAGCCATCGGGGCTGGGTGCAGGTGGCACTAGACCATCGGCACCCAGCCCCTATGCTTCGGCCCATGATGGACATCACAGGAGCCAGCGCAATCGTCACCGGCGGAGCCTCGGGGATCGGCGCAGCCGCCGCCCGTCAGCTCGCCGCCCGGGGAGCCAAGGTCGTCGTCGCCGACCTGCAGGCCGACAAGGGCGAGGCACTCGCCGCCGAGATCGGGGGCGAGTTCGCCAAGGTCGACGTCACCGACACCGCCCAGATCCAGGCCGCGGTGGAGAAGGCCGTCGAGCTCGGCCCGCTGCGCGCGGTGGTCAACTCGGCCGGGATCGGCTGGGCCCAGCGCACCATCGGCCGCGACGGCCAGTTCTCCTCCGCTCACGACCTCGCGGCGTTCAGCAAGGTCATCGCGATCAACCTGATCGGCACCTTCGACTGCGTGCGGCTGGCCGCCACCGCGATGGGCCGCAACGAGCCGACCGCCACCGGTGAGCGCGGCGCCATCGTCAACCTCGCCAGCGTCGCGGCCTTCGACGGCCAGATCGGGCAGGCCGCGTACTCCGCCTCCAAGGGCGGCGTCGTCGGGATGACCCTGCCCGTCGCCCGCGACCTGGCCGCGGCCGGGATCCGCCTCAACACCGTGGCGCCGGGCCTGATCGACACCCCCATCTACGGCGAGGGACCCGACTCCGAGGCGTTCAAGGCCAAGCTGGGGGAGAGCGTGCTGTTCCCCAAGCGGCTCGGTGACGCCGACGAGCTGGCCAGCATGGTCGTGGAGTGCCTGCTCAACACCTACATGAACGGCGAGACCGTCCGCGTGGACGGCGGGATCCGGATGCCTCCGAAGTGAGGCGTCACAGCCCCCGCAGGTGAGCCAGCGCCCCCCGCTCGAAGGTGCGCACCTCGGCGAGCTCCAGGTGGGGCAGCCGGGGGGCGAGCTCGGCCCAGAGCTCGTCCATCTGGGCCGAGCTGCCGAGCTGGAGCACGGCGTGCCCGCCGGGGGCCAGGTGGGTGTCGGCGACAGCCAGACAGGAGCGGGCGAGGTCGAGGCCGAGGTCGCCGCCGTCGATCGCGAGCACCGGGTCCCCGGGGAAGTCGGTGACCTCCGCGCGTCGTACCCACGGCGGGTCGGCCAGGATCAGCGCGAACCTCTCCTCGGGGGCGAGCGCCTCCTGCATCGGCGCGCAGCGCAGGTCGACGGCGATGCCGGCGTCCGCGGCGTTCTCGCGGGCGAAGGCGCAGGCCACCGGGTCCACGTCGACCTGGACGAGATCGCGGCCCGTCAGCCTGGCCAGCGCCAGCCCCATGTGCCCGGCGCCGCTGCAGATCTCCAGCGCCGGGCCGGCCGGGGCGCTCGCGGACAGCTCGGCGAGCCACTGCGGCTGGGCCAGGGTCCAGGGCCTCGGCTCGAGGATCCGCTGGTCCCACCGGATCCGCAGCCCACCGAACTCGAGCTCGCGGGTGTCCGGACGGGTGCTCTGCTGCATCGACGCTCCTAGCTGGAATGGCGTCCGGTACGTCGGGTACCGGACCCCGGTGACTGTCCCCGTGTCTGCCCTCGGCGAAACCGCGTCGCTTTCCGGCGCGCGCCGATCTACCCTGGTGAGCGTATGACTAACGCACACGACTTCAACCTTGACGCCGAGCTCGCCGCCACCCAAGCGTGGGAGCGCGAGGACCACGACGACGACACTGGCCCCGACGACTTCGAGTCCGGGTACGCCGACCCGGACGAGACCGACGAGAACACCGACGAGGACCGTGTCTCCCTCGACGGCCCCGACCCCGAGGAGCTCACCCTCGGCGCCCAGGAGCTGGCCGAGCGCCACGCCCTGCGCCGGGTGGCCACGCTGCGCACCGAGCTGGAGGACATCAGCGAGGTCGAGTACCGCCAGCTGCGCCTGGAGCGCGTGGTGCTGGTCGGCGTGTGGACCGACGGCAGCGTCGAGGACGCCGAGAACTCGATGGCCGAGCTCGCGCTGCTCGCCGAGACCGCCGGCTCGGAGGTCCTCGACGCGATCTATCAGCGCCGTCAGCGCCCCGACCCGGCCACCTACATCGGCCGCGGCAAGGTCGACGGACTGCGCGAGATCGTGCAGGCCAACGGCGCCGACACCGTCATCCTCGACGGCGACCTGGCGCCCAGCCAGCTGAGGAACCTCGAGGACAAGCTCAAGGTCAAGTGCGTCGACCGGACCGCGCTGATCCTCGACATCTTCGCCCAGCACGCGAAGTCGCGCGAGGGCCAGGCACAGGTCGAGCTCGCCCAGCTGCAGTACATGAAGCAGCGGCTGCGCGGCTGGGGTGGCAACCTCTCGCGCCAGGCCGGCGGCCGCGCCGCCGGCGGCGAGGGCATCGGTGGCCGTGGCCCCGGTGAGACCAAGATCGAGACCGACCGGCGTCGGATCAACACCAAGATCGCCAAGCTGCGCCGCGACCTGCGCGACATGAAGGGCACCCGCGACACCAAGCGCGCCGAGCGGGTGCGCCACTCGGTCCCCAGCGTCGCCATCGCGGGCTACACCAACGCCGGCAAGTCGAGCCTGCTCAACCGGCTCACCGACGCGGGCGTGCTGGTCGAGGACTCGCTGTTCGCCACCCTCGACCCCACCACCCGTCGTACGACGACCTCGGACGGGCGCATCTACACGATGTCCGACACCGTCGGCTTCGTGCGCCACCTGCCCCACCAGCTCGTGGAGGCGTTCCGCTCGACGCTGGAGGAGGTCGCCCAGTCCGACCTCGTGCTCCACGTCGTCGACGGCTCGCACCCCGACCCGGAGGGCCAGATCGCTGCGGTGCGCGAGGTGCTGGCCGAGATCGGCGCCGACAAGGTGCCCGAGCTGATCGTGGTCAACAAGGCCGACGCCGCCGACCCGATGGTCATCGCGCGCCTGCGTCAGCGTGAGCCGCACTCGGTCGTGGTCAGCGCCCGCACCGGCGAGGGCATCGCCGAGGCGCTCGCGGTGATCGAGTCCGAGCTTCCCCGACCCGAGGTGGAGTTCTCCGTGCTGCTGCCCTACGAGCGCGGCGACCTGGTGAACCGGATCCACCAGCAGGGTGAGATCGGCTCCCTGGAGCACACCGCCGACGGCACCCGGGTCACCGGGCGCGCCCACGAGGATCTGGCCGGTGAGCTGGCGGCTTACGCGCTCTAGCCTCCGGCCGGGGTCAGGCGCCCCGGCGTGTCGGACCCGGATTCGGTGACTCAGGGCACGTCAGGGAAGATGGCGCACATGTCACGTGGTGTTGTCGTACGTCTGCTGCTTGTCCTCGGCCTGTTGGCCGGCTGTGCGGCCATCGCCATCAAGGTCGAGCCCCGTCTGGGCCTCGACCTGCGTGGCGGTGCGCAGTACATCCTCCAGGTGGAGGACTCCGACAAGGCCGAGGCCAACGAGGAGAACGTCGACAAGGTCATCGAGGTGCTGCGCGGGCGCGTCGACGCGCTCGGTGTCGCCGAGCCGACCCTGGTCCGTCAGGGCGAGGACCGGATCCTGGTGGAGATGCCCGGCATCTCCAAGGAGGACGCCACCTCGGCCGAGGAGGTGCTCGGCCAGACCGCCCAGCTGACCATCAACCCGGTGATCGCCACGGTGGCCCCGGCGGCGGAGGGCCAGCCCGCGCCCAAGCCCAAGAAGGGCAACTTCATCTACCCCGAGGCCGACACCGAGGGCGCCTCGCTGCTCGAGGTCGGTCCGGCCGCGCTGCAGGGCGACGAGATCAAGAACGCCGAGGCGGCGATGCGCGAGATCCAGTGGGTGGTGAACATCGACTTCACCAGCCAGGGCTCCAAGGCCTTCGGCGAGCTCAGCGCCGCGGCCGCCTGCGCCACCGGCGACCCGAACCGGATCGCGATCGTCCTGGACGGTCAGGTCATCTCCTCCCCGACGGTCAACGTGAACTGCGGCAGCCGGATCACCGGCAGCACCGAGATCAGCGGCAACTTCGACGCCGAGAGCGCCAAGGAGCTCGCGATCCTGATCGAGGGCGGCTCGCTGCCGCTGCCGGTCGAGTTCATCTCCGAGCGCCAGGTCGGCCCCACCCTGGGTGACGCCGCCATCGACGCCTCCATCGAGGCGGGCATCATCGGCCTGATCCTGACCGGGCTCTTCATCATCATCGTCTACCGCCTCGTCGGCTTCCTGGCCACGCTCGCGCTGACCACCTACGCGCTGCTCTCCTTCGCGCTCCTGCTCGCCTTCGGCGCCACGCTCACCCTGCCCGGCCTGGCCGGCTTCGTGCTGGCCATCGGCATGGCGATCGACGCCAACGTGCTCGTCTTCGAGCGCGCCCGCGAGGAGTACGCCGCCAACCGGGCCGCCGGGATGCGCAAGGCGCTCAAGGTCGGCTTCGACAAGGCGTGGAGCGCGATCATCGACTCCAACGTCACCACGCTGCTCGCCGCCGGGCTGCTGTTCTTCCTGGCCTCGGGCCCGGTCAGGGGCTTCGGGGTGACGCTGTCCATCGGCGTCGTGGCCTCGATGGTCTCCGCGCTGATCATCGCCCGGGTGCTTACCGAGGTCGGCGTGAGCGTCCCCTTCGTCCGCAAGCGCCCGGCGATCACCGGGCTCGCCGACACCGGTCGCGCCCGCAAGTGGCTCGAGCGCAAGAACCCCGACCTGATGTCGCGCAGCAAGCTGTGGCTGGGCATCTCCGGCGCGGCGCTGGTGTTCGCCCTCGCCGGCATCGTCACCCAGGGGCTGAACCTCGGCGTGGAGTTCACCGGCGGGCGCACCATCGACTACTCGCTGAGCCAGGAGGTCTCGGTCGACGAGGCCCGCAGCGCCGTCGCCGACGCGGGCTTCCCCGAGGCGGTCGTCCAGGGCGCCGACACCGGCGACATCACCGTGCGCACCGGCAAGATCACCGACGCCGAGGCCGACTCGATCCAGGCGGCCCTCGCCGAGATCGGCGGCGAGGTCACCGTCGAGGACAGCCAGGAGATCGGGGCCAGCCTCGGCAACGAGCTGCGCGACAAGGCGCTGATCGCCTTCGGCATCGCCCTGCTGGCCCAGATGCTCTACCTGGCGATCCGGTTCAAGTGGACGATCGGTCTCTCCGCGGTGGCCGCGATGGCCCACGACGTGCTGATCGTGGTCGGCGTCTTCGCCTGGCTCGGCAAGCCCATCGACGGGGTCTTCCTGGCCGCCGCGATGACGATCATCGGCCTCTCGGTCAACGACACCGTGGTGGTCTTCGACCGCATCCGCGAGCGCTGGTACGCCTCGCGCGACGAGAAGTACGAGACCGTCGCCAACACCGCCTGCCTGGAGACCATGCCGCGCACGATCAACACCGGCCTCGGCACGATGTTCATCCTCGCCGCCCTGGCCGTGCTCGGCGGCGACTCGCTGCGCGACTTCTCCATCGCGCTGCTGCTGGGTCTGATCATCGGCACCTACTCGTCGGTGTTCACCGCGACGCCGCTGTCGATCATGCTGCAGCGCAAGTGGCCGATGTCGCGGGCCGCGAAGGTCAAGGTCGTGCGCGCCCCCGAGGACTCCGGAGCGGTCGTCTGAGCCGTCCGTCCCCAGCCCGCCGACGGCCGTGTCCGGCTGTCGGCGGGCGCGGTTAGGGTTCTTGGGTGCCCGCAGCGACCTCCCCGTCCGATCCGAGCCCGCACGCCCCCGAGCGGCCCGCGGCGTCGGCGGGCGCCCAGCGGGTCCGTGAGCTGCTCGCCTCGGCCGTCTCGGCCCTCGGCGGCAGCGAACGCACCGGCCAGATCCAGATGGCCGAGGCCGTCGCCGACGCGATGGAGCAGGGCCAGCACCTGCTCGTCCAGGCCGGCACCGGCACCGGCAAGTCGCTGGGCTACCTGGTGCCCAGCCTGCTGCACGAGAGCCGCGTGGTCGTCGCGACCGCCACCCTGGCCCTGCAGCACCAGCTCGTCGAGCGCGACCTGCCGCGGCTGATGGAGGCGGTCGGCGACCTCGTCGACGACACGTCGTACGCCGTGCTCAAGGGCCGCTCCAACTACGCCTGCCTGCACCGCATCCGCGAGGGCGTGCCCGACGACCAGGGGGCGCTGGTCGACCTCCCCGAGTCCTCCCAGGGCGCCGAGGTGCTCCGGCTGCGGGCCTGGGCCGAGGAGGAGGCGGAACGGGCCGGCACCGGCGAGCGCGACGCCGCGCCCCGGCACACCGAGCGGATCTGGCGCCAGGTCAGCGTCAGCGCCCGGGAGTGTCTCGGCGCCACCCGGTGCGCGTACGGCGCGGAGTGCTTCGCCGAGCGGGCCAAGGAGCGGGCGGCCAAGTCCCAGCTGATCATCACCAACCACTCGCTGCTCGCCATCGACGCCATCGAGGGCGTGCCGATGATCCCCGACTACGACGTCGTGGTCATCGACGAGGCCCACGAGCTGACCGCGCGGGTGACGCAGGCCGCCACCGACGAGATCACCGTCAGCGAGATCGAGCGGGCCTCGCGGCGCGCCCAGCGCCACGTGGACGGCGACCAGGCCGACGAGCTCGGCGACGCCGGCGAGGCCCTGGCCGACGCGCTGGCCGGCATCGACGCCGGGCGGATCCAGCGGATGCCCGAGGCGCTCTCCGACGCCCTCGTCCTGGTCCGCGACGCCGCCCGCGCCTGCATCTCGGCCTTCCCCAAGGACGGCGAGGGGGAGGCCGACGCCGGTAGGACCCAGGCCAAGGGGATGGTCCAGGAGCTGTTCACCCACGCCGAGCGGATGGCGGCCGACCTCGAGTCCGACGTGCTGTGGCTCTCCGAGGCCCGCGACCGGATCCCCGCCCGGCTCTGCGTGGCCCCGCTGCAGGTGTGGGGCCAGATGCGCGACAAGCTGCTGCGCGAGAAGACGGTGGTGTTCACCAGCGCCACCCTGATGCTGGGCGGCGACTTCAACTCGGTGGCCACCAGCGTCGGGCTCAAGCCCTCCGAGCGCGACACGGTGCTCGGCGAGCGGGCCGCGTCACCGCCCGAGGGGGTGCTCCCGTGGCGCGGGCTCGACGTCGGCTCGCCCTTCGACTACGGCCGCCAGGGCATCCTCTACGTCGCGCGCCACCTGCCGCCCCCGGGTCGCGACGGGCTGGGCGAGCGTCAGCTCGACGAGATCGTGGAGCTCATCGACGCCTCCGACGGGCGCGCGCTGGGGCTGTTCTCCTCGCGCCGCGCCGCCGAGGCGGCCGCGGAGGCGGTCCGGGCCCGGCTGCCACACCTGACCACGCTGGCCCAGGGCGACGCCCAGCTGCCGGAGCTGGCCAAGCAGTTCGTCGAGGACCCGCACACCTGCCTGTTCGGCACGCTCAGCCTGTGGCAGGGCCTCGACGTGCCCGGCGACACCTGTCAGCTGGTGCTGATCGACCGGATCCCGTTCCCGCGCCCCGACGACCCGCTGATGTCGGCGCGCCAGCAGGCGGTCGACAAGTCCGGCGGCAACGGCTTCATGCAGGTGGCCGCCACCCACGCCGCGCTGCTGCTGGCCCAGGGGGCCGGCCGGCTGATCCGGACCACCTCCGACAAGGGCGTCGTCGCGATCCTGGACCCACGGCTGGCCACGGCCCGCTACGGCGGCTTCCTCAAGGCGAGCCTGCCGGCGATGTGGCCGACCACCGACCCGGCCGTGGTCCGCAAGGCGCTCAAGCGCCTCTCCGAGAGCGAGTGAGCCCGGGCCTCAGATGAACGCCGAGGCCACCACGAACGCCACCAGCGAGATCACCAGGATCAGCGCCGTCAGCCGCGCCCAGGCCGGGGGACCGGACGGGCGGAGGTGGGTGGTCGGCAGGTCGGCCCCACGCAGCTCCGGAGGCAGGCTCGGGTCCTGTCCCGGCGACGCGGGCCTGCCCCGCTGGCGGCTGCGCAGGTAGTGGAGCATCGAGGCGACCCAGTCGTCGACCTGGGCCATGTCGTAGGACGCCTCCTGGCGGCGCACCGTGAAGCGGACGTCGAGGAGGTCGTCGGTCGACACGGCCGGTGGCGACTGCGCGATCGCGGCCTGCACCCGGGCGATGAACGCGTCGACCTCCGCGGGGTCGTAGCCCTCGCGGAACCTGCGAGCGGTGAAGCGGGGCGCGAGATCCATGTGCAGACGCTAGCGCGCCGTGCGGTGCCCTCGTCGGGCGCTCCAGCGATCCCCGACCCAGAAGCCGATCAGCACCACCAGCCAGCCGACGACCACGTCGAGGACCCAGTGGTTGCCGGTGCCCACGATGACGACCGCGGTGACCAGCGCGTAGGCCCAGCCCAACGACCTGATCCACACTCCGCGGACCTCACGGTGCACCGCGAGCGCCACCCAGAGCGCCCAGCCGGCGTGCAGCGACGGGAAGGCGGCCAGCTGGTTGGTGAGGTCGCCGAACCCCTTGGGTGCCGAGGCCTCGCCACCCCACCAGCCGTCGGCGGCGTGCAGGTGCAGGACGTCGACGTAGCCGTCCACCAGCCGCGGGGGAGCGGTGGGGAGCAGCAGGTACATCGCCAGGCCCAGGACGGTGGCGACGAGCAGCGCCGTACGCGCCGGGACGTAGGCGGCGCGGCCCCGTAAGTAGAGCCAGACCAGGGCGACGAGCGTGACGACGTAGTGGGTGGTGGCGTACCAGTAGGAGGCGGCCAGGCCCACCCAGGAGACCGCGACGAACCACTGGTTGAGGCCGGCCTCGACGTCGAGGCCGACCAGGCTCTCCAGGTGCAGCAGCTGGACCGCGCGCTCTCGCGCCGGCTCGAAGGAGTCGTCGGCCACCAGGCGACTGGCGCTGTAGGCGACGTAGAGGCTGGCCAGCACCGCGAGCTCGAGGAGCCCGCGCCGCAGACGCGGCCGGGTCGCGAGGGTGGAGCGCCCTGCCGTCCGGTGGGCGGCGGCGGTCGGGGGCTGTCTCGCGATCGTCACTTCCCCATTCTCCCGCGAGCTCGTCGGATCCGCATCAGGAATGACCCTGAGCGGGCCCGTGCCCGATCCGAGGGTCACATGCGGCGCAGGACCGCCGTGACCTTACCGAGGATCGTCGCATGGGTCCCGTCAATAGGGTCGTACGCCGTGTTGTGCGGGAGCAGCCACACCTGGCCGTCCTTGCGCTGGAACGTCTTCACCGTGGCCTCGCCGTCGATCATCGCCGCCACGATCTCCCCGTTGTTGGCGGTCGGCTGCTGGCGGATCACGACGTAGTCCCCGTTGCAGATGGCCGCGTCGATCATCGAGTCACCGGCCACCTCGAGCAGGAACAGCGTGCCGTCGCCGACGAGCTGCTTGGGCAGCGGGAACACGTCCTCGACGCGCTCCTCGGCCAGGATCGGCCCGCCGGCGGCGATCCGGCCGACCATCGGCACGTTGATCGCCGCGGGCATCGCGTCGCCGATGCCGGTCGGGTCGAAGTCCTCCTCGGCGACCGGGTCCGGCGCCGACATGGAACGGCGTGCGGCCATCACCTCGGGCAGGAAGACCTCGATGGCCCGGGGGCGGTTGGGGTCGCGCTTGAGGAAGCCCTTCTCCTCGAGCACCTTCAGCTGGTGCGCCACCGACGAGGAGCTGGTCAGCCCGACCTTCTCGCCGATCTCGCGCATGCTCGGCGGGTAGCCGCGCATCTCGATGGAGTCGCGGATGACGTTGAGGACCCGCTGCTGGCGCGGGGTCAGGCCGGTGGCGTCGGGGGGCCCGTCCGGCAGCACCGCGACCTTGGCGCCGCCCTTGCCGGCGCCCTTGGCGCGCGCCTTGGCGGGAGTGGACGCGCTGGTGCGGCCCCCGTCGTCCGAGCCCGTTCCTCTGGCCATCTGTGTGCCTCTCTGCTTCGGGGCGGTGTGAGCGCCGGCCGCGCCGTCGCGTCCGCCGATGCTCCCTACCGTAGACCGCCGACACCGGCAGGTTCAAACATCTGTTCGAAGGGGCGTGTCGCCCTCGCCAGGCCGGTGAACTCGAACGCATGTTCGGCGTTTCTCTTGCCCTATTCGAACACATGCTCTAAGTTCGCTCGTATGTTCGATCGAACGCCTGATCGAACGGATGCCTTTCAAGCGACATGCCCGATCAGGTGACTCGGAGACGCTTCCTCACGCGGCCGGCGACAGCGGCTCGCACCGGGACTGTCGGTGGTCGCTTGTAGACACAGACCGACACGGCAGCACTGCCGGGCAACCGCCCGGCCCTGACGCCGCCTTCCCCTGGAGGTCCCCATGAGCAGCACCGCAGTCCACCCGGCCGCACCGTCGTTGGCCGCACAGTCACTGGCCGCACAGCCCGTTGCCCGCCCCGTCTCGCGTCCCGCCCGCCCCGTGGCCGGGCCGGTGCGGCTGACCCGTCGCGGGAGGGCGGTGATCCTGGGCGGCGCCGTCTCGCTGCTGCTGGCGGTAGGGGTGGTGCTCGGTGACGGCTCCGTCGCCACGCAGAGCGCCGGGCAGGCACCGGACACCCGGATCGTCGCGGTCGGGCCCGGTGACACGCTGTGGGGGATCGCCAGCGAGATCGCCTCGCCGGGGGATACCCGCGAGGTGGTCGACGAGATCCAGCGGCTCAACGCCCTCGACTCGGCCGCGGTGATGTCCGGTCAGCGGTTGCGCGTGCCCGTGCGCGACTGAGCGATCAGCGCGCTGCCCGTCGGCCCCCGGTGGGGCGCGGCGCCTCGTCGGGGCGTCGCGTGACGCCGAGCTCGCGCAGGGCGTGGCTGCCGAGCAGCAGGGCGGCGAAGAGACAGGCGATGGCGCCGAGGCAGGCCAGTGCCAGGAAGCCCCAGGCGGCGGAGTCGCCGGCCCGTGCCGTGCTGCCGAAGTCGATGGCAGCGCTGACGAGGTAGCCCCACGCCACCACCGTCACCGTGATCCCCAGTGCCAGCGCCATGAGCAGGCCGCGCCGCCTGCGCGGCGCGGCCATCGCACGACGGGCCCCTGCTCGCTTGCCGCCACTGCCCGTGCTCACGCTCACGATTCTCCTCTGAGTTCCGCTGGCAAGGGTAAGGCTCCTCCCTGTGGGCCCAGCGGTCAGCCGTCCGGGGAGGTCCGATGGCTACTGCGTGACGAGGTTGTAGCTGACCAGCTCGGTGCCGTTGCCGTCGATCGACTCGATGATCGCGGTGTCGGGGCCCTTGACCAGGACGTGCGCCGAGCTGCCCGGCGTGGTGTTGTCCTGCCAGCCCTTCTCCACGAACCGCGCCACCGCCTCGCCGGCGGCGTCGGCGCCCTCGCTGTCGGGGGCGACGAGGATGCTGAAGCTGGTTCCGTCGTCGGCCTTCTCCGAGTTCGTCGAGACCAGCTCGCCCTCGATCAGCGGCGCGTCCTGCTCCGGGTAGCCCTCCGGCAGTGCGTCCGGGTCCGGCACCTCTCCGGTGCCGCTGGGGGACTCCAGGCTCGAGGGCTCCTGCTCGGAGTCTCCCTCGGAGCTGCAGGCGGCCAGGCTCAGGCCGGGGATCAGCAGCAGGGACAGGGCCAGGGCTCCGGTGCGCGACGTACGACGACTCATAGGGTCACCTTCGGGTTAGGGATCGGTGTCGGGAGTCAGTCAAGCAGGTCGCCGCGCCGGGGCCGGAGTCTCTGGCCCGCGGGGCACGCAACCCCGCTGACCTGCGCTTTCGCGCCTGGTGATTCGCGGCCCGGAGACTGGTCCGGACGACACGCCGGGCCCGCTTGCCTTAACTCCGGCCCGGGCGTACGGTTCCACTACATCTAGTAGTTACACCGTTGTGCTTATCCACATCTAGTTCACAGTCGGCTAGGGGATGGTCCACAGGTAACCGCTTGTTGTCCACAGAAGAAGCCGATTTCTCCACAGCCATGACCACACCCTCCGGGTGCCTCGTGGCATGCCCACGAGAGGAGCACCCGCGATGCACTGTCCCTACTGCCGGAACACCGACACCAAGGTGCTCGACTCCCGGGTCGCAGATGACGGCGGCTCGATCCGCCGTCGCCGTACCTGCTCGGCATGCAAGAAGCGGTTCACGACCGTGGAGCAGATGCAGCTGACCGTGCTCAAGCGGTCGGGTGCCACCGAGCCGTTCACCCGGGAGAAGGCGATCTCCGGTGTCCGCAAGGCCTGCAAGGGCCGGCCGGTCACCGCGGACCAGCTCGACTGTCTGGGACAGACGGTGGAGGACACCCTGCGCAGCGACGGCTGGGCCGAGGTGCCCGCACACGAGGTCGGCCTGGCCATCCTCGGGCCCCTGCGCGAGCTGGACGAGGTCGCCTATCTCCGCTTCGCGAGCGTCTACCGGGCCTTCGAGTCCGCCGACGACTTCGTCGCCGAGATCGAGCGGCTGCGCACGGAGCGGGAGCCGCTCAGCGACGCCACTGTCGGTGGCGTGCGCGATCCTCAGCCCACGGGCTGACCACAGACCGCCCGGCACGTAGTGGGGAAGCTGCGTGCCGGGCGCACCACTCAGTACCACCCCTCGCGGGGACCACCAGGCCCGCGAGGACGACGAAGAAGTCACCAGGAACAAGGAGAGCCCCATGACGGAGACTGTCAGCGGATCCAGGCGCAAGGCCGGAGCAGCATTGAAGATCGAGCGAGTCTTCAGCACCAAGGGCGTGCACCCCTACGACGAGATCACCTGGGAGCGGCGCGACGTCGTCCAGACCAACTGGAAGACCGGCGCGGCCGTCTTCGAGCAGCGCGGGGTCGAGTTCCCCGACTTCTGGAGCGTCAACGCCTCCACGATCGTCACCACCAAGTACTTCCGCGGCGCCGTCGGCACCGACGCCCGCGAGACCAGCCTCAAGCAGCTCGTCGACCGGGTGGTGAAGACCTACACCAAGGCCGGCCTCGAGCACGGCTACTTCGCCTCCGCCGCGGACGCCGAGATCTTCGAGCACGAGCTGACCTGGCTGCTCGTGCACCAGTACTTCTCCTTCAACTCTCCTGTCTGGTTCAACGTCGGCACCCCCTCCCCGCAGCAGGTCAGCGCGTGCTTCATCCTCTCGGTCGACGACTCGATGGACTCGATCCTGAACTGGTACAAGGAAGAGGGCTTCATCTTCAAGGGCGGCTCCGGCGCCGGCCTCAACCTCTCCCGGATCCGCTCCTCCAAGGAGCTGCTCTCCTCGGGCGGTACGGCGAGCGGCCCGGTCTCCTTCATGCGCGGCGCCGACGCCTCCGCCGGCACCATCAAGTCCGGTGGCGCGACCCGCCGCGCGGCCAAGATGGTCGTGCTCGACGTGGACCACCCCGACATCGTGGAGTTCGTCGAGACCAAGGCGCGCGAGGAGGACAAGATCCGCGCGCTGCGCGACGCCGGGTTCGACATGGACCTCGGTGGCAAGGACATCACCTCGGTGCAGTACCAGAACGCCAACAACTCGGTGCGGGTCAGCGACGAGTTCATGCGCGCGGTCGAGGAGGGCACCGAGTTCGGCCTGCGCTCGCGTGGCACCGGCGAGGTCATCGAGACCGTCGACGCCCGCGAGCTGTTCTCGAAGATCTCGACGGCCGCCTGGGAGTGCGCCGACCCGGGTCTGCAGTACGACGACACGATCAACGACTGGCACACCAACCCCGAGACGGGCCGGATCACCGCGTCCAACCCGTGCTCGGAGTACATGTCGCTGGACAACTCCTCGTGCAACCTCGCCTCGCTGAACCTGCTGAAGTTCCTCAAGGACGACGACACCTTCGACGGTGAGCTGTTCGGCAAGGCGGTCGAGCTGATCATCACCGCGATGGACATCTCGATCTGCTTCGCGGACTTCCCGACCGAGTCGATCGGCGCCACCACCCGCGACTACCGCCAGCTCGGCATCGGCTACGCCAACCTCGGCGCGCTGCTGATGGCGATGGGGCTGGGCTACGACTCCGACGGCGGGCGCGCGATGGCCGCGGCGATCACCTCGCTGATGACCGGCACGTCGTACAAGCGCTCGGCCGAGCTGGCCGGGATCGTCGGCCCCTACAACGGCTACGCCCGCAACGCCGAGGCCCACAAGCGCGTGATGCGCAAGCACCAGGCCGCCAACGACACGCTGCGTCCGCTGCACCTCGCCGACGAGCAGGTGCACAAGCTGGCGACGAAGGCCTGGGACGCGGTCATCAAGTCGGGCGAGAAGCTCGGCTTCCGCAACGCGCAGGCCTCGGTGCTCGCGCCGACCGGCACCATCGGCTTCATGATGGACTGCGACACCACCGGCATCGAGCCGGACTTCTCGCTGGTGAAGTTCAAGAAGCTCGTCGGTGGCGGCTCGATGCAGATCGTCAACCAGACGGTGCCGCGGGCGCTGCGCAAGATGGGCTACCAGCCCGAGCAGGTCGAGGCAATCGTCGCCTACATCGCCGAGCACGGTCACGTCGTCGACGCGCCGAGCCTCAAGGCCGAGCACTACGAGGTCTTCGACTGCGCGATGGGCGCCCGCGCCCTCAAGCCGATGGGCCACGTCCGGATGATGGCGGCCTGCCAGCCGTTCCTCTCCGGGGCCATCTCCAAGACCGTGAACCTGCCCGAGTCGGCCACCGTCGAGGAGGTCGAGGACATCTACCTGCAGTCCTGGAAGCTGGGGCTGAAGGCGACCGCGATCTACCGCGACAACGCCAAGGTCGGCCAGCCGCTGTCGGGCGGCAAGGGCGACAACAAGGGCGAGGACTCCAACAAGTCCGCGGTCGTGGAGACCAAGGTCGTGGAGAAGGTCGTCTACGCGCCGACCCGCAAGCGCCTGCCGAAGTCGCGCGCCTCGCGCACCACGTCGTTCACCGTCGGCGGCGCCGAGGGCTACATGACCTCGGGTGCCCACGACGACGGCGAGCTCGGCGAGGTCTTCCTCAAGCTCGGCAAGCAGGGCTCGACCCTGGCCGGCGTGATGGACGCGTTCTCGATCGCGGTCAGCATCGGCCTGCAGTACGGCGTGCCGCTGGAGACCTACGTCTCGAAGTTCACCAACCTGCGCTTCGAGCCGGCCGGTCTGACCGACGACCCGGACGTGCGGATGGCGCAGTCGATCATGGACTACATCTTCCGTCGCCTGGCGCTGGACTACATGACCTTCGAGGACCGCTCCGCGCTCGGCATCTACTCCGCCGAGGAGCGTCAGCGCCACCTCGAGACCGGCTCCTACGAGCCGATCGTGGAGACCGGCTCCGCCGCCGAGCTCGTCGACGAGCCCGCCACCGGCCTGCCCGAGGTGCCCGTCGAGACCAAGGACACCCACGGCGGCGAGCAGCGCGAGATCCCGGCGCAGCCCGCCCAGGAGGCGCACACCTCCACCGAGCTGATGGAGAAGATCACCGGCACCGCCATCGACAGCCCGCTGTGCTTCACCTGCGGGACCAAGATGCGCCCGGCCGGCTCCTGCTACGTGTGCGAGGGCTGCGGCAGCACCAGCGGCTGCAGCTGACCCGAGACACACAGACACGCACGAGGGCTGCCATCCCGACCGGGGTGGCAGCCCTCGTGCGTGGTGGTGGGACTTCCTAGGATTCCACTTTCCGTCGGCGACCTGCGGGAGGAGCCTCCTTGCCGTGCAGGTGCCGTGGCAACAGCAGCGCAGGGAGGATGATGAGCACCGTCAGGCCGAAGGCCACCCAGAAGGCGTACCCGTAGGAGTCGGCCATCAGCGGCCCGACGATCGGCATCTCCCGGCTCGGGATGGAGTGCAGCTCGGTGGCGCCGCCACCACTGCCCTTACTGGCGGAGTCGAGGCCCCGCGAGGTGAGCTGGCCGGTGAGGTGGTGGGTCAGGACGGTGACCAGGATGGCGCTGCCGAAGGACGCGCCGACCTGCTGGATGGCGGACAGCGTGGGGGCTCCCTTCGTCGCCTGGGCCTTGCTGAGCGTGCTGTACGCCGAGGAGATGGTCGGCATCATCACCGAGCCGATGCCGATGCCGCGCACGAAGAGGGCGACCGAGAGCCACGTGTAGGAGGTGTCGACGCCGACCTGGGTGAACGGGTAGGTGCCGGCGAGGGCGAGCACCACGCCGACCGGGACGACGTACCCGGCCCCGATCCGGTCCGTGAGGCGACCGGTGAGGAGCACCGCCACGATCGCGCCGAGGCCCTGCGGGGCGAGCAGCAGGCCGGCGCCGAGCGCGCCCTCGCCGCGGACGGTCTGGTAGTACAGCGGCAGCAGGATCATCCCGCCGAACATGGCGACCGCCACCAGGAACACCGCTGCCGTGCTGCTGGCGAAGACGCGGTTGCCCAGCAGGCGGACGTCGATGAGGGAGTCCGCCCCGCGGTGGAGGCTGTGCGCGACGTAGAGCGCCATGCCGACGCCGCCGGCGATGAGCCAGCCCAGGACCCCCCGCTCCGCGAACCCGCCGCGGGAGCTGGCCTCGGACAGGCCGTAGAGCAGCATGGCGAGGCCGCCCGAGAGCAGGACCAGGCCGAGCACGTCCAGTCGTCCGGGCGCCTCGGCAGCGCCGCCGGAGGGCAGCTTCCAGAGCGCCAGGGCGATCGCGATGATGCCGACCGGCACGTTGACCACGAAGATCCAGTGCCAGGTCGTGTACTCCACCAGCAGGCCGCCCAGCACCGGCCCGAACACCGGTCCCAGCAGCATCGGCACGCCGAGGATGGACATGGCCCGCCCCATCCGGTCGGACCCGGCGGCCGTGGCGATCATCGCCTGTCCGGCCGGCGTCAGCATGCCGCCGCCGAGGCCCTGGAGGATCCGGAAGCCGATCAGGCTCTCCATGTTCCAGGCGGTCGCGCACAGGGCGGAGCCGAGCATGAACATGGTCACCGCGGTGATCCAGATCCGCTTCGATCCGAAGCGGTCCATGGCCCAGCCGGTGATCGGGATGACGATGGCGACGGCGAGCAGGTAGCCGGTGACGACCCACTGGGTCTTGGCCAGCGACGCGTCGAGGTCGGAGCTCAGTGTGTCGAGCGCGACGTTCACGATCGTGCTGTCGAGGACCGCCATGATCATGCCGGAGACGACGACCAGGCCGGTGACGATCACCTTGCGCTCGAGTCGGTCGTTGGGGGTGGTTGCCATCTGTCTGACTCCAACCGTGGGGAGTTCCGAGAACGACGCAGACGGACCGAGACCGGCCTTGGGGACGCGCAGAGATCTCTCCACGCTAACCCCAACCGGCTCAGAACACCGCCACCCGCGGTGGGAGCGTCACTGGCGGCGCCCGGTGAGCAGCAGGTACTCCCAGTCCATGGCGCCCTCGCCCAGGTCGTGGCGCTGCATGAGCTCGGCCAGCTCGCGATCCAGTGCCTCCACCTTCTCCGGGTCCTCGGCGATGGCGCGGTAGACCGCGATGGTGGGGCCGTAGGTGGCCTTGAAGAAGTCGCGGAACTGCGCGCCGTCGGCGAACCGGTCGACGCGCAGGCTCTCGGTGCTCGCCTCGACGTCGCCGACCCGCTCGCCGAACAGCGAGCGGACGTGCTGCTCGTCGCCCCACAGCGGGGGCGGCTGCGCGCCGGCCGGCGGCGGCGGGGCGTACGGCTTCATCGTCGCGAACATCTGCCCGATGAACCCGGCCGGCGTCCAGCTGAGCAGCCCGATGGTGCCGCCGGGGCGACACACCCGGGCCAGCTCATCGGCGGCCACCTGGTGGAACGGCGCGAACATCGCGCCCACGCACGACATCACGGTGTCGAACGAGGCGTCCTCATAGGGCAGGGCCTCGGCGTCGCCCTCGTGCCAGTCGAGCTGGACTCCGCGGGACTCGGCGTCGCGGCGCCCCGCCGCCAGCAGCTCCGGGGTCAGGTCCGAGGCGACCACGTCGGCGCCCGCCTCGGCCGCGGGGATGGCGGCGTTGCCGGACCCGGCGGCCACGTCGAGGACGCGTTGGCCCGGACGGACCCCGCACGCCTGCACCAGGCGCGGTCCCAGGGTGGGGATCACGTCGGTGGCCACCGAGGGGTAGTCGCCCAGTGCCCACATGGCGCGGTGCTTGGCCTTGATGTCGGGTGCGGCGGTGCTCTGGTCGGTCATGGTTCCTCCCGAAGGTCGAGTCTTCCCTCGAGACTGGCCCCGCCGGGCAGCTGAGGGCCAGTGCCGGATCTGTACCACCCAGTTCGCGCCGGGCACTGGTGCGGCGGGTCTGGGACGCGCTCTACTGGAAGATCCGCATCCAGGAGGAGCCATGTCGTCCTACGGCCAGTTCTGCCCGGTGGCGAAGGCCATGGAGCTGCTCGACGAGCGGTGGACGCTGCTCGTCGTACGCGAGCTGCTCGCCGGGAGCACCCACTTCAACGACCTGCGCCGGGGGAACCCGAAGATGTCGCCGGCCCTGCTGTCCAAGCGTCTGCGCACCCTCGAGCGCGCCGGCGTCGTACGCCGCGAGGTGCGGCACGGGCGCAGCGGCTACCTGCTGACCCCCGCCGGCGAGGAGCTGCGCCCCGTCGTCGAGCAGCTCGGCGCCTGGGGGGTGCGCTGGATCGGCCGACTGGGCGAGGAGGACCTCGACCCGCACCTGCTGATGTGGGACCTGCGCCGCACGGTGCCGGTCGCGCTCTGGCCGCCCGGGCGCACGGTGGTCTCGTTCGCGTTCCACGACGTCCTCGCCGCCCGGTGGTGGCTGTGCGTCAACGCCGGCGAGGCCGACGTGTGCGACGTCGACCCCGGCCACGAGGTGGCCGCACGCGTCGCCACCGGCCTGCGCACGCTCACCGAGATCTGGCTCGGCGACCGCACCTGGGGCCGGGCGCTGCGAGCTGGGCTGGTCGAGATCACCGGCCCCTGCGCCCGTGAGGTGCCCGGCTGGCTCGGGCAGGCCACGCTCGCGGCGGTGCCCCGACCCGCCTGAGGCCGGCCCCCACCGATCGCACGCTCGTCAATCAGAAGGCTCGTGGCCCTCGCGGCGCTCCTGCAGCCGGCGCTGGGCCTCGGGCAGGAACTCCAGGCACGGCGCCTCGGCGCCCGGGTGCTTCTCGGCGAGATGGAAGATCCAGCGGTCCATCGCGGCCATGAACCCGTTGTCGGCGCCGGGCCGGTACGCCGACCACTTGCGCTCGCCCTTCGCGACGCACTGCGAGCAGCTGATCTTGTAGACGAACTGCTGCTGCGCGTCGAGGTCGATCTTCACTCTCGCGAGGGGGCCGGCCTGGGCGGCGGCCTTCCGCTCGCGAGCCGAGCGGCTCGCCGTCATGTCACACACCTCTGCGGGGGAAGGGGAGGCCCGAGCATACCGGCCGGGACCCCGAGGACGGCGGTCCGCGTTGCCGCACTCACCGAGACTGCCCACCCGCTCGGGGGTGGCGAGCGGGCACACTCCGGGCGTGACGACTTCGCCTGTGCCTCGTTCCCCGCGGTGAGCGAGGAGCTCCTCCTCGGCGTGGTCCTGCTCGGCGTCCTCACCGGCGCGCTCGCCCAGGCAGCCACCGGCATGGGCTTCTCGCTGGTGGCCGCGCCCGTCCTGGTGCTCGCCCTGGGCCCCCGCGAGGGCGTCGCCGCCACGCTGGGCCTCGCCACGCTGGCCTCGGCGATCCCGCTGGCGCGCGAGGTGCGCCAGGTGCAGCCCGGCGCCGTGCTGCGGCTGCTGGTCCCCACCCTGCTGTGCACGCCGCTGGTGGCCTGGGCCGTGGCCGGGGCCGACACCCGGTGGCTGGCCCTCACTGGCGGGGTCGGGGTCATCGCGGCCGTGCTGCTATTGGCCGGCGGCCTGCGGTCGCTGTGGTTCCGCACCCCGCAGGCCGTCGTCCTCACCGGCGCGACCAGTGCGCTACTGAACGTCGTCGGCGGTGTCGGCGGGCCCCCGATCGGGCTCTACGCGGCGAACACCGACTGGGAGCCCCGCGTGCTGCGCGCCAACCTGCATGCCTTCTTCGTCGTCCAGAACGCCGTCACGGCCCTGCTGCTGGGTCTGCGCCTGCCCGGCCCGGGGGAGCTGGCGGCCCTGGCCGCCGGCACAGTCGGGGGACTCTGGCTCACCGCCCGGATCGCGCCGGCGGCCGCGCGCGCCGGTGTGCTCGTGGTCTCCCTGGTCGGCGGGATCGGCCTCGTCGCGGGAGCGGCGCTGAGCGGCTGAGGTCGCTCAGCCCGTCTCCGCCAGCCACTCGTGGCACAGCCACCAGGCGTCCACGGCGGCGAAGGTGTCGAGCGGGTCGAGACCGGTGACCTGGGTGAAGCGCTGCACCCGGTTGCGCACGGTGTTGGCATGCACGAACAGCTCGCCGGCGGCTCGGGCCGTGTCCCGGTCGCACTCCAGCCAGCTACGCACCGCCCGCGCCACCGGTACGACGTGCTCGCCGAGCCGGGCACGGGCGTCGCGGTGACGCGCGACGAGACCGGTCGCCAGGTCGCGCCGCGCGAGCACGGCGGCGACGCTCGCCACCTCGGCCACGTGCACCAGCCCGCGCCGTCCGATGGCCTCGGCGGCGGCCACCGCCGCGGTGGCGAACCGGTGCCCCGCGCCCACCTCCTCGGGCTCGACCGGGCCGGCCAGCCCGACCACGCTCGTCTCGGCGGCGCGCCCGGCCGGACGACGGGCCACCACAGCGACGACCACGTCGCCGACCCGGGCCGCGCAGGCGGGGGAGTGCTCGCGGGCCAGCCGCTCGAGCGCCGCGGTGGCCGCCTGGTCGCTGCCCCGGGCCACCAGCACCCACAGCGCCCCGCCGGTGGGCAGGCCCGCCTCGGCCGCGGCCAGCGCCGCGGCCGACCCGCCCTCCAACAGCCGGCGCAGCAGCTCGGCGTCCCGGGTGCGCTGCGGCCCGCCCCAGCCGCCCGGGTCGCGGTCGCTGCGGTCCCGGGCGTCGCGCGCCTCCCGGTGGGCCCGGATCAGCCGTCCGCGCACGGCCTCGGCCCAGTCGTCGTACAGCTCGCGGGCATCGAGCAGCCGCACCGGATCCAGGCCGCGCGCCTGGGCGAGCTCCCGGGCGCGCGCCCAGATCGCCCGCTCCGCGACGTGGATCGCGCCCAGGACCCCCTCGATCGGGATGCCCTGGCCGGCCCGGGTCACCGCGAGCTCCTCGACGAAGGCGAGCTCGGCCTCGGTGGGGCCGCGGCGCCCGGCGAGCGCTCGGGTAGCGGCGGTGAGCAGCGCCCGAGTGTGCCCGGCGATGTCGGCCGACGGCAGCGACGACACATCCTGCACGGCCGTGCGCACCCCGGCCACCACCGACGTCATCAGGTCGTCCTCGACAAGGACCTGCTCGATCAGGTCGACGACGCCGGACCAGTCCGCGGACGAGGTGGGGTGCATGGCGACATCGTGACAGCCGCCGGTTGTGGCGCGCCACAATGCGACGCCCCCAGGCGGTGCCTCGGGCCATGTTCAGTGCCGCGACGGGCCTCTACGGTTGTGCGGCCGGACAGCCCCGTGTCCACGGACAGCTCTCGCCCCACCCGGCGCCATCCCCCAAGGAGGACGCATGCCCTCGCCCGCGCGCGTGGCGGTGATCGGTGCCGGAGCCGCCGGCCTGGCCGCCACGAAGGCCCTGCTCGACGTCGGCGCCGACGTGGTGGCCTACGAGAAGGGCGACCGGCCGGGCGGGCTCTGGGTCCGCGACAACAGCAGCGGCCTCTCGCCGGCGTACGCCTCGCTGCACCTGAACACCAGCCGGGGCCGCACCGAGTTCGCCGACCTCCCGATGCCGGCGCAGTGGAGCGACTACCCCTCCGCGGACCTCGTCGCCGGCTACCTCGCCGACTACGCCCGCACCTTCGGCGTGCTCGAGCGCATCCGCTTCCACACCACGGTGACCTCCGTCAGCCGCGAGGACGGCGGCTGGCAGGTCGCGGTGGACGGCGCGCGGACCGAGCGCTTCGACGCGGTCGTCGTCGCCAACGGCCACAACTGGGACCCGCGCTGGCCCTCGCCGTCGTACCCGGGCACCTTCGCCGGCGCCCAGCTGCACGCCCACGACTACCGCGAGGCCGACGTGTTCGCCGACAAGCGGGTGCTCGTCGTCGGGATGGGCAACTCCGCGATGGACATCGCCGTCGACGCCTCGCACGTCGGCAGCGGACCGGTGCTGCTCTCGGCCCGGCACGGCGTCCACATCGTGCCCAAGTACCTCTTCGGTCGCCCCTCGGACGCCACCGGAGCCGCGCTGTCCGCCCTGCCCTGGCGGGTGCGCCAGGTCGTCGCGCAGACCATGCTGCGCCTGGCCGTCGGCACCCCGCAGCGCTACGGCCTGCCGGCGCCGGCCGGCGGGCTCTTCCAGAACCACCCGACGATCAGCGACACGATCCTGCACCGGCTCACCCACGGCGAGGTCGTGGCCCGCCCCGGCATCGAGCGCCTCGACGGCTCCCGGGTGGTGTTCACCGACGGGAGCAGCGACGAGGTCGACGTGATCGTCTGGGCCACCGGCTACCGCGTCACGATCCCCTTCCTGTCCGCGCAGTGGCTCGGCGAGGACCCGGAGTCGCTGCTGCTGCACGAGCGTGTCTTCCACCTCGACGAGCCGACCCTCGGCTTCGTCGGGCTGATGCAGTCCACCGGAGCCGCGCTGCCCGTCGTCGAGGCGCAGGCCAAGCTCTTCGCCGCCCACGTCGGCGGCGACTACGCCCTGCCCGATCCGGCCGCCCGGCGCCGCGCGGCCGAGCGGGCCCTGGCCGCGGCCCGCGGGCGCTGGGGCGACAAGCGCCCGGCGATGCGCATCGACTTCGACGAGTACGTCGCCCGGATCCCGCGCGAGATCGAGGCCGGCCGGCGCCGCCTCGCCGAGGGCGCCCCCGGATTCGCGGACGGGAAGGTGCCCGCATGAGCCGCCGAGACGCCACCGGCCTGCGGGTCCTGGTCACCGGCGCGTCCGGGACCTTCGGGCGCGCGATCTGCGCCGAGCTGAGCGCCCTGGGGGCCGAGGTCGTCGGCCTCGACGTCGCGCCTCGCCCCGACGACCCGGTCCGGGTGCTGGCCTGCGACCTCACCGATGACGACGCGGTGCCCGTCGCGGTCGCCGAGGCCATCGCCACGCTGGGCGGCCTCGACATCCTGATCAACAACGCCGGCATCGGCGGGCCGGCGCCCGCCGAGCTCGCCCCCGGCGCCGAGGTACGTCGCCAGCTCGACATCAACCTGCTCGGCACCTGGCGGGTCAGCGCCGCCTGCGTCGAGGCGCTGGTGGCCTCGCGCGGGCGGGTGGTGATGCTGACCTCGCGGATGGCGGTCATGCAGCTGCCGCTCGCCGCGGCGTACGGCGCCTCGAAGCGCGCGCTGGTGGCCTACGCCGACGCGCTGCGCCTCGAGCTCGGCACCCACGTGGGCGTGACCTGCGTCTACCCCTCTGCGGTGCGCAGCCCGATCCACGACTCCACCGCGTCGGCCGGGCTGTCGCTGGAGGGGATGAGCAGCTACGAGCCGCTCGA
The DNA here is from genome assembly GCF_059766615.1 of Nocardioides sp. Z43_10. Lineage (NCBI taxonomy): Bacteria > Bacillati > Actinomycetota > Actinomycetes > Propionibacteriales > Nocardioidaceae > Nocardioides > Nocardioides sp. Z43_10. The sequence continues at coordinate 356,611 of NZ_JCBAJY010000003.1, read as the reverse complement.
GGGCGTCGTCGACGCGGTGCTGCACGCCGCGCTGTCGCGCCGGCCCCGCCGCGACCTGCCCACCACCCGGCGCGGTGCGGTCGAGTTCTTCCTGGCCCGCCACCTGCCGGCGCTCACCGACCGGATCGTCGCGCGCACCTTCGCCGCCCGGATCGGCTCCGGCGCCTTCGCCGGCGCCGAGTTGGCCGCCCGCGCGGTCTCCCGGCACACCGAGCGGGACGGGGCCCGCAGATGAGCACCGCCCACGAGCCGGTCGCTGTCACCGGCGAGAGCCACGACAACCGCGCCCGGACCCCGCACCTGCTGGCCTACGGCTCCGGCTCACTGGGGATGGGCGTGTGGGTCACCGTGCCCGGGCTGCTGCTGCTCTACTTCCTGACCCACACCCTGGGCGTGTCGCCGCTGCTGGCCGGGCTCACGCTGCTGGTGCCCAAGGTGATCGACGCCGTGGTGCACCCGGTGCTGGGCACCTGGTCGGACCGCGGGGCACGCCGCGTCGGCCACCGGCGCCAGATGCTGCGCGTCGGCCTGTTCCTCGCCCTGGCGATGGCCGCGATGTTCACGGTGCCCGACGGCGTCTCGGGCGGCTGGGCGGCACTGTGGGTGGGCGGCTTCTACATCGTCGGCAACCTGCTCTTCGCCTGCTTCCAGGTGCCCTACCTGACCACCCCGTCGGACCTGCGCGTCGGCTACCACGAGCGCACCCGCGTGTTCATGGTCCGGATGCTGCTGCTGACCGTCGGCCTGCTGCTCGCCGGCGTGCTGGCACCGGCGCTGGTCGAGGACGGCGAGCGCGGCAGCTATGCCCGGATGGCGCTGCTGCTCGGCGCCCTGATGGTGCTCAGCGGCCTGGTGGCCATCCGGGGCGTGCGCCGGCTCACCGAGACCTGCGGCTTCCGGATGCCCGACGAGCGGGCCCACTCCACGCGCGCCGACCTGGTGCTCGCCTGGAGGGACCGGGACTTCCGGCTGCTCGCGCTGTCCTACCTGTTCACCGGCACCACCACCCACCTCGTGCTGGCGGCGGTCCCGTTCTACGCCGAGTACGTCCTCGCCGACAGCGGTCTCACCGCCGTCCTGATGGGCGCCTTCCTCGGCCCCGCCGTGGTCGCCGGACCGGTCTGGATGTCGGCCTCGCGGGTGCTCGGCAAGCAGCGCGGCCTGCTCCTGGCCCAGGTGCTCTTCATCCTCGGCAGCGTGCTGCTGCTGTTCGGGGAGGGGCTCGGCGTCCCGGCGACCGTCGCGATCGTGGTCTGCTCGGCATCTCCTTCGCCGGACTGCAGCTGCTCGCCTTCTCGATGGTCCCCGACGCGGTCGCCGCCGCGGAGGAGCGCGGCACGTCGCGCGCCGGCGCCTATACCGGCGTGTGGACCGCGACCGAGGCGGTCGGCACCGCGATCGGGCCCTACGTCTACTCCGCCGTGCTGGCCATCGGCGGCTTCGTCTCGGCGGTCGACGGCGACAGCGTGGCTCAGAGCGACGGGGCGCTCGACGCCCTGCTGATCGGGTTCACCCTGGTGCCGGCGGTGCTGATGGCGGTGGCGGTGGCCTTCCAGCGGCTTTGCGCGCTGGACCACGCCGCGGTGCCGCGCGGCTGAGGGCGAGTTCTCCACAGGTTCGAAACTGGCTCTGGTGGCAACACCGGGGCGGGTCTTTGCTGGGGGCATGTCGAGATCACGACCTCCCCGGCGCCGCGCCCGCCCCGCATCGGACACTCCCTTCCCGGCGGATGACCCTCTGGCGAAGCTCTGGCGGATCCTGGTCGCCGCGGACCGGGCCGAGGTGGCCGGCGACGCGGCCTTCGCCTGTCAGCTGATGCGGGCCCACCCCGTCGGTCCCGATGGCAGGCCGTTCTGGCGCCCGTGGCGGGTGCTCGCGCTCGAGCAGCTCGTCGAGCTCGGCCCGGCTCGGCCGGCCTGGGTGACCTCGCGCTGGATGCTGGCGCAGGCCCTGCAGCACGCGGACGCGACGAGCCGCGAGCGGTGCAGCGCGGCCCTCGACCTGGCGCTCGACCTGCTTGAGGACTCCGCGGACCCACCGGGGGCCGACCGGGTGGACAGGATCAGCCAGGTGATGGACCACGACTGGGTCTACCGCCAGCTGCACCTCTACGAGCTCGGGGGCCTGGCGGACTTCGTGCACCGGGTCGCCTCCCGGGAGCTGCGGCGCGCCGGGGAGGACATGGTCCTGTGGCTGCGTGCCGCCATGGGCGGCTACCGGCTCCAGGGAGCCGACCGGGGCAGCCTCAGCTGGGAGGACCTCGCCACCCACGACACCGTCACCACGCTCGACACCGGTGCGGCAGCGCTCGTGCTCCCGGGGGAGACCGTGCTCGGACGACTGGTCCCGGCCGGTGACGACACGATCTTCGAGGGCGTGCCGCTGCTCGTGTCGCCCGAGCTCGCCGGTGCGGTGGCGGCGTCCCCGGGGGACTGGCTGCAGCTGCTGCGCCAGGCCGAGGACAGGCCGGACACGTACCTCGCGCCCGGGTGCGGCTTCGCCTCGGACGTGCGCGTCGACGTCCTGGACGCGATGGGTGGGGGCCTCGACCTGGTGCTCGAGGCGCTGGAGATCGTCGAGCACGGCGAGGTCGAGAGCGTGCCGGGCGACGTCGACATCTGGCCCTACTGCGCCGCGGTCCTGCTCCGGCCCGGGCGGCTCGACGCGATCGCCGGGCTGCTGGGCCCCGAGGACGCCGAGATGGTGGCCGCGCTGGCGGGGCGACTGGCCGAGCCGGCGGCGTCCGCGTGCCATCGGCTGGCGGCCCGGCTGCAGGCCGCGGCCTGAGCGGCCACAGGCCGTGTGACCTGGGCAGATGCCGTTCGAGAAGTTCTCCACAGATTGGTCCGCGGGGGTTACCGGGGGGACCTCTCTTGACTACAATCGATTTTATGTTTGAACTCTCGGGTTATGGGCTGAACGGCAGCGACGACGCTGCCGATGCACCCGTGCCCGAGACGCCCGAGCGCCCGGGTGAGTTCTGGGTCGAGGTCCTCGCGGCGGTCGAGCCCGCGGGCCTCAGCGATGCCGGACTGGTCGACGAGCTGGCCGGGTTGGAGCGGCTCACCTCCGCGGCGGCCGCGGCCAAGGCCCGGCTGACCGCGGATCTCGCGGCACGGCGCCGCGCCGAGGACACCGCCCGCGGCGTCCCGGCCCAGCGGTGCGGGCGCGGTGTCGCCCACGAGGTCGCGCTGGCACGCCGGGAGTCCCCGCACGCGGGCCGTGAGCACGTCACGCTCGCGGTGGCGCTGGTCGAGGACCTGCCCCACGCCCTGGCCGCGCTGGCCCGCGGCGACCTCAACGAGCACCGCGCGCAGATCCTGGCCCGCGAGAGCGCCGACCTGTCGCGCGAGGACCGGGCTTGCGTGGACGCCACACTCGCACCGCAGCTGAGCTAGATGGGTAACCGCGAGCTCACCCTGGCCACCCGCCGCCTGGCCTACGCCCTCGACGCCGAGGGCGCCGCCCAGCGCGCCACCCGCGCCCGGTCCCGGCGCCGCGTCACCCACCGCGGACTGGGCGACGGCATGGTCCGCATCAGCGCCGACGTGCCGGCCTGGGACGCGATCGTGGCGATGCAGGCCCTGGCCGAGCATGCCGACCACCTCAAGGCGTGCGGGGACACCCGCACCCGCGACCAGATCGTCGCCGACGAGTTCCTCACCCGCCTCGACCAGCCCGCCACCGCGCGTGGGCGGCGCATCGAGATCCAGTTGGTGATGAACGCCGAGATGCTGCTCGACCCCGACCACACCACGCCGCCGCACCTGGTCGGCTACGGCCCCGTGCCCGCCAAGGTGGTCGCCACCCTGCTGGGCGACCCCGACGCCGAGATCGCGATCCGACGGCTCTACACCAACCCCGCCGACGGGGCGCTGGTCGCGATGGACTCCCGCGCCCAGCTGTTCACCGGCGGCCTGCGCCGGCTGCTGTTCGCCCGCGACGGCGAGACCTGCCGCACGCCGTACTGCGACGCGCCCGTGCGGCACGGCGACCACGTCACCCCCCGCTCCCGCGGCGGGGCCACCACCCTGGACCAGGGCCAGGGACTGTGCGCGGCCTGCAACTACGCCAAAGAGGCCCCCGGCTGGCGCCACCGCACCACCAGCGAGCGCCACACCCGCCACGCCGTCGAGGTCACCACCCCCACCGGCCACACCCACCACTCCAAGGCCCCGCCACCACCAGTGCCCCCCACCAGCGCCGCCCACGGACTCGACGTCCGCATCCACCACCGCCCCACCAGCCTCGAGATCGACTGGGTCCTCGGCGCCTAGGGCTGCCCGGGGCTCAGAGGCCGCGACGCATCCGGGCCGCGCGCTGGCCGGGCGTCTCGCCGTACTCCTTGGTGAACGCCGCCACGAACGCGGACGCGCTGGAGTAGCCCACCCGGTGGGCGGTCTCGGTCACCGGGTGCAGGCCGAGCAGGGCCAGCGAGGCCTGCAGCCGCAGCCGGGTGCGCCACGCGGTGAAGGAGAGTGCGTACTCCCGGATGAAGTCGCGCTGCAGGCTCTTCACGCTGGTGTGCAGGCGGGTCGCCCACGCCTCCAGGCTGGTCTCGTCGGCCGGGTCGGTGGACAGCGCGGCGGCGACCACTCGGGCTGCGACAGGCCGGGGCCACCGAGGCGTCGGATCGCGCCGGCGGCGGCGCCGTCCATGGTCAGGGTGCCGGCCGGGACCTCCTGGACCGCCGGCGGCACCTCGCGCAGGCACACCCGGTAGACCGTCTGGCGGTCGCAGCCGCGGGCCGCGAACACCGCACCGCGGCGTACCCACAGTGCCTCGTCGGGCCCAGGAAGCGGTGACTCCCGCCGCGCGCGACCGCGAGCATCCCGTCCGGGGACCACACGACCTGGTGCAGGTAGTCGTCGCGGCTCTCGGCCGAGCTCGTCGAGGAGGTCTTCGGGCTGCCCTGCCTGATCGTGGAGGACCCGGTGGCCGGCACCCCGATGATCGTGCCGACGCTGGTGTGAGGCTGTGGCGAAGTTGTGGCGAAGTTGTGGTGCACATCGCCACCCCCCAAGGATTGCCCTTCGGTGGCCGATGGTGGCACCATCGATTTTCTGTCCGGGCTACTCGCGCCCGCGCAGACGAAATGCTCCGCACTCCGCCGGAGCCGCCTGGACCGCGCCGAGGCCCGTCACGTCGCCAGGTTGAACACGACCCAAGGAAGTGCAGAGACGGGCGCGGGAGACCCAAGCAGCACGCCTGAGCGGTGAGACCACCGTGAGGGCTCGGGGTGAAGTCGAGCAGCGCTCGACCGGGCACGGCGTCCGAATCCGACAGGACTCCTTCCGCAGGCGGTGCCGAGGAACCACTGTGAACAACGCCCGTATCGGCGTGCTGTCGCGCGCCCGCTCCCTTGCCCTGCTCCTGGTCGTCGCCTTCATGCTGGCCGGCACCCTCGTCGTCGCCGGCGGAGCCTCCGCCCCGGCCGACGCGATCGGCGCCAAAGCCCTGAAGAAGCGCGGCGAGAGGGTCGTCGCGGTCGCCCGCAACCAGGCCGGCGACCCCTACCGCTACGGCGCCACCGGCCCCAACGCCTTCGACTGCTCCGGCCTGACGCAGTACGTCTACCGCAAGGCCACCGGCAAGCAGCTGCCGCGCACCTCCGACGCCCAGGCCCGGGCCGCCAAGCGGATCAAGCGCTCCAGCGCCCGCCGCGGCGACCTGGTCTTCTTCCACAGCGGCGGCAACGTCTACCACGCCGCGATCTACGCCGGGAACAACAAGATCTGGCACTCGCCGAACTCCGGCTCGCGGGTGCACAAGGCGAAGATCTGGTCCAGCAGCGTCTTCTTCGGCCGGGTCCGCTGAGGCACTGCCGGATCGTCACCCAGGGGGCAACCGCGCCCGTGGGGGCCGACTAGAGTGTCCGCGATGAGTGCGTCAGCCGAGGACTACTGCGATCTGTGTGACCTTCCGAGGTCTCAGTGCCCCCACGGGCGTCCACCCACGCCGGTGGTCGAGCCGCCCGTCGCCGCGAAGCCGGTCCGCCGCTCGACCGTGCGCCGGACGCCGGGTGCGCCGATCAAGCGCGTCCAGCACCGATGGACCCCCGTCGAGACCCTGGAGCCGCACATCGTCGCGGTCCTGCAGGGGGCCGGGGGAGAGCTCGACACCGACGACGTGATGCGCGAGCTGGCGACCCGGCTGGAGGGCCGGCTGCTCCCCGGGGACGAGGAGACCACCCCCGAGGGCGAGCTGCGCTGGCGCTACGCGGCCCGCAAGGCGCGTCAGTCGCTGGCCCGCCAGGGTCTGATGGTCACCGGGCGTCCCGGGGTGTGGCAGCTGACCGACGCGGGTCTTCACTCCCCGGGCTGAGCCAGCACCCGGACGGCGTCCCCGGGCCGGATCGTGCCCGGCACCGTCACCTCGGCGTCGACGCCGAAGCACAGCTCGCCGGTCGTGAAGCGCGGCCGGTAGTCGGCCAGCGCCCGGAGGACGCCGGCGTCGCGACGCCCGGTGCGCGGGTCGAGGTCGACGACGGCGCAGCGCGGGACACGCTGGCGCACCCGCACCCGGGCGTCACCGAGCGCGACCTCCCTGCCGAGCCAGTCGTCCTCCTGGTGCGCGCTCAGGCCCTCGAGGAGCGCGGTGGCGCGGAAGCGGGCGCTCTGCGCGGCCACCTCCGGGCGTCCGAGCCGCCTGGAGAGCTCGCGCATCGAGGCGCTCGAGACCAGCGTGACGGCCGCGCCGTAGACCACCTGGCCGCGGGCGACGGCGGCGAGACGGACCGGTGCGCCGAGGTACGACGCGAGCAGCGCGGCGTGCGGCCCGTCCAGGAGCTCCAGCTCGGCCGGGCGACCCCAGTAGTCGCAGGTCAACCGCTCCCCGGTGGGGCGCGGTGCCCCGCTCGCGGACTCGCCGCCGGGCAGCACCACCTCCAGGTGCCCCTGGCCGTAGCGGGCGGTGACCGCGATCAGCGAGGGGTGCTGCACGGTGCGCAGCACCCGGGCGGCGTCGGGGTCGACCAGGCACAGCGCGCGGTCGCCCACGGGTCCGTGCGCGTCCAGCACGACCTCGTCGTACGCCGTGTGCGCGGTGCCCTTGACCGGCGCGAACCCGACCCGCTCGATGTGCATGCGCCGAGCCTGCCACGCCCGACCTCGCCGGGCCCTGTGGAGGACCGGGACCGAGCCCTGCCCCGGCGGTGAATAATCGGCCACGTGCACCCTCTGCTGGCTCCGCTCGACGACGCGGCGCTCCACGTGACCTTCGGCAGCGCCACGCTGCAGCGGGCGCGCGCCTACGCCCGCGAGGAGCGCGTGCGCCGGGTCGAGGTGGTCGAGGAGGCCCCCCACGAGCTGGTGGTCTCCGCGACGGTGGCCGGAAGCCACGCGATGGTCTACGAGGTGGGGGTGATCGTCGTCCGCTCGCGGGGCCGGGTGCTCGCGCACGGCGACTGCACCTGCCCGGTGATGGTCAACTGCAAGCACGCGGCGGCGGCGATCATCGCCCTGCGCGGGCGTCCCGAGAGCCCCCGGCACCTGCACGCGGTCCCGCGCTGGGGCGTGCAGCTGGAGGCGGTGCTCGACGAGCTCGACGGCTCGCGGGCCGCCGAGGCGGCCCAGCCGCTGGGCCTGCAGTTCGACCTGCGAGCGGCGCGCTCGGGCCAGCTCCCGGGGATCCGGATGCGACCCGTCCAGCGCGGCGCCCGGGAGCGGTGGATCAAGTCGGGCATCGGCTGGGCCGACGTCGGCCGGGCGGGCTACTCCTCGACCCGCGACCGGGCCCAGATGGCGGTGCTGGCGGAGCTGGCGCGTGCCTCGCGCGGAGACGCGTACTACTACTCCGCCGCCGCGCAGCCCGAGCTCGGCGACTTCGGTCCCGCCCTGTGGCTGCTGCTGCGCCGGGCCCGGGAGGCGGGGATCGTCTTCGTCGGCGCGGGGACGATCGCGAGCGTGGAGCTGCTGGATGAGCCCGTCGCGGTGCTCGCCGACGTCGTCGACGCCGGTGGCCAGACGCGGCTCGAGGTGGGCGTACGCCAGGGCGAGACCTGGTGGCCGGCCGAGCGGGTGGTGCCGGTCGGGGGTCACGGGGTCGCCCTGCTCGGTCCCGGCCCCGGCGGGCACCGGCTGCTGCTGGCCCCCACCGACAGGTTCCTGCCCGACCCGATGCGCCGCCTGCTGAGCGGCGGCGAGGCGGTGCTGGTGCCGCCCGGCGAGCGGGAGCGCTTCACCACCGACTACCTGCCGCGGCTGGGTCGGCACCTCGAGGTGGTCTCCTCCGACGGGTCGGTGCCCGTCCCCGAGGAGCACCCGCCGGTCCTCACCGTGGCCGTGACCTGGCACGGCGCGTTCCGCGTCGCGCTGGAGTGGGGCTGGCGCTACCAGGTCGGCGACGAGCGCCGGGTCTTCGCCCTCGACAGCGAGGACGGGCTGCGCGACGTACGGCGGGTGCGGGCCGAGCGCGCCCACCTGGACCGGCTGCGACTGGCCCCGGCGGTGGCCGAGCTGCTGGCCGGCGCCGACGGGGAGCCGCTGGCGCGCCGCGAGCTGGTCGACGTCGAGGTGCTGGCCTTCGTCGACACGGTGCTGCCCGCGCTGCGCGCCGAGCCCCTCGTCGAGGTCGTCGAGCACGGCGTCGAGCCCGAGCACCGCGAGGCCCAGGGCGACCTCGACATCCGCTTCGACCTGGTCGACGACGGCGGTGGCGCCGACGACGCGGGGCCCACCGACTGGCTCGACCTGGCGGTGGCCATCACCATCGACGGCGAGTCGGTCCCGCTCGCCGACGTGCTGGCCGCCCTGACCCTGGGCCAGGAGCGGATCTTCCTGCCCAGCGGGACGCACCTGTCGGCCGCGCACCCCGAGCTCACCCGGCTCGCCGACCTGGTCCGCGCGGCCGGTGAGCTGGTCGACCAGGACGGCGAGGGCGTGCGGGTCGGGCGCCACGACCTCGGGCTGTGGGGCGAGCTGGCCGACCTCGGGATCGTGGATGCCCAGGCCGCGCGCTGGGTGCGCTCGGCGCAGGCGCTGCGCGACCTGACCGGTCTGCCCGAGGTCGAGCCCGAGGGCATCGTCAGCGAGCTGCGCGGCTACCAGCTCGACGGGTTCCGCTGGCTGGCGTTCCTCTGGCAGGCCGGCCTGGGCGGGATCCTGGCCGACGACATGGGACTCGGCAAGACCCTGCAGACGCTGGCCCTGATCAGCCACGCCCGCGGCAACGGGGCCGGTCCGTTCCTGGTCGTCGCGCCTTCCAGCGTGGTCTCCGGCTGGGCGCACGAGGCCGCCCGGCACGCCCCGAAGCTCGACGTCCGCACGGTGACCTCCTCGGGGCGCAAGCGCGGCGTCGCGCTGGGCGACGTGGTGGCCGGCGCCGACGTGGTGGTCACCTCCTACACGCTGCTGCGCCTGGAGGCCGAGGAGTACGCCGCGCTGGGCTGGGGCGGTCTGGTGCTCGACGAGGCCCATCAGGTCAAGAACCACCAGGGCAAGACCTACCAGGCCGTCCGCCGTCTCGACGTGCCGTTCCGCCTCGCCCTCACCGGCACGCCGTTCGAGAACCGGCTGATGGAGCTGTGGTCGCTGCTCTCGATCGTCGCGCCGGGGCTCTACCCGTGGCCCAAGAAGTTCACCCAGCACGTCGTGGTGCCGGTCGAGAAGCAGGGCGATCAGGCGGCGCTCACGCGCTTCCAGCGACGGATCCGCCCGTTCCTGCTGCGCCGGACCAAGGAGCTGGTGGCCTCCGACCTGCCACCCAAGCAGGAGCAGGTGCTGGAGGTGACGCTCGGCGCCAAGCACCGCAAGGTCTACGAGACCCACCTGCAGCGCGAGCGCCAGGCGGTGCTCGGCCTGGTCGAGGACTTCGACCGCAACCGGGTCGCGATCTTCCGCTCGCTGACCCGGCTGCGCCAGCTCAGCCTGGACGCCGCGCTGCTCGACCCGGCGCACGAGGGGATCGGCTCCGCGAAGCTCGACGTGCTCGTCGAGCACCTCGTCGAGCTGGTCGCCGAGGGCCACCGGGCACTGGTCTTCAGCCAGTTCACCAGCTTCCTGAGCCGGGTGCGCGCCCGGCTCGACGCCGAGGGGATCGACACCGTCTACCTCGACGGCCGGACCCGCGACCGGGGCCGGGTGATCGCCGACTTCAAGGGCGGGGACGCGCCGGTCTTCCTGATCAGCCTCAAGGCCGGTGGGGTGGGGCTGACCCTGACCGAGGCCGACTACGTGTTCGTGCTCGACCCGTGGTGGAACCCCGCCGCCGAGGCACAGGCGGTCGACCGCGCGCACCGGATCGGCCAGGACCGGCCGGTGATGGTCTACCGCCTGGTCGCCACCGACACCATCGAGGAGAAGGTGATGGCGCTCAAGGAGCGCAAGGCGGCCCTGTTTGGCCAGGTGCTCGACGGCGGCGCCGCGATGACCACGGGCATCGACGCCGACGACGTGCGCGAGCTGTTCGGGCCGTGAGGCCGCCACCTCAGCCCAGCGGGTCCACCTCGTGGTGCTCGCCGACCGTGGCCGCCAGGCGGGCCAGGTGGTGGTTGCCGTCGCCCAGCAGGTGGTCGAGCGCGGTCAGGTGGCTGGTGTAGCTGCCCACGCTGTACTCGGCGGTCATCGCGATGCCGCCGTGCAGCTGGATCGCCTCCTGGCCGACGTGCCGCCCGGCCCGGCTGACCTGGAGCGCCGCCCGCGACGCCGCCTCCGCCACCTCCTGCGGGCTGCCGGAGACCAGCACCATCGACGCCCACAGCGCGACGCTGCGGGCCAGCTCGAGGGAGACGTACATGTCCGCGGCCCGGAAGTTCAACGCCTGGAAGGTGTTGAGGGTGACGCCGAACTGCTTGCGGCTCTTGAGGTAGTCGGTGGTGGCGGCCAGGGCGAACTCCATCGCCCCGATCGCCTCGTTGCAGGCCGCGATGCGCGCCGCGTCGAGGGCGCGGGCGATCACGTCGCCGCGGTCGCCGCCCTCGCCGAGGACGGTGGCCGCGGCGCCGTCGAAGGTGATCCGTGCGGCCCGCCCGCCGTCGTGGGTGCGGTAGCCCGTGCGGGTCACGGCGTCGGCGTCCGCGTCGAGCAGGAACAGTCCGGTGCCGCCCTCAGGCAGCGCCGCGCTCACCACCAGCTGATCGGCGCGGGCACCGTGCGGCACCGGCTCCTTGACGCCGCTGAGCACCCAGCCGGTCCCCGTCTGGGTGGCGGTGACCGCGACGGCCGAGGCCGACCAGCGGCTGCCCGGCTCGGCGTGGGCGAAGGCCAGCAGACGCTCCCCGGAGGCGAGCGCGCCCAGCACCTCGCCGCGCTGCTCGGCGCTGCCGGCCGCGGCCACCACGCCGCCGGCCAGCACGACCGACGTCAGGAACGGCTCGGGGGCCAGGCACCGGCCGATCTCGCCCGCCACGATGCCGACCTCCACGGGGCCGGCGCCCATCCCGCCGTCCTCCTCGGCGAAGGGCAGCCCGAGTACCCCCATCTCGGCCAGCCGCGCCCACAGCGCCTCGTCGAAGCCGGGCTCCTGGGCGACCGTGCGGCGGCGCTCCTCGAAGTCGGCGTACGTCTTGGTGACCAGCCCGCGCACCGCGTCGCGCAGTGCGAGCTGCTCCTCGTCGTACTCGAAGTCCATCTCGTCGCCCCTCAGAGTCCCAGGATCGTCTTTGCGATGATCTGTCGCTGGATCTCGTTGGATCCGCCGTAGATCGACGCCTTGCGAAGGTTCAGGTAGACCGGTGTGGACCGTCGGGCCCACTCGGGCAGGTCGGAGTCGTCGCCCGCGCCGGAGGCCAGCGAGGCCGGACCGGCGAGGTCGACGACCAGCTCGCTGACCGCCTGCTGGAGCTCGGTGCCCTTCAGCTTCAGCACCGACGAGGCGGGGTGGGCCTTGCCGTCGGCGGAGTCGGCGACCACACGCAGCGCGGTCAGCTCGAGCGCCAGCAGCTCGTTCTCGAGCTCGGCGACCCGGGCGGCCAGCAGCGGGTCCTCGGTGAGCAGCGGACCGGCCCACTGCTTGGCCTGGGCCAGCACCCGCTTGCTGGCCCCGACCGGGGCGACGCCGACGCGCTCGTTGCCGAGCAGGAACTTGGCGTAGTCCCAGCCGTGGTTCTCCTCCCCGACCAGGTTCCCCGCGGGCACCCGCACGTCCTCGAACCACACCTCGTTGACCTCGTGGCCGCCGTCGATCAGCTCAATGGGGCGCACCGTCAGACCGGGGCTGGTCATGTCGATGAGCAGGAACGAGATGCCGCGCTGCTTCTTGGCCTCGGGGTCGGTGCGCACCAGGCAGAAGATCCAGTCGCCGTACTGCCCGAGCGTGGTCCAGGTCTTCTGGCCGTTGACCACGTACTCGTCGCCGTCGCGCACCGCGCTGGTGCGCAGCGAGGCGAGGTCGGAGCCGGCGTCGGGCTCGGAGAACCCCTGCGACCACCAGATGTCGAGATTGGCGGTGCCGGGCAGGAAGCGCTCCTTGAGCTCCTGGGAGGCGAACGCGGCGATCACCGGGCCGACCATGGTGGCGTTGAAGGCCAGCGGCGCGGGCACGAACGCCCGCTGCATCTCCTCGTGCCAGATGTGGCGGCGCAGCTCGCTCCAGTCGCGCCCGCCCCACTCGACCGGCCAGTGCGGTACGGCGAGGCCGTGCGCGTTGAGGATGCGCTGGGTCTCGACGAACTGCTCCCGGGTCAGCTCACGGCGGTGCGCGACGGCGTCGCGGATCTCCTGGGGGACCTGGGTGGTGAAGAAGGTGCGCATCTCCTCGCGGAACGCGGCGTCCTCGGCGGACAGCTCCAGCTGCATCGGCAAGCCTCCTGGGTCGTGGTGCCGGCCCCATCATGGCCCGGGTCACCAACTCCCGCACCCGCACTGTGCAGGTCGTCCAACGGGCCGGCTCGGGAGCCGGGCGCAGTGCACGGGAGCCGGGCGTAGTGCACGGGAGAGAACATCTGCCGGTCCCAGGACACGTCTTTGCCACGTCCGGGACACATCGCTGCCTCTGGCCCTCGCCGGCCCGACTTCGCGCTTACCGTCGGCCGGGCCACGGACCTCTTTCGTGGCGCAATTGGGTGGGGGATGCAAGTGAGAAGAATCGTGACGACGGCGCTGTCCGTCTGTCTGGCCGTGCTCGGATCGGTGCTGTTCGCCGGGCCGGCCTCGGCGCACCACGTCAATGTCATGGGAACCGTGGTGTGTGGGGACACGCCGGGCACCTGGGACGTCACCTGGACCGTACGCAACTGGCAGGACCCCGACGCGAGCAACACCGCGACGGTGAGCTCCAGCTCCCGCGCCGTCGTCCCGGTCGGGACCACCTTCGCGCCGGACCAGGCGCGGACGTTCTCCGAGACGGTGAGCGCGACGACCCCGCTCACCCTCGAGGTCGGCCTGCGCTGGGCCAACGCCAACACCGGCTCCGCCCGCGCCGGCGTGACCACCTTCCCCGCCTGCGACCCGGTGCTCGTGGACGTGACGGCCGCAGCGCCGAGCGTCACCCCGGCGACCTGCGAGAGCGACGGGACCCTCGTGGTGCCCGCCGACACCGACAAGGTCCGCTACACCCGTCAGCCCGCCGGAGCCGGCCCCGGGACCTACCTGGTCACCGCCACCGCGACTCCCGGCCACCGGCTGGTCGGCACCTCGACCTGGAAGCTCACCGTGGCTGAGCGCTCGTCGGTGCTGGACTGCCTCGTGCAGGTCAAGCCCGTGGCGCCGCAGGTGAAGGCCGAGGCCGACTGCGACACGGCCGGCTCGCTGAGCATGGCGGTCACCGAGGGCGTGCGCTACGTCCTGACCCGCGGCGACGGAGCCACCGGGAAGTGGGAGGTCACCGCCTTCGCGAAGCCCGGTTACGTCATCGCCGCCGGCGCCCGCACCGTCTTCACCGGCGACCTGGGCACGCCCGAGGACTGCGAGCCGGTAGAGGGCAACCCCGGCACCCCCGTCGTGAACGTGCCGGGGAAGCCCCCGGTCGAGCAGCCCCCGACGCCCACCGCGGACACGCCGGCCACGCCTGACGCTCCGGTGAGCTCCACGCCCGAGCTGCCGGCCACCGGCGCGGACGCGAACCTGGCGGCCCTCTCGGGCGCCGGTCTCGGCCTGCTCGTGCTCGGTGCGGCCATGGTCGCGATGGCCCGTCGCCGGACCACCCGACGCGGACTCGCCGGCTAGACCCAGCGGGCGACGACGAGGCCGGCGACCACGAGAAGGAAGCCGGCCAGCTCGATCAGCCCGATCCGGGCCGGACGCATCGGGCGCCGGCCCACGACGAACGAGCGGACCGCCAGCACGACGAACGCGGGCACCAGCCACAGCCCCGCCGGCAGCCCCCAGAGCGCGCCGAGCGCCAGGACCACCGGCACCGAGGCCACGGCGAAGGCCCGGGAGACGTGGGCGAAGCGAGGATCGCGACGCTCGCGGATCAGGGACTTCACGTGCAGCGTGGAGCCGAGCAGGACCAGCACGCACAGTGCGGTGACCACCGCGAGCCGGACGGTGGCCAGCTCCTCGAGCGGGGGCAGCCAGGTCCGCTCGCCGACGGCGAGGGCGCGCACGACCGGCACCATCAGCGCGCACTCGGCCACCAGCACCAGGTCGTTGCCCAGCGCGCGCTCCCGGTTGCGACTCGCGTAGTGCAGGTTGACCGCGAGGCCGACGAGGTAGAGGGCGCCGACCCAGACCAGCCACGGCCGGGCGAGGAGCAGCAGCAGAGCCGGGGGCGTGGCGAGCGCGAGCCAGAGGACGAAGGGCCGGCGGAACCGCTGGGAGCGGCGCGCCCGGACCAGGCCCGAGGCCGCCCACGACATCGGGTACGCCGCGACCCAGGCGAGCCCGAGCACCAGCAGCAGCGGGGTCCAGGGGGAGACGAGGGCGCCCAGCACCAGCGGCAGCACGAGGAAGGCCCAGGCGCCGTGCTGCTCGGGGAAGAGGCTGGCGATGCGGCGCGATCCTCGCGGTCGGGTCGTGGCACTGGTCACGGCGGTACTCATCGCGCCCCATTGAAGAGCCCGTTCTCCGGGGTAGGTAGAGACCATGGTCCCGCCGTGCACCGGCCAGGATGCCCGGTCGAGGGCCGGCGCACTCTAATCTGAGGGCATGCTGAATTTCTCCTCCCTCACTCGCGAGCACGTCGAACGTGCCATGGACGAGTACGACCAGCGCGGTGAGGACGGGTTCCTGTCCCGCCACGGCTTCGGCAAGACGCGTGAGTACTTCCTGTGGCACAACGCGAAGGCCTACGACGCGATGGCGATCGTCGGGGTCGCCTACGGCTTCGCCACCGGTACGCCGGCCAAGGCCGCGCAGTTCCCCGAGGGGCGCGAGGGCGCCGCGACGGTGCTGCACGAGCTCGGCTACGAGGTGTTCTCGACCAGCGCGTCCTCCAAGGACCTGGCCGAGCCCCCGAACGGTGCCTGGCGTGACGCCGCCGAGATCGGGATCGACGTCGCTCGCAAGGAGTGGGCCGAGGCCGCGCGCGCCGTGCTCATCGAGACGGCCGGCCGCTACGGCGCCATCGTCACCTACAAGCAGCTCGGCGGGCTGGTCCGTGAGCGCACCGGGATCCGCACCGGACAGCTGATGCACTACTGGATCGGCGACGTGCTCACCCGGGTCGCCCTGGACTGCGCCGAGCGCGGCGAGCCGATCCTCTCGGCGCTGTGCGTGAACGCCTCGGGCAGCGTCGGGAACGGCTACGCCCAGGCGCTCTCGCAGATCCACGGCCAGGCGCCCGACAACCACGACGACCACGCCGCCGAGGAGCGCCTCGCCTGCCACCACCACTTCGGCGCCGAGATGCCCGACCACGGCGGCGTCGCCACGCTGACGCCCCAGGTCGTCACGCTGCGTGACCGGCTGCGCAAGCAGCGCATCGCCGAGAAGGCCGTGCCGCTGTGCCCCAACTGCCACATGGCGCTGCCGGCCACCGGGGAGTGCGACTACTGCGCGTGAGCCCCGACTGACGTCGTGCGGCGGTCGTCCGGCAGCCGGCGGGTCAGCCCGCGGGCGTCGAGGTGCTCGAGCAGGGGGAGCGCCACCCGCCGGCTGGTGCCCAACCGGACCCGGGCCTCGCTGGTCGTGAACGGCTGCGGCAGCTGTGCCAGGTGCCCGGCCGCGCGCTCGGCGGCGTCGGGAAGCAGCACGATCCCCGGTGCCAGCCGTAGCAGCAGACCGGCCCTCGCGGCCGCGGCGACGCGCTTGGTGTCCAGGCCCAGGGCGGCCAGCCGCTCCGCGGTCGGCGCCGCGAAGGGGGCCTCGGCGAGCTCGGCCTCCAGCGCCGCGACGGCGCTCACCAGCTCGCTGGGCGGGCCATCCGCGGTGGGCGCGACGACCCGGCCGCGCAGCACGCGCAGCGGCGCCCGGACCACGGCGGCCACCAGCTCCGCGGTGGGCAGCCCGACCCGCTCGGCGAGCGCGGTCAGCGCGACGCCGGGGTCCAGCGGGTGGGCGAGGTCGTGCTCACGCACCGCCCGGGCCACCTCGGCGGCTGCCTGATCGGCGCGCTCGGGGCTGATCAGCCACCCCGGCTCGGGGGTGGGGACCCCGATCCGGCGCAGCACGTCGGCGTGGACCACTCCGCGCCGCTCGAGCTCGGAGGCGGGGTCCGGCTGGCCGCTCAGCGCGGCGAGGACCTCGGCGCGCTCGGCAGCTGCGCCCCGGCGGCGCAGCGCGGGGGGCATCGGGTCGAGGACCAGCACCCCCCACACCCGGCGACTGCCGGGATCGCGCAGCAGCGCCCGGTCACCGACCCGCAGCGGCAGCGGCCGGTCGAGGGTGATCCGCAGGTGCCCGGCCCCGAGCGGGCGACCGCGCACCGCGACCGCGGCGGCCCCGACGTGCAGCATCGGCTCGGTCGGGACGTCGCCGGCGTCCCCGTTCACGCGGACGTCGAGCTGGGTGGTCTCGTGCCACGCGCCGGGAGTGACCAGGGCCGACCCGCGCTCGAGGGAGCCGACCTGCTCGCCGGCGAGGTTGAGCGCGACCCGGGCGACGCCGCTCGCCTCGGGGACCGCCTCGCTCAGCGACTGCAGCGCACGCACCCGCAGCGTCCCGGCGGCGTGCGCCAGCGCGTCGCCTCGCCGGATCGTGCCCGCGGGCAGGGTGCCGGTGACCACGGTGCCGGCCCCCTTGACCGTGAAGCGCCGGTCGACCCAGAGGCGGACGTCGGCCTCGGGGCGGCTGGCGGGGACCGCCCGCAGCATCTCGCCCAACGCCGCGCGCAGCTCGTCGAGACCCTGCCCGGTGCGCCCGCTGACGGCGACCACGGGTGACCCGGCGAGCGTCGTAGCGGAGATCTCGGCGGCCGCCCGGGCACACATCGGTGCCGGATCGGCGAGGTCGCCGCGGGTGACGGCGACGACCCCGTGGCGCACGCCGAGGGCGTCGAGCGCGGCGAGGTGCTCGGCGGCCTGGGGCATCCAGGGGTCGTCGGCGGCGACGACGAGCAGCGCCGCGGGCACCGGGCCGATCCCCGACAGCATGGTCGAGATGAACCGCTCGTGCCCCGGCACGTCGACGAACGCCACGTCGCCCACCGCGGGCAGCGTCGTCCAGCAGTAGCCGAGCTCGATGGACAGCCCGCGCCGGCGCTCCTCCTCGAGCCGGTCGGGGTCGGTGCCGGTGAGCGCCTCGACCAGCGTCGACTTGCCGTGGTCGACGTGGCCGGCGGTTGCGATGACGTGCACGGGCTCAGCGTGTCAGCACCGGTCAAGACAGCACCGATCAAGACAGCACCGGTCAAGAGCGAGCGCGGAACACGGCCTCGACGAGTACGGCGTCGTCGGCGGGCGCCACGGCGATCAGGTCCAGCAGCAGGCGGCCCTTCTCGACCCGGCCCACCACCGGCAGCTCGCCGTGGCGCAGCGGCCCGGCGAGGTCCGCGTCCAGGGCCACCGCGGCGCTGGGCAGCTCGACCTCCGGGGCGCCGCCCCCGCCGACCGCGGCGCGGGACTCGACGGCGCAGGCATCCACCTCGGGGGCGAGGGCGGCGGCGATCCGCTGGGCGCGGGCCAACAGCCCTTCTGGGGTGGTCGACAGCGCCTGCGCGACCGGGGGCGGCGGCCCGGTCAGCGTGGCCTCCAGCGCGGCCAGGGTGAGCTTGTCGACGCGGACGGCGCGGGCGAACGGGTGGCGGCGCAGCGACTCGACCAGCGCTGCGTCGCCGAGCATCAGCCCGCACTGGGGCCCGCCGAGCAGCTTGTCGCCCGACGCCGTGACCAGCGTGGCGCCCGCGCGCAGCGCGGCGGCCGCGCTCGGCTCGTCGGGGAGTCGCGGGTGGGGCCGCAGCAGCCCCGAGCCGATGTCGGCGACCACCGGCACGCCGAGCCCGGCGAGCTCGCGGATCCCGACCGAGGAGGTGAACCCCGAGACCAGGAAGTTGCTGGGATGGACCTTGAGCACGAATGCGGTGTCGTCGTCGATCGCCTCGGCGTAGTCGCCGAGCCGGACCCGGTTGGTGGTGCCCACCTCGCGCAGCACGCCGCCGACGGACTCGATCAGCTCGGGGATCCGGAACCCGTCACCGATCTCGACGAGCTCGCCGCGCGAGACCACGATCGTGCGGCCGGCGGCCAGCGCGAGGGTGACCAGCGCCAGCGCGGCGGCCCCGTTGTTGACGACGTGCACGCCGCCCGCGGCCGGGACCGCCTCGGTCAGCGCCGCCAGCGCGGAGCGGCCCCGACGCCCCCGGCGGCCGGTGGCGAGATCGAGCTCGACGTCGGTGGCGCCGGCCGCCACCCCCAGCGCCTCGACGGCGGCCGGCGACAGCGGCGCGCGACCCAGGTTGGTGTGCACGACCACGCCGGTGGCGTTGACGACCCGGCGCAGCGCGGTCGCGGCGAGCGGCAGCGACTCCACGGCGTACGACGCGACGTCGGCCGCGTCGACCTCCCCGGCCCGACACGCGGCGAGGGCGGCGGCGACGGCGGACTTGACCAACCGCTCGCCGAGCCGGTCCGTGGCCGCTCGCAGACGGGGGTCGGCCAGGACGTGGTCGGTGCGGGGCGTCTCCCGCCGCGGGTCGGACACGGCCGCAGCCTATGCGGGATCGAGGTTTCGGCAAGCTGGCGGAGGCGGACGGGAATCGAACCCGCCGGACCCGGATACCGGGCCCCTACGGTTTTGAGGACCGCGCCCATCACCAGACGAGGTACGCCTCCGCGGCCACCCTAGGGCACACCTGGGCGGGGTTACCGTGGGTGCCATGACCGACGTGACCAGCCCGCTCCGTCTCACCCAGTACGCCGCGGGCGGCGGTTGCGCCTGCAAGATCCCGCCCGGTGAGCTCGAACGGGTGCTCGCCGACCTGCCCGGCAGCCGGGCCCCCGGCCCGGGCACGAGCTACGGCGACCTGATCGTCGGGCTCGAGAACGGCGACGACGCGGCCGCCGTGCGCATCGAGGACGGTCGGGCGGTGATCGCCACCGCGGACTTCTTCACCCCGGTCGTCGACGACCCCTACGACTGGGGGCGGATCGCGGCCGCCAATGCCCTCTCCGACGTCTACGCGATGGGCGGCGAGCCGCTGCTCGCGGTCAACCTGCTGGCCTGGCCGCGCGACAAGGTGCCCTTCGAGGTGGCCGCCGAGGTGCTGCGCGGCGGTGCCGAGGTGTGCCGCCAGGCGGGCACGCACCTGGCCGGCGGGCACAGCATCGACGACCCCGAGCCCAAGTACGGGCTGGCCGTCACCGGGTTCGCCGACGCGAGCCGGCTGCTGCGCAACGACGGCGCCACCGCGGGCAGCGCCCTGACGCTGACCAAGCCGCTCGGGCTGGGCGTGCTCAACAACCGCCACAAGAGCACCGGCGAGCGCTTCGAGCAGGCGGTCGCGACGATGACCGCGCTCAACCGCGACGCCTCCCGCGCGGCGGTGGCGGCCGGGCTGCGCGCGGCCACGGACGTGACCGGCTTCGGGCTGCTGGGCCACCTCTACAAGCTGGCCCGCGCCAGCGGCGTCACGGCGGTGGTGGACGCCGCGGCGGTGCCCTACCTCGACGGCGCCCGCGCCTCGCTCGCCGACGGCTTCGTGCCCGGCGGCAGCCTGCGCAACCTGGACTGGGTGCGCCCGCACCTCGACGCGTCGGTGGGCGAGGACGAGCTGGTGCTGCTGGCCGACGCGCAGACCTCCGGCGGGCTGCTGGTCGCCGGGGAGCTGCCCGGCCACCCGGTGGTGGGCGAGCTGGTCGAGGCCGGGGAGTTCCCGCTCGTCGTCCGGTGAGCGCCGAGCCGGTGCCCGCGGATGGTGGCGTGAAGCGGCCGGTGCGGGGTACTTTCGCAGTCTCGGGCTCTTGTCTCGAGGGGAGAGGGGAAGCGTCATGGTGAGGACGCCGCTGTCCTGGCCGGTGCTGCGTCAGCTGACCGGCACCGACCTGCTGGGTCGCGGCAAGGCCGTGCGCTCGCCGAAGACCGAGGAGATCACCTCCCGCACCGTCTCCGCCGACCGGGTGGCCCGCAGCGTGTGCCCCTACTGCGCCGTCGGCTGCGGGCAGAAGGTGTTCGTCAAGGACGAGCAGGTCATCTCCATCGAGGGCGACCCCGACAGCCCCATCTCCCGGGGCCGGCTGTGCCCCAAGGGCTCGGCCAGCAAGAACCTGGTCACCAGCTCGATGCGCGAGACCAAGGTGAAGTACCGCCGGGCCTACGGCACCGAGTGGGAGGAGCTCGAGCTCGGCACCGCGATGAGCATGATCGCCGACCGGGTGGTCAAGGCCCGCAACGACACCTGGCAGGAGCTCGACGAGCACGGTCGCCGGGTCAACCGCACCCTCGGCATCGCCAGCCTCGGAGGGGCGACCCTCGACAACGAGGAGAACTACCTGATCAAGAAGCTGTTCACGGCGATGGGCGCGATCCAGATCGAGAACCAGGCCCGTATTTGACACTCCGCCACTGTCCCCGGTCTGGGGACCAGCTTCGGGCGCGGCGGCGCCACCGGGTTCCAGCAGGACCTCGCAGGCGCTGACTGCATCATCATCCAGGGCTCCAACATGGCCGAGGCCCACCCGGTGGGCTTCCAATGGGTGATGGAGGCGAAGGCCCGTGGGGCCAAGGTGATCCACGTCGACCCGCGCTTCACCCGCACCAGCGCGCTCGCCCACACCTACGTGCCGCTGCGGGTGGGCACCGACATCGCGTTCCTCGGCGGCATCGTCAACCACGTGCTGAGCAACGAGCTCGACTTCCGCGAGTACGTCGTGGCCTACACCAACGCGGCCACCATCGTCAGCGACGACTTCGCCGACACCGAGGACCTGGACGGGCTCTTCTCCGGGTTCGACGACGAGTCGCGCACCTACGACCCCTCCAGCTGGCAGTACGCCACCCAGGAGGGCGAGGGCGGCGACCGCCAGGACCAGGCGATGCAGCGCGAGACCGCCAGCGCGATGCAGCACGAGACGCACGGCGTCCAGGTGGACGGCGTGGTGCAGCGCGACGAGACGCTGCAGCACCCGCGCTGCGTCTACCAGGTCCTCAAGCGTCACTTCGCGCGCTACACCCCCGAGATGGTCGCCCGGACCTGCGGCGTCTCCGAGGAGGCCTTCCTCGAGGTGGCCGACGCCTGGGTCAGCAACTCCGGGCGGGAGCGGACCACCGCGCTGGTCTACAGCGTCGGCTGGACCCAGCACAGCGTCGGCGTGCAGTACATCCGCACCGGCGCGATCCTGCAGCTGCTGCTGGGCAACATGGGCCGGCCCGGGGGAGGGATCATGGCGCTGCGCGGACACGCCAGCATCCAGGGCTCCACCGACATCCCGACCCTGTTCAACCTGCTCCCCGGCTACCTGCCGATGCCCAACGCCGAGGATCACACCTCGCTGGATGCCTGGATCGACAGCGTGCGCAACCCCGGGGCGAAGGGCTTCTGGTCCAACGCGGGGGCCTACGGCATCAACCTGCTCAAGGCCTACTGGGGCGAGCACGCGACGACCGAGAACGGCTTCTGCTTCGACCACCTGCCCCGGATCACCGGCGACCACGGCACCTACCGCACCGTCCTGGACATGATCGACGGCAAGGTCAAGGGCTACTTCCTGCTCGGCCAGAACCCGGCGGTCGGCTCCGCGCACGGCAAGGCGCAGCGCCTCGGGATGGCCAACCTCGACTGGCTGGTGGTGCGCGACCTGTTCGAGATCGAGTCGGCGTCGTTCTGGAAGAACAGCCCCGAGGTCGAGACCGGCGAGATCGTCACCGAGGAGTGCCGCACCGAGGTGTTCCTGATGCCGGCCGCCACCCACGTGGAGAAGGAGGGCACCTTCACCCAGACCCAGCGGATGCTGCAGTGGCGCGAGAAGGCGCTCGACCCGCCGGGCGACTGCCGATCCGAGCTGTGGTTCTTCTACCACCTCGGCCGGATGGTGCGCGAGCGGCTGGCCGACTCAGGCGACCCCCGGGACCTGCCGGTGCAGCAGCTGGCCTGGGACTACCCGGTGCACGGCGAGTACGACGAGCCGAGTGCGGAGGCGGTGCTCAAGGAGATCAACGGCTACGAGGTCGCCACCGGTCGGCCGCTGTCGACGTTCCTCGAGATGAAGGACGACGGCTCGACGCTCGGCGGCTGCTGGATCTACACCGGCGTCTTCGCCGACGGCGTCAACCAGGCCGCGCGGCGCAAGCCCGGCTCCGAGCAGAGCTGGGTCGCCCCGGAGTGGGGCTGGGCCTGGCCGGCGAACCGTCGCACGCTCTACAACCGCGCCTCGGCCGACCCCGAGGGCCGGCCGTGGAGCGAGCGCAAGGCCTACGTGTGGTGGGACCCCGAGCTGGGGGAGGCCGGCGAGTGGACCGGTCACGACGTCCCCGACTTCGAGAAGACCAAGCCGCCGTCGTACCGCCCGCCCGAGGGCACCGACGGCGTCGCGGGCATCGCCGGCGACGACCCGTTCATCATGCAGGGCGACGGGAAGGGCAGCCTCTACGTCCCCCAGGGGTTGATAGACGGTCCGATGCCGACCCACTACGAGCCGGTCGAGTCGCCGTTCCGCAACCCGATCTACGGCCAGCAGGCGAACCCGACCCGCAAGGAGTACGCCCGCGAGGACAACCGGATCAACCCGAGCCCGCCCGAGGAGCACAGCGAGGTCTTCCCGTTCGTGTTCACCACCAGCCGGCTGACCGAGCACCACACGGCCGGCGGGATGAGCCGCTACGTCGCCCGGCTGGCCGAGCTGCAGCCGGAGATGTTCGTCGAGGTCTCACCCGAGCTCGCCGAGCGCCAGGGCCTGGAGAACGGCGGCTGGTGCCACGTGGTGACCGCGCGCGCCGCGGTGGAGGGGCGGGTGCTGGTCACCGACCGGCTCACCCCGCTGCGGGTGGAGGGGCGCACCGTGCACCAGGTGTGGCTGCCCTACCACTGGGGCACGGGGGGCATGGTCACCGGCGACTCCGCCAACGACCTGTTCGGGATCTCGCTCGACCCCAACGTGTTGATCCAGGAGAGCAAGGTGGGCACCTGTGACGTCCGAGCCGGCCGACGACCGACGGGGCCGGCGCTGCTGGAGCTGGTGGCCGACTACCAGCTCCGCTCGGGCGTGTACGACGACCACACGGTGCCGATCGTGACCGCGTCCGGCCGGGGCGCCCGGCAGCAGCAGGACGGCGACCAGACGCCCGACCCCAGCACCGACTCACCCGACTCCTCGCAGTTCGGAGATGGCCCATGATCGGCAAGAACAGCCTGTGGGGACCGCTCGACCCGGCCCCCGACGCCGGCTACGACGGCGAGCACAAGCGCAAGGGCTTCTTCACCGACACCTCGATCTGCATCGGCTGCAAGGCCTGCGAGGTGGCCTGCAAGGAGTGGAACGACGTCCCCGCCGACCACTTCGACCTGCTCGGCTCCTCCTACGACAACTCGATGTCGCTGAACTCGAACCAGTGGCGCCACGTGGCGTTCATCGAGCAGCCCGCCCGCCCCGCGAAGCCGGACCGGGCCTCGGTCGACCTGGGCATGCCGGCGATGCCCGGCGCCGAGCAGAGCGAGCGTCCGGACTTCCGCTGGCTGATGTCCTCGGACGTGTGCAAGCACTGCACCCACGCCGCCTGCCTCGACGTGTGCCCGACCGGGTCGCTGATGCGCAGCGAGTTCGGCACGGTGGTGGTCCAGAACGACATCTGCAACGGCTGCGGCTACTGCGTGCCGGCCTGCCCCTACGGTGTGATCGAGCGCCGCCAGGGCCCCGAGGGCGCCAAGAACGTCGGCATCGCCCAGAAGTGCACGCTGTGCTATGACCGGCTCGACGCGGGTCAGCAGCCGGCCTGCTCGCAGGCCTGCCCCACCGAGTCGATCCAGTTCGGCGACGTCGAGGAGCTGCGCGAACGGGCCAGCAAGCGGGTCGAGCGGCTGCACGAGGCCGGGATCATGGACGCCCGCCTCTACGGCAACGACCCCAACGACGGCGTCGGGGGCACCGGCGCGTTCTTCCTGCTGCTCGACGAGCCGGAGGTCTACGGCTTCCCGCCGGACCCGGTGGTGACCACCAAGGACCTGCCGCACATGTTCAACCGGGCCTCCACGGCCGCCGGCGTGATGCTGCTCGGCGCGGTCGTGTCCTTCCTGGGGAGGCGCACGTGAACGAGGTGACCTCGAGGCGCTCGCGGCGCCGCGGCGGTGGACGCCGACGCGAGGACGTGGTGGTGCCCGAGGCGGCGTTCACCTCCTACTACGGGCGCCCCATCGTCAAGGCGTCGCCGTGGAAGGCAGAGATCCCGCTCTACCTGTTCACCGGGGGCCTGGCGGCGGGCTCGTCGCTGGTGGCCGCCGGCGCCCAGTCCACCGGACGCGACGCGCTGCGCCGCTCGAGCCGGTTCGGGGCGCTCGCGGCGCTGGGGCTCTCGATGTTCGCGCTGGTCCACGACCTCGGCCGGCCCTCCCGGTTCGTGAACATGCTGCGGGTGGTGAAGCTGACCTCGCCGATGTCGATCGGCACCTGGATCCTCACCATCTACGCGCCGTTCGCCGGTGCCGCGGCCGCGGCGGAGGTGGCCTCGATGCTGCCCCGGCGGATCCGCCGCAAGCCGCTGGTGCGGCTGCTGGAGTTCGCCGGCCGACCGGCCGGGCTGCTCGCCGGTCTCTTCGCTCCACCCGTCGCGGCGTACACCGCCGTGCTGCTCTCCGACACCGCGACGCCGTCGTGGCACGCCGCCTACAAGGAGCTGCCGTTCGTCTTCGTCGGCTCGGGAGCGGCCGCCGCCGGTGGGCTGGCGATGGTGAGCGCCCCTACCGCGCAGACGCTGCCGGCCCGGCGCTACGCCATCGGCGGTGCGCTGCTCGAGCTGGTGATGGAGCACCGCATGGAGCAGTCGATGGGCATCACCGTCGAGCCGCTGCACACCGGCCGGGCGGGGCTGCTGATGAACACCGCCAAGGCGCTCACCGTCGCCGGTGCCGCGGGCACGCTGCTGGCCGGCCGCAGCCGGGCGGTCGCGGTGGCCTCGGGGGCGGCGCTGATGGCGGGCGCGGCCTGCACGCGCTTCGCCATCTTCGAGGCCGGCCAGGCCTCGGCCAGGGACCCGCGCTACACGGTGGTGCCCCAGCGTGAGCGGGTCGATCGTGGGGAACCGGTGCGGCACCAGGACTAGCGAGTCAGACACGGACGAGGAGAGACCGATGGCTCAGGACGCGACCAAGGGACGCTGGCTCCTCGTCGGGGGCGGCCTGCTGCTGCAGTTCTCCATCGGCGCCGTCTACGCCTGGAGCGTCTTCGGCACCGCGCTCGAGAAGTCCGCCGACTTCGAGCTGACCAAGTTCCAGGCCTCGCTGCCGTTCAGCGTGACGATCGGGATGATCTTCGTCGGCACCTACCTCGGCGGCCGGGTCCAGGACAAGCAGGGGCCGCGGGTGGTGGCCCTGGTGGGCGGCGTCATCTACGCGCTCGGCATCATCCTCGCCTCGTTCGCGCGCAGCGACGACGACCTGTGGCTGATCATCGTGGGCTACGGCGTGATCAGCGGGTTCGGCCTCGGCGTGGCCTACATCGTGCCGATCGCGATGCTGCAGAAGTGGTTCCCCGACAAGCGCGGCCTGATCACCGGGCTGGCGGTGGGCGGCTTCGGCTTCGGCGCGGTGCTGACCTCCCCGGTGGCGCAGTGGCTGATCGAGCGCAACGAGGACCAGCCCACCCGCGCCTTCCTCCCGCTCGGCATCGCCTACCTGGTGATGTCGCTGATCGGCGCCTCGATCTTCCGCAACCCGCCCGCGGACTACGTGGTGCCGGGTCACGAGGCGGGCTCTGCCGCCGAGGGCGGCGTCACGCACGACTACACCCAGGGCGAGGCGCTGAGGACGCCGCAGTGGTACCTGCTCACCGCGATCCTCACCCTCAACGTGATCGCCGGCATCGCGCTGATCTCGCAGGCCAAGAGCAGTGCCATCGACATCGCCGGGTACGGCGCCGGCGGGGCCGCCAGCGTCGTCGGAGCGCTGGCCATCTTCAACGGCGCCGGCCGCATCGTGTGGGCCGCGGCGTCGGACCGGATGGGGCGGATGCCGTCGTTCGTCGCGATGCTCGGCCTCCAGGGCGTCTGCCTGCTGCTCATCCCGCACGCCTCGAGCGCCGTGCTGTTCTTCGCGCTCGCCGCGGTCATCTACCTCTGCTACGGCGGTGGGTTCGGCACCATGCCGGCCACCGCGGGCGACTACTTCGGCGTCAAGAACGCCGGCGCGATCTACGGCCTGATGCTGATCGGGTGGAGCCTGGGCGGAGTGATCGGCCCGCTGGTCGCCTCCGCGCTGATCGGGGACGACGCCGACTACACGCTGGGCTACACCACCATCGGCATCCTCACGCTGGTCGCCATGGCGCTCCCGCTGATCACCCGGATCCCGCGGGACCGTAAGGCGCCCGAGCAGGCCGCGGGGGTGCGGTGAGCGATCCTGACACCCGGGCCCGCCTGCTCGCCGACCTGGCGGCGACCGCGGGACGGGTGGCTCGGCTGCGCGGCGACTTCACCGGGATGGTCGAGGCCTCGCAGTCCTCCAACGCCGACGACGAGCACGATCCGGAGGGGGCGACGATCGCGTTCGAGCGCTCTCAGCTCAGCACCCTGATCCGCCAGGGCGAGCGCCGCCTCGAGGAGATCGAGCAGGCGCTGGCCCGGCTCGACGCGGACAGCTACGGCAGGTGCAGCCGCTGCGGACGCGCGATCCCGGCCGAGCGCCTGGCGGTGCGCCCCACGGCCACCACCTGCGTGACCTGCCCGCCGTGAGGGTCATTAGGTTCGTCACACGTCCGGCGGGGCGCCGCTCGACGGGCTGGGTCGCGCATGGTTCGGCCTGCATACTCGAACGGGATGACTGATGCACAGAAGCCCAAGCTCGAGATCGACTGGCTGAAGACCCTCGCCGGTGCGCTGGCGGCCGTCTCCTCGGCCGTTCTGCTCTCCACCCTGGGTGCCGCGGGCACCCTGATCGGCGCCGCCATCGGAAGCGTCGTGGTGACCATCACCAGCGCCCTGTACTCCCAGGGCCTGGCCCGCAGCCGGGCCAAGCTGACCAAGGCGCAGGAGGCGGCGCTGGCACGGGTGGGCGTCTCGACCTCGGAGGTGAACCGCGCCCAGGCGGATCTGGACCCGGCCACCGACGACACCGGCGAGCAGTCCTCCGAGGCGCCGTCGGTCCCGCTGCGCGAGCGGCTGGCGAGGCTGCCCTGGCGGCGGATCGCGATCGGCGCCGGGGGACTGTTCCTGGTGGTGGTGCTGGCGATCACCGCCTTCGAGGTCATCGCCGGACGCTCGGTGTCCTCCTTCACCGGTGGCAGCAAGTCCGGGGACGGGACGTCGCTGAGCAAGCTCACCGGCAACCAGGACGACCAGAAGCGCTCGCCGGACAAGGGCGAGGACAAGGGCTCCGAGAAGAGCTCCGAGAAGAGCTCCCCCTCACCCGGCAGCGAGAGCAGCCCCAGCGCCCCGGAGTCGAGCGCGGAGCCGAACGACGACGCGTCCGAGGAGCCGAGCCAGGAGCCCACGCAGGAGCCCAGCGAGAGCTCCACGACCGAGCCCGAGGAGCGGATGGCGCCCGAGACCACGGCGCCGGCGCCCAGCGCCTCGGTGCCCACCCGGCCGTAGGCCGGAGCCGTCCGACTACGGTCGTCGGCGAGACGGCCTCGGGCGGAGCGCGGCCGGGGCGAGCGGGAGAGGGAGCCGGATGGACGACGTAAGCGGCTTCGAGACGGCCGGGGAGCGGGCCTGGACCGGGTTCCGCGCGCGGCTGGCCGACCGGGTGGCGATGCTGGCCGACGACGAGCTGGTGCACATCGACGCCGGCGTCGGCGTCGACCCCGAGGAGCTGGGCGGGGCCAACCCCTACCTCCAGCTGGTGGGCTGGTCGGACGGCCTGGTACGCGCCGAGGCCGCAGGCAACGCGCTGCTCGCGCCCGGCCAGCGGCTCGGCGAGGAGGCGCTCGCGCGGCTGCGCGAGATCGGCTGGAACGACCCGAGCTACGTCCCGCCGGCCGAGCCCGACGACGGCTCGGCCAACCACTGGCTCGACCTGGAGCGCCGCGAGGCGGACCTGCTCGCGGTGGTCTGCGTGCGCACCCTGCGCGAGGTCTACGGCTGCCCACACCCCTCGTTCCTCGACGCCGACGGGCTCGAGGTCGACCCGGCCGCCGTGCCCGGGCCGGCCCCGGCGGCCCACGAGGTCCAGGAGGAGGCGATCGCCGTCTTCGCCGAGTCGCCCGACGAGCTCGAGGAGCTGGTCGACGCCGCGCTGGCGCTGATGTTCGACGAGCCGCTGCGCCACGACGCTGACGGCGACCTCCCGGTCGTGGTCGGCAAGAGCGTGGTCCTGGTCCGGATCGCCGACGACGTGCCGGCGGTGGACCTCGTCTGCGAGCTGGTGGTCGAGATCGCCCACCTCGACCGGGCGCAGACCGAGGTGGGCATCCTCAACCGCGACCATCCGAGCCTGCAGTTCCACCTGCGCGAGGACACGATCGTGGCCCGCTACCGGCTGTGCGCCGTCCCGTTCGCGGCGACGCAGCTGCGTGCGGTGCTCGCGGCGTTCTGCGAGGGCCTCGACGAGACCGCCTGCGACCTGACCCGGCGCGTCGGCGGCCGGCGGCTGCTCGAGGGAGTCGAGGAGACCCCCGGCGCACGCCCGAGCGTCGCGCCGGGCACGGACCGCGTCGGCGACGAGCACCCGGCGCTGTCGGTGCTGCGCGAGCTGGCGCGCACCGGACCGGTCAGCGCGGAGATGGCCGCGACCGTGTGCGGGATGGATCGCGAGCTGATCGCCGAGCAGATCATCCGGCTGCGCAGATCGGGTGCCGAGGGGGCCGGTGACGAGGGGCCGGATGACGCGGGGGCAGGGCTGGTCGCGACGCTGGCCGACGCCCTGCGGCTGGTCGTCGAGCGGGAGATGATACGCGAGCGCCGGTAGGGCTCTGGGCCCGCGCAGATCGTCCGCCGTTCGGGGTGGACGGGGGGACCAGGGGGGTGTGGACTAGTGCCATGCGTCACCCACTCTCGGTCCTCCTCGCCGCTCCCGCCGCGGCGGCTCTCGGTGTGGTGCTGGCCGCCGGGCCGGCCGCGGCCGCAGGCACTGTCACGGTGCCCGGACTGGCCTTCCCCGGCGGGCACGTGCGCCTGGCCTACGCCGGCTGCGAGGACTACTTCAGCGGCGCCGGCGCCCCTCTGGCGCGGATCAACCGCGGCCCCGGAGCCGCCCCGCTGGGGGAGCGGAGCGTCGGTTTCGAGTTGGCGCCGGGCACGGTCGCCGGTCCGGCGCACCGGGTCGACTCGCTGGCCGGCACCTCGGTCGCCGCGGTCCGGGTGCTGGCCCCCAGCGGCACCAGCGGGGCGGCCTACGTCTGGTACGCCGGGACCGACCTGGCCCCGGGCCAGGCGTGGAGCGGGCGCGCCGAGCTGTCCGTGGCGGCGGGCGGGTGGCAGGACGTCTCGGTGGCGGGTCTGCGCTACACCTGGACCGCCCACGACATGTCCACCGGCCGCCAGGTCCGCACGGGCGGCACCTCGACGATCGCGGACTTCACCGCCGGTCACGGTGGTGACGGCCCCGGGTGGTTCGTGCTGGGCTTCGGCTGCGGCGGCTCGTCGTTCAACGTGGACGCCTTCCGGGTCGGGGGCGACGCCGGCGTCACGACGTACGACTTCGAGGGAATGACACTGAGCGCGACCATCGACGGGCCTGCCCGGCGGGTCCGCGCCGGCGCCGAGGTCGAGCTCACCGGAAGCACCCGCGACTCCGGCGGTGAGATCACCGGACAGCCGATGACCCTCGAGGCCAGGGCCGCCGGACAGGCGCAGTTCCGCCCCGTCGGCGAGCCGGTCCTGCCCGGGGCGGACGGACTGGTGAGGACCACGGTGAAGCCGGAGCGCGACACCGACTACCGCTGGCGCACCGAGGAGACCGAGTACGCCGAGGGCGCGGTCTCGCAGACGCTGTCGATCGCCGTCAAGGGTGCGCGGGACGCCAAGCCGAAGCGGGAGCCGAAGTCGAAGCGGGAGCCGAAGCCGGAGCGGGAGCCGAAGTCGGAGCCCGAGCAGTCTGCGGAGCCGAGCACCGAGCCCGAGCCGAGCGCCTCGCCGAGTGCCTCGCCGAGCGCGTCGCCGAGTGCCGCGCCGTCGCCCAGCCCTGAGACGGAGACGCCGGAGCCTGCGCCGAAGGCGACGCCCACCCCGACCCCGTCGCCCACCCCGACGCCGTCGCCGACGCCGACGCCGAAGCCGAAGCTGTCCAAGCTGCCGTCGCCCTCGCCGAGTCCCTCGCCCTCGCCCTCCGTCGAGCCGACCGGATGAGCGAGCTCTTCACCCCCCTCACGCTGCGTGGACTGACGATCCGCAACCGGGCGTGGGTGGCGCCGATGTGCCAGTACTCGGCCGTCGAGGGCGTCCCGCAGGACTGGCACCTCGCCCACCTGGGGTCGTTCGCGCGCGGCGGCGCGGGGCTGGTGCTGACCGAGGCCAGCGCGGTGCTGCCCGAGGGGCGGATCTCCCCGGTGGACGCCGGCATCTGGAACGACGAGCAGCAGGCGGCGTGGTCGCGCATCGTCGACCTGGTCCGCGCCCAGGGTGCCCGCGCCGGGATCCAGCTGGCCCACGCCGGTCGCAAGGCCTCCACCCTTCCGCCGTGGGAGGGACGCGGCATCGTCGCCGACGCCGACGGCGGGTGGCAGCCGGTCGCGCCGTCGGCGGAGCCCTATCCGCAGATGCGTGAGCCACAGGCCCTCGACGCCGACGGCATCCGGGCCGTGGTCGACGCGTTCGGCCGGGGTGCCGAGCGCGCCGTGGCGGCCGGCTTCGAGGTCGTCGAGGTGCACGCGGCGCACGGCTACCTGCTGCACGAGTTCTACTCGCCGCTGTCGAACCACCGCACCGACGAGTACGGCGGCTCGTTCGAGAACCGGGTGCGCCTCCTGCTCGAGGTGGTCACCGAGATCCGCGGGCGGATCCCGGAGCGGATGCCGCTGCTGGTGCGGATCTCGGCCACCGACTGGATCGGGGGCGGTTGGAGCGTGGAGGACTCCGTCCGGCTCGCCCGGCTGCTCCAGCCAGCGGGCGTCGACCTGGTCGACGCCTCCTCCGGGGGCAACGCCCCCGCCCGCATCGACCTGCAGCCGGGCTACCAGGTGCCGCTGGCCCAGCGGATCCGCGCCGAGGCCGGCATGCCGACCGGGGCCGTCGGGCTGATCACCGAGCCCAAGCAGGCCGAGGAGATCGTCGCCAGCGGTGCCGCCGACGCGGTCCTGCTGGCCCGGGTGATGCTGCGTGAGCCGCACTGGCCGCTGCGCGCCGCCCACGAGCTCGGCGTGGAGATCGGCCAGGGCATCGACTGGCCGCGACAGTACCTGCGTGCGGCGCTGGACTGATGCCGCACCGCAGTGCCCTGCTCGGCGCCTTCGTCGCCGTGCTGCTCACCACCACGCCCGCTGTGCCGGCTGTGCCCGCCGCGCCCGCCGTGGCGGAGCCGCAGGTCACCGGCTACGCGGTCGGCGGCACGCCGGACCGCGTCATCGGCCGCGACGCCGACGCGCTGAGCACCGTCGGGGTCGCCGCGGTCTCCCTCTCGGCCGACGGGCGGCGCGTGGTGGCGCCCAGCAGCGGCGTGCGGAGCCTGCTGCGCAGCGCGCACCGGCGCGGCCTGCGCGCCGAGCTGCTGCTCAGCAACTGGAGCAACCGGCTCGAGGGCTTCGACCCGCGCGCCGCCGCCCGGCTGCTGCGCAACGACATCCACATCGACCGGGTCGCCCGGACCCTGGCCGACTGGGTGATCACGCAGGGCTGGGACGGCATCTCGGTCGACCTGGAGGGGCTGGGCCCTCGCCAGGGCGCGGGTCTGGTCACGCTGGTGGACGCGCTGCAGGCGCGGATGCCGGCACAGCGGACGGTCTCGGTGTGCGTCAGCGCGCGGACCTCCGCCTCGGGCTACCGCAACGGCGGCTACCGGCTGGCTGCGCTGGGCCGCTCGGCGGACACCATCGCGCTGATGACCTACGACCAGCACGGGCCCACCTGGTCGGGGCCCGGTCCGATCGGCGCCCTGGCCTGGCAGCGCCGCTCGCTGGCCGCCGCGGTCGCGCTCGCGCCGCGCACCAAGATCGATCTCGGGGTCGCCGGGTACGGCTACTCCTGGCCCCGGCGCGGCACCGGTCGCATGCTGAGCACCGCGGCCGCACGCAGGCTGGTGCACCGCGACGGCGCCCGGGCCCGCTGGCGCCCGGCGATGGGGGAGTGGACCGCGCGGCTCTCGGACGGGACCGTGCTGTGGTGGTCCGACGCCCGCTCGTACGCCCTGCGCGCCCGGTTGGCCCGGCGCCAGGGGCTGCACGGGCTGGCGCTGTGGCGGCTGGGGTCGGCCGACCCGTTCTGAGGCCGCTCGGTCGGGCGGTGACATCATGGACCCAGCGCCTCGAGAGGAACTCCATGAGCGACCTGCCCAGCACCCAGCCCCGCCGCCAGCGGCACCTGATGGATCCCGCCAACCTCCAGGCCAGCCAGGTGTCCACGGGCGGGATGAGCATCAGCAACGTGCAGAAGTGGGTGATGTCCACCCTCGCGGTGACCACGATCCTGCACCTCGCCGGCGGGCTGGTGCTGGCCGCGCGGATGATGGACACCATCGACTTCGCCGGTCAGATCGGGCTGGTCGTGATCGCCAGCGTGCTCGGCGTGCTGGCGATCTTCGCCGGGCTCCTCATCCACCAGCACCGGCTGCTGAGCAAATGGCTGCTGGTGGCGCCGGCGCTGGCGGCCGTCTTCGCCTGGCTGGTCTTCGGCCTCTGAGCGGCGTCACCGGCACCGCACCGACCCCAGCCGCGCCAGGCCCTCCCGGTCGCCCGGGCCGAACGCGGTGACGCCGCCGCTGCTGTCGGCGTTCATCAGCTCGTAGGGGTCGTCGACGTGGGCGAGGCCGACCAGGTGTGCGAGCTCGTGGTCCACGATCGCCTGCGCCATGGCGTACCCGTCGGGGCGGGCGGCCAGGCGGGTGAAGGCGTCGCGGTCGAGTGCCACCATGCCGGTCACGTAGCGCATCGCGGTGCGCCCGGCGCCCACCGCGGTGCTCCCGCCGATGCCGGCGACGTCTCCGGCCAGCGCGGGGAGCTCCTCCGCGCTCGACCACCCCACCAGGACGGGGTCGGAGTGCGCGGGGGAGCGGACGGCCGTGCGGTCGGTGAAGTCGCGGTCGTCGGTGGTGCCCTCGACCTCGAAGCGCAGACCGGTCGCCGCCGCCACGCGGTCGATGCCGGTCGCGATCAAGGCGCTCCCGCCGGGTGGGGCGCCCTCGGGGTTCACCACCACCCGGACCGGGTGGCACGGGTCGTAGCCGACCGGCTGGTCGCTGCCGCTCTGGGTCAGGCTGAACGCGTACCGGCCCTCGCCGTGGGGGACGTCGGGAGCGGCCTCGAGCCGTGCACCGCCGTAGCCCGCCAGCGCGCGCAGGGTGCGCGTGGTTCCGTCGGGGTCCAGCAGCACCAGGCCGGCCAGCAGCAGCACCACGACCAGGCTGCCGGCGGCTCCGGCCGACGTGCCGCGCCGTTCGGTCCCCATCCGCACATGGTGCGCCATCCACGCTGCGCGCGCGAGGCCTGCGCGCTGACCGGTGGGGCTCAGCTGCGCAGGAACCCCGTCACCAGCTCCTGGTAGCCGGGCGCGGTCATCAGGAACGAGTCGTGTCCCCAGGGCGCGCTGATCTCGTGGCGGCGGACCGGGACGCCCCCGGCGCGCAGCGCGTCGGCGAGGCGGACCGAGTGCTCGGTGCCGAAGCGCCAGTCGGAGTCGAAGGAGATCACCAGGAACCGGGTCCCGCCGCCGGCCACCCGCTGCGCCGTCCCCGGCTCGGCGAACGGGTCGAAGTAGTCCATCACCCGGGTGAAGTACAGGTAGGACAGCGCGTCGAAGCGCTCCAGGAAGACCGAGCCCTGGTGCTCGAGGTAGGACTCGATGGCGAAGTCCACCCCGAACCCGCCGCCGAGCGCCTCGCGCTGCGGGCGGCGCCCGAAGCGCTCCTCCAGGCCCCGCTCGGACATGTAGGTCAGGTGGGCCATCATCCGGGCGATCGCCATCCCCTGGCTCGGCCCGGCGCCGTCGTCGTAGTCACCCTGCGCGAAGCCGGGGTCGCCGGTGATCGCGGCCCGGGCGACCGCGGAGAACCCGATGTTCATCGCGGTCAGCCGGCCGCTCGCGGCGACGACGACGGCGCGCTCGAGCTCGTTGGGGGCGTCGATCGCCCACTGCAGCACCTGCATCCCGCCCAGCGAGCCGCCGATCGCCGCGTGCAGGCGCCGTACGCCGAGGTGGGCGGCCAGCCGCCGGTGCACGGCGACCAGGTCGCGCATCGTGAGCTGCGGGAAGTCGAGTCCGTAGCGCCGTCCGGTGCTCGGGTCGATCGAGCGGGGACCGGTCGTCCCGCGGCAGCCGCCGAGCAGGTTGGGCGAGATCACGAAGAAGCGCTCGGTGTCCACGGGCAGGCCGGGGCCGACCATCGTGGACCACCAGTCGGCGGCGTGCGCGTCCCCGGTCAGGGCGTGGCAGACGAAGACGGCGTTCGAGCCGTCGGCGGCGAGCGTCCCGTAGGTCTCGAAGGCCACCTCGACCTCGCTCAGACACGAGCCGTCGGCGAGCACCAGCGGGTCCTCCTCGGTGAACAGGAGGACCCGCTGGCCGGCAGGGCGAAGCGGCACCTCAGCTGCTCTTGGCCAGCGCCTGCTCGAGGTCGGCGATGATGTCCTCGACGTGCTCGATGCCGATCGAGAGCCGCACCATGTCCTCGGGCACGCCGGCCGCCACCAGCTCGTCGGGGGTGAGCTGGGAGTGGGTGGTGGTGGCGTTGTGGATCGCCAGCGACTTGGCGTCGCCGATGTTGGCCAGGTGGCTGAAGAGCCCGAGCGCCTCGATGAAGGTCTTGCCGCCCTCGCGCCCGGACTTCAGGCCGAAGCTGACCAGGCCGCCGTACCCGCGCCCGGTGAAGGTGCGGTCCGCGACCTCCTTGTAGGCGCTGTCCTCGAGCCCGGGGTAGCTGACCCAGGACACCGCGTCGTGGCCCTGGAGGTACTTCGCAACGCTCAGCGCGTTCTCGCTGTGCCGCTCCATGCGCAGGTGCAGCGTCTCCAGGCCCTGCAGGAACAGCCAGGCGTTCATCGGGGTGGTCGCCGCCCCGGTGTTGCGCAGCAGCACGGTGCGGGCGCGGACGATGTAGGCGAGGTTGCCGACGGCCTCGGTCCACACCACGCCGTGGTAGGCGTCGTCGGGCGAGGTCAGCCCCGGGAAGCGCTCGGAGTGCGCGGCCCAGTCGAAGTTGCCGGAGTCGACGATGATGCCGCCGATGGAGGTGCCGTGCCCGCCGATGTACTTCGTGGCGGCGTGCACCGCGACGTCCGCGCCGAGGTCGAAGACCCGGCACAGGTACGGCGTGGGGGCGGTGTTGTCGACGATCAGCGGCAGGCCCTGGGCGTGTGCGGCGTCGGCCCAGGCGCGGATGTCGACGACGTTGATGCGCGGGTTGCCGACGGTCTCGGCGAAGACCAGCTTGGTCCGCTCGTCGACCGCGGCGGCCAGCTCCTCGGGCTTCTCGGGGTCGACGAAGCGGACCTCGATGCCGAACTGCGGCAGCGTGTGCGCGAACAGCGCGTAGGTGCCGCCGTAGAGCGTGGAGAGCGCCACGATGTTGTCGCCGGTGTAGGTCAGGTTGAGCACGGCGTACGTCGTCGCCGCGGAGCCCGAGGCGGTGGCCAGCGCGCCCACCCCGCCCTCGAGCTGGGTCATCCGCTCCTCGAAGACCGACTGGGTGGGGTTCATGATGCGGGTGTAGATGTTGCCGGGCTCGGCCAGCGAGAACAGGTTGGCGGCGTGCTCGGTGTCGTTGAAGACGTAGGACGTGGTCTGGTAGATCGGCACGGCGCGGGCGTTGGTGGCGGGGTCCGCCTCCTCCTGGCCGGCGTGCACCGCGATGGTCTCCGGGCGGTGGGTCACAAGCGACTCCTTCGTTCTGTCGGGCTGCCCGTGCAGCGTGCTCCGAAATCCCGGCGCCGAGATCGGGGTCTCACGAAGTGGTACTCG
This sequence comes from Nocardioides sp. Z43_10, assembly GCF_059766615.1. Classification (NCBI taxonomy): domain Bacteria; kingdom Bacillati; phylum Actinomycetota; class Actinomycetes; order Propionibacteriales; family Nocardioidaceae; genus Nocardioides; species Nocardioides sp. Z43_10. Next base: position 320,174 of record NZ_JCBAJY010000003.1, on the reverse strand, counting down.
CCGCGGGCGGGCTAGGGTGCCCACCGTGCGGCGCGGCGTGGGACCAACGGTGTGGAACACCTTCATCGAGGGCGACAGCCTCGAGGTGCTGCCCACCCTGGTGGCGCAGGCGCGGACCCGCCCGGAGTCGGCCTTCGACCTGGTCTACATCGACCCGCCCTACAACACCGGCAACGACTTCGCCTACCGCGACGACTTCCGCGGGGACCGCGCCGACGGCACCCGCCGTACGACCCGGCACGCGGCGTGGACCTCGATGATGCGACCCCGCCTCGAGCTGGCCCGCGAGGTGCTCAAGCCGTCCGGGGCGATCTTCCTCAGCATCGACGACAACGAGGTGGCCCACCTGCGGCTGCTGATGGACGAGGTGTTCGGCGAGGAGAGCCTCATCGCCCAGGTGGTGGTGAGCCTGAACCCCAAGGGGCGCCAGCTCGGGCCGTTCTTCGCGACCAGCCACGAGTACCTGCTGGTCTACGCCCGCGACATCCGGCTCTGCGCGCTCGACGCCACCTCGGCGGAGACGGTGGTGGCCGCCGACTTCCCGCTCGTCGACCCCGACGGGCGGCGCTACCGCCGGCTCCCGCTGCGCAACACCAACAAGCGCTTCAACCCGGTGACGGCGCGGACCCTGCACTACCCGCTGTGGGGGGACCCGGTCAGCGGCCGGGTGGCCACCGCGCCGTTCGAGGACGCCGCCGAGATCAGGCCGGTCTTCGGCGACGGCACGCCCGCCGTGTGGCGCTGGTCGCGCCCGCTGGTCGACGAGCGCCCCGACGACCTGCTGTGCCGGGTGGTCAAGGGCCGCCTGGGCCAGCGCGTCGACGTCTTCCAGAAGGACTGGCTGCACCCGGACCGGCGCAAGAAGCTGCCGACGATCTGGCTGCCCGACGAGATCGGCTCCACCGACTCCGCGGTGGCCGAGCTCAAGGACATCGTCGGGCACGTCTTCGAGACCCCGAAGCCCACCGGGCTGCTGCGCCGGGTGGTCGCGACCATGCCGAGCGACGCCCGGGTGCTGGACTTCTTCGCCGGCAGCGGCACGACGGGGCACGCGGTGGCCCTGCTCAACGCCGAGGACGGCGGCACCCGGCACTGCACCAGCATCAACATCGCCGAGCCCACCCGGGAGGGCTCCAACGCCCGCGCGGCCGGGTTCGCCACCGTCTCGCAGATCACCCGGGCCCGGCTGCAGGCCGTGGCCGAGCGGGTCGGCGGCGGGCTCGAGGCGCACCCGCCGGCCGACTGAGCCGGCTAGACGACCGCCTTCTCCAGCGCGGCGAGCTCGTCGTCGAGGTGGGCGAGCAGCCGCTGCAGCCGGGGCACGGTGCGCCGGCAGCCGGTCAGTCCGAAGCCCATCTTCCCGGCGTAGGAGGTGCAGGTGATGTTCAGGGCGATGCCGTGGATCGGGATCGACAGCGGGTAGACGCCGTCCAGCCTGGCTCCGTTGAGGTAGTGGGTATCACGGGGGCCCGGCACGTTGCTGATGATCAGGTTGAACGGCGGGCGGGTCAGCCCCTGCATGCCCAGCATCGGGGTGAGGATCGAGGGCGCCACTCCCAGCGCGCTCATCGCCAGGATCTGCAGCGGCGTCATCGAGGACAGCGCCTGCTTGCCGGTGGCCATCGAGCGGTGGATCGCGTGCAGCCGATCCGCCGGGTCGCTCAGGTCGGTGGCCAGCCCGACCATCACCGCGCCGACCGCGTTGCCGCCCTCGGCGGAGGCGCTCTGGGCCTGCTTGGCGTTCAGGCCCACCGGCACCATCGCCACCAGCGGGGTGTCGGGCAGCTCGCCCTGCTCCTTGAGGTAGCCGCGCAGGGCGCCGCTGCACATGGCGAGGACCACGTCGTTGATCGTGGTGCCGGTGGCGGCGCCGATCGCCTTCATCCGCTCGACCGGCCAGTCCTGGGCGGCGAAGCGTCGCGAGCCGGTGATCGTCTGGTTGAGGATCGTGCGGGGGGCGTAGAGGGAGAGCGCGGACGTCTCGTTGCGGATCCCGCGGTTGAGGGTGCGCAGCAGGGCGGCGGGCAGGCCGGCCGCCTCCGCGCTGATCGCGAGGCCCGAGCGCAGTGCGTTGAGCGGGACCTCGGCCAGGGTGGCCGCGGCCGGGCGCACGGCCGGCTGCCGGCTGGGCGGAGGTGCGCCCCAGGGCGGCGGCATGTCGCGGCGGTCGGGGTCGGTGCTCAGCACGCTCTGCAGCAGGCGGGTTGCCGAGACCCCGTCGACCAGGGCGTGGTGCATCTTCGTGTACATCGCGAAGCGGCCGTCGGCCAGTCCCTCGATCAGGTAGGCCTCCCACAGCGGGCGCTCCGGTGCCAGCCGCATGCCGTGCACCCGCGAGCACAGCTCGAGCAGCTCACGGATCCGGCCCGGGACGGGCAGCGCCGCGTGCCGCACGTGGTAGTCGATGTCGAACAGCTCGTCGGGGGCCCACACCCACTGCCCGCCCGTGCGCAGGGAGCGGTGCGGTCGCTTGCTGAACAGCGGGCTGATCTCGGCGACGTCGCGCATCTGCTCGTAGACGCCCGAGACGTAGTCGGGCCCGGCGCCCTCGGGGGTGGTGAAGAGCTGCAGGCCGCCTACGTGCATCGGCATGGCGCGGTTCTCCGCGAACAGGAATCCCAGCGACGTCGGGTCGAGCGGTGTGGCCACGGTGTTCCCCCCAGGTGAGCGAGCTCTGATACTGACGTGAGGTGACGCTGTTCACAAGGGCGAAAATCGGGCTGCAAGACCCATGACGAGCCGCTGAGCATCCACAGGGCGCCCCGGCGTCCTCGTCCTCCACAGGCCACCGCACGGTCCGGCCACCGGGGCCGCCGGCTCCCTAGCGTGGCGGTGCGCCGGATCGGCCGGCGTGCTGAGGGCAGGAGCTGAGCAGATGAAGAGACTCATTGCGACGAGTACGGCGCTCGTGGTGCTGGCGCTGGCCGGGACCGGGGCGGCGCTGGCCGATTCCGGTCCCGGCTGGACGCCGCCCGGCGACACGATCGTGGAGATCACCGGGGACAAGGCGAACGGGTTCGAGATCCGCCACTACGACGGCACGGAGGTCTTCCCGCCCACCGACTCCGAGGCCAGGGCCGAGTGCGGGGAGTACGACACCCGGGTCCAGCGCGTGCGCTGCCGCACCGCGGTGCGGGTCTGGTACCGCGAGCTGGGCCGGATGAAGACGGCGCTGACCTGGGCGCAGCTCTCGCGCGGCTGAGCCGCTCGGAGGCCCGGTCGTGGTGGGGGATCGCTCTGGCAGGATCTGAGGCATGGAGCCGAACCCGCTCGACCGGGCCTGGAGCCGGGGCCGCACCTCGCTGCGGGCACGCCTGAAACGGCTGCGCGCCAAGTCGTGGGCGATCGCCCAGTGCGCGATCGCGGCGGGTGTCGCCTGGTTCATCGCGGCGGACCTGCTCGACCACCCGATCCCCTTCTTCGCCCCGGTGGCGGCCGTGCTCAGCCTCGGCACGTCCTACGGCCAGCGGCTTCGCCGGGTGGTCGAGGTGGCGATCGGGGTAGCGGTGGGTGTGTTCGCCGGTGACGTCCTGGTGGCGCAGGTGGGGGCCGGCTGGTGGCAGCTGACGCTGATCGTGGCGCTGGCGATGTCGGCGGCCTTCCTGCTCGACGGGGGGCAGCTGTTCGTGAACCAGGCGGCCATCCAGTCGATCGTGGTCACCACCTTGGTGCCCGACCCCGGGGCCGGGCTGATCCGGTGGACCGACGCGCTGATCGGCGGCGCCGTCGCGCTGGTCGCGGCCACCGTCGTCCCGGCGGCCCCGCTGCGGCGCCCGCGGGAGGAGGCGGCCGTGGTGGTGCGCAAGATCGCCCGGCTGCTGCGCGCCGCCGGCGAGGTGATGGTCGACGGCGAGGTCGAGCCCGCGCTCGAGCTGCTCACCGACGCCCGCTCCACCGACTACCTGATCCGCGAGCTGCAGGCTGCCGCCGACGAGGGGCTCTCGGTGGTGGCCTCCTCGCCCTTCCGGGTCCGCCACAAGGGCGACCTGCGCCGGATGGCCGACATGGTCGAGCCGCTCGACCGGGCCCTGCGCAGCACCCGGGTGCTGGTGCGCCGCACGGCGGTCGTCGCCTACCGGCGCCAACCGGTGCCGCGCTCCTACGCCAAGCTGTGCGACGAGCTCGCCGACGCGGCGCAGGAGGTGGCCGCCGAGCTGGACGCCAACCGGACGCCGGTGGGGGCGCAGGACGCCCTGCTCAAGGTCGCCGCCGGGACCGGGCAGGTGGAGCGCACCGACGAGCTGGTCATCGAGGTGGTCCTGGCTCAGATCCGCTCGGTGATCGCCGACCTGCTGCTGCTGACCGGGATGAGCCAGCTGGAGTCCACCGACGCCCTTCCGCCCCCGCGCCGGTGAGGGGTCGTGAGCGCCGTGGAGTGGGTCCTGCACGTCGACCTCGACCAGTTCATCGCCGCCGTCGAGGTGCTGCGCCACCCCGAGCTCGAGGGCCTGCCCGTGGTCGTCGGAGGCAACGGCGACCCCACTGAGCGCGGCGTCGTGGCCACCGCGTCGTACCCGGCCCGAGAGTTCGGCGTGGGGTCGGGGATGCCGCTGCGGGTGGCCGCGCGCAAGTGCCCCGACGCGGTCTTCCTGCCGGTGGACAAGGACGCCTACGAGGCGGCCTCCGCCAAGGTGATGGCCACGCTGCGTGACCTGGAGTGGGGCGGGGTGCCGGTGGTGGTGCAGGTGCTCGGCTGGGACGAGGCGTTCCTGGCCGCCGGGCCGGGCCACGGCCCGCTCGGCGAGCCGGAGGAGTTCGCGCGGCGGGTGCGCGAGGCGGTGCTCGCCGCGACCCGGCTGCACTGCTCGGTCGGGATCGGCGACAACAAGCTGCGCGCCAAGATCGCCACCGACTTCGGCAAGCCGCGCGGGACGTGGCGCCTGACCGAGGAGAACTGGTTCGCGGTGATGGGGGAGCGCGGCCCCGAGGCGCTGTGGGGGATCGGGCGCAAGACCGCCGCCCGGCTGGCGGCGATCGGGATCACCACGGTCGCCGAGCTGGCCGGCGCCGACCCCGCCGAGCTGGCCGAGCGGCTCGGCCCCACGATGGGGCCGTGGTACCGGCGGCTGGGTCGCGGTGTGGACTCCAGCCCGGTTGACGCCACGCCGTACGTGGCGAAGGCGCACGGGCGCGAGCAGACCTTCCAGCGCGACCTCGAGGACTGGGGCGAGGTCGAGCGCGAGGTCGCGGCGCTGGCCCGCCGGGTCGTCGAGGACGTCGACCGGGAAGGGCGTCCGGCGGTGCGGGTCGGCATCAAGGTGCGCTACCGGCCCTTCTTCACCGTGACCCGCAGCCTGACCCTGCCCGCGCCCAGCAACGACCCCGACGCGCTCGCCGCCGCGGCGCTCTCGCTGCTGGACCGGGTCGAGCGCGACCGCCCGGTCCGGCTGCTCGGGGTGCGCCTGGAGATGGTGGACCCGCGCTGAAGACCGGTGCGGCTCGCCGGCGCAGCGCTCACTCGGTCCGCAGGTTCCCTGCCGCGGTCGCGCTGAGGGTCCAGGGCCGGACCAGGCGCACCGCGGCGTGGACGGCGACCCACACGAGCGCGGGGAGGACGACGAGCGTGACCGCGCTGCACAGGGCCCAGCCGAGGCTGGCGGTGTCGGGGGAGGCGCCGACGACCGCGATGCCGAGCAGGGCGCCGGCCAGGGTCACCGGCACGGCGACGAGCCCGGCCTCCCACCGCTGGGCCCGCACGATCAGGTCGTGCGGCGCGCCCAGGGCCGACAACGCGGCGACGGCCCGTTTGCGGTCCAGCAGCGACTCGACGGAGTGGACCGCCAGCGAGCCCACCACGGTGGCCAGGGCGAGCAGCAGTGCGAGGGCGGCCAGGACCGCGCCGACGAGGTAGTAGCCGGCGTCGTCGTCCGCCATGGTGGCGACCTCGGAGACGAAGGCGGTCCCGCCGCCGGCCACCAGGCCGACCCCGCCCAGCGCCGCGGCGGCCCGGCCGGCGGGCCGCGGGTCGGCGACCAGGCGGCGCGCGGCCAGCAGGACGTGGGCGCTGCGGGCTCGCTCGGCGACCGCCCGGCCGACCGCGTACGCCGTCCAGGGAGCGAGGCTGACCAGGCCCAGCACGAGCAGGAGCACCGCCAGCAGCGGGAGGACCGCGGCGGCCTCGGCGGACAGCGTGGTGTAGCCGAAGGTGTACCCGAGCCCGCACGCCAGCCCCGCCGCCACCAGAAGCAGGCCCCAGGGCCGCGGCCTGGGCCGAGCCGATCGCCGGATGAGGCCGAGGGGGCTGACGACGACGCGGCGCCCGGCCAGGGCGCCGGTTCCCACCCCCAGCAGCGTCACGGCCGCGACGACGACGAGCAGCTGCCACCACGTCGGTACCACGGAGGTCGGCACGATCCGCAGCGAGAGTGTCTCCTGCCAGGCTCCGCCGTCCACGGAGCGGGTGTAGGCCAGGTTGCCGCCCAGGACCAGGCGCAGCAGCCAGTAGACGCCGATGCCGCCGAGCGCGCCGATCAGGGCCGGCACGCCGACCTCGACCGCGCCGATGCGCCGGACCTCGCCCGGCGTGGCCCCGGCCAGCCGCAGCGCCGCGAGGCGGCGCTCGCGGGCGGAGGTGCCCAGGCGGACGGCCTGGTGGAGCAGGAGCAGCGGCGCCAGGCCGAGCAGCAGGGTGCTGAGCGCGTAGCCGCCGCGGGTGCCGGGGTCGGCCACCACGTCGTAGAGATGCTCCTGGGGCTCTCCGGGCAGCGAGAGCACGGTGACGACCACGAGCAGCAGGCCGGAGACCGCGGCCGTGCACGCTGCCAGCAGCAGCGCGCGACCCCGGCCGCCGGCCAGGGCGAGCCGCAGTGCCAGGCGGGTCACTGGACCAGCCCGTCGCGCAACCGGACCTCGCGGTCGGCACGTGCGGCCACCCGGTTCTCGTGGGTCACCATGATCACGCTCGCGCCGGTGTCGCGGGCGGCGCCGAGCATGGTCTCCAGGAGCTGCTCACCTGCCACCGTGTCCAGCGCGCCGGTCGGCTCGTCGGCGAAGAGGACCTGGGGGCCGGTCACCAGAGCCCGGGCCACGGCCACCCGCTGGCACTCGCCGCCGGATAGCTCGCCGGGAAGCGCGTCGGCCAGGCCGAGCGCGCCGAGCCGCTCGAGCCAGCCCAGCCCCACCCGCTCGGCCGGTCCGCGCTCGTGTCGTTCGAGGAGCAGCGGGAGCGTGACGTTCTGCACCGCGGTCAGCTCGGGGACCAGCTGCCCGAACTGCAGCACCACCCCGAACTGGCGCCGCCGCAGCCGCGTGCGCTGCGCCTCGGGGAGGTCGTCCAACCTGGCCCCGGCGAAGCGCACCTCCCCGGACTCCGGGCGCAGGATGCCCGCCAGCGACAACAGCAGCGTCGACTTCCCGCTGCCCGAGGGGCCGGTGATCGCGACCGACTCGCCGGCCCCCACCTCCAGGCTGACGCCCCGCAGCGCCTCGGTGCGGCCGTACGCCTTGCGCACGCCGCGTGCCTCGATCAGGATCTCGCTCACGTCTGGGCCCCCGTGTCCTCGGTCGGTCACTGTCTGTTCTGCTGGCTCTGGGTGGTCTGCTCGGTGACCCGCTCGGCGGCCGTCTCCAGCCACCTCAGGTCCGCGTCCAGGTGGAACACCGTGTGGTCGACGGCGATCCGTCCGGCCGGGTCGGTGGTCGCGCGCTGCAGCGCCAGCAGCTCGCGCATCCGGGTCAGGTGGACCGCGCGCTGGCGCCGCAGGAAGGCGCCCGCGTCCGCCCCCAGCCTCAGCGCGGTGACGGTCTTGCGCACCAGCTCGTCGGCGGCGTACGGGCCGGCCGGCTCGCTGGTCGCCAGCCACGCGTGCAGCTCGGCGCGCCCCGCCTCGGTCAGCGCATAGACCGTCCGGGTCGGCCCGCCGTCCTGCGCCGTCTCGAGCACCTCGACCCAGCCGTCGCGCTCGAGCCGCTGCAGGGAGGCGTAGACCTGGCCGAACGCCAGCTCCTTCGCCGCCGGGAAGCGGGAATCGTGCTCGCGCTTGAGGTCATAGCCGTGCGCCGGTCCGGAGACCAGGAGGCTGAGAAGCACGTGGGACACACTCACGTCGGCGACTATACGCGCAGTGAATACACTGAGTGAATAGTTGCGGACGCGAGGGCCGGCCGGTCTGGACCGCCGCCTCAGAGGCTGGCGCGCAGCTCGGCCACCACCGAGTCGACGACCGCCTTCAGGTCGCCGTCGTGCGCGGCGGCCACCGCCCGCTGACGCTGGTACGACGCGCCGCGGCGCGGGATCTCGGCGACCGCGCGCAGCTCGTCGGCGCAGCCCAGGCGCCGCGCCACCGGGGTGAGCCGCTCGAGCAGGTCGTCGAGGTCCTCGGTGATCAGCCGCTCATGGGAGTCGGCGTCGAGGATGATGATCGCGTCCAGCCCGTAGCGTGCGGCGCGCCACTTGTTCTCCTGCACGTGCCACGGCGGCATCACCGGCAGCGTCTCGCCGGCGGCCAGCCGGGTGTCGAGGTCGACGACCAGGCAGTGCATCAGCGCGGTCAGGGCGGCGAGCTCCCCGATGTCGGAGATGCCGTCGCAGACCCGGTTCTCGAGCGTGCCCAGGTGCGGCGCCGGGCGCATGTCCCAGCGGATCTCCGAGAGGTCCTCGATCACCCCGGTGGTCAGCTGGTCGTGGGCGAACGCCTCGAACTCCGACCAGCGCTGGAACTGGAAGGGCAGCCCGGCGGTCGGCAGCTGCTGGAACATCAGCGCCCGGTTCGAGGCGTAGCCGGTGTCGGTGCCCGACCACACCGGCGAGGAGGCCGAGAGCGCCTGCAGGTGCGGGTAGTAGTTGAGCAGCGACGAGAGCACCGGCATCACCCGGTCGCGCTCGGGCAGGCCGACGTGCACGTGCACGCCCCAGATCAGCATCTGTCGCCCCCACCACTGGGTGCGGTTGATCAGCTCCTCGTAGCGGTGACCCGGGGTGAGCTGCTGGCCCGACCAGGTGCCGAAGGGGTGGGTGCCGGCGCCGAACAGGTCGACGCCGAGGTCGTCGGCGGCGGGCAGCACCGCCGCGAGGGACTGGCGCAGGTCGGCCATCGCATCGCCGACGGTGTCGCAGATCCCGGTGACCAGCTCGATGGTGTTGCGCAGCAGCTCCTTGTGGAGCCGCTCGGGGTTCTCGTGGCGCGGGCGCGCCGCGTCGAGCAGCTCCGAGGCGGTGTTGCTCAGGTCGCGGGTCTGCTTGTCGACCAGGGCCAGCTCCCACTCCACCCCGAGGGTCGGCCGGGGGGAGCCGTGGAAGTCGATCCGCACGAGGCAAGCCAAGCACATGGGGGAAGGAGTCGTTTTGAGTGCCCCCGCCAGCGCCTGCCACCATGCGTTCATGCCTGAGGCGCGCGTACTGAACCTGACGCTCGATTTCTGCCTGCGGGTGGGCGAGCTGCTGCTGTCCTCGGGCGCCGGAGCCGCCGATGTGACCGCCACCATGCAGTCCCTGGCCCGGCATCTGGGCGTGCGTCACCCCGATCTGGATGTGACGTTCACCTCCCTGTCGATGTCCTACCAGCCGAACCCGGAGGACCCGCCGCTGGTGCTGATCCGCCAGGTCAAGCAGCGCGACATCGACTACGAGGACCTCACCCTGGTCGACCACCTGGTGCGCGACGTGCTCACCGACAAGGTCGACCTGATCGAGGGCCGCGCGCGGCTGGCCCGGATCTTCAGCTCCGGCCACGGCACCCCGCGGTGGGCGGTCACGCTGGGCTGGGGCCTGATGTGCGCCGGCGTCGCGATCATGCTCGGCGGGAACCTGCTGGTGGTGGTGAGCGCCTTCCTCGCCGCCGCGGTCATCGACCGGCTGCAGCAGCAGCTGGCCCGGCACCGGCTGCCGTTCTTCTACCAGCAGATCGCCGGCGGTTTCGTGGCCACCGTGCTGGCCGCCCTGGCGGCGGCCACGCCCCTGGACGTGGACCCCTCCCTGGTGGTGACCGCGAACATCATCATGCTGCTCGCCGGCATCGGCTTCATGGGCGCGCTGCAGGACGCGCTGACCGGGTTCTACGTCACCGCCGGCGCCCGCATCACCGAGGCGCTGCTCTCCACCGCGGGCATCATCGCGGGGGTCAGCGGCGGGCTCACCCTGGCCGGGCTCGCCGGCGTCCAGGTCGGACGGATCGAGAGCCCGGTGCTCACCTGGCAGACGATCGGGATGGTCGCCTTCGGCAGCGCGCTGTGCGCCTCGGCGTTCGCCTTCGCCTCCTACGCGCCGCGTCGCTCGCTGATCCCGATCGCGGTGATCGCCGGGCTCGCGGCGCTGATCGCGCAGGGGCTGGCGATGCAGGGGCTCGGCCGGGCCTGGGGCACCGCCACCGCGGCGTTCTTCATCGGCCTGGTCGCCTACGCCGTCTCGGGTCGCGTCCTGGTCCCGCCGCTGGTGGTGGTCGTCTCCGCCGTCGTGCCGATGCTGCCCGGCCTGTCGATCTACCGCGGCCTGTCGCTGCTCACCGAGGGCGGCTTCCAGACCTCGGCGGGGCTGCTGGCCCTGATCACCGCCGCCTCGGTGGCGATCTCGCTGGCCTCCGGGGTGATCCTCGGCGAGTACGTCGCCCAGCCGCTCAAGCGGGAGGCGCGGCGCCTGGAGAGCCGGCTCGCGGGTCCTCGCCTGGTGGGGCCGCTGCGGGTGCGCACCGTCCGCAAGCGCGCGAGCTGAGCGGCCCCCGGGGGACGGCGGTCGCTACAGCGCGGCGAGCCGGTCCAGCCAGATCTCGGCGCTGCCGTCGTACGGCGCGGCCCGCCGGGTCAGCGCCGCGCGGACCTGGTCGCAGCTGCGCGAGGCGGCCGCGATCAGGTCGTCGGAGTACCCCAGCGAGGTGCGGTGCTGGGCGAACTCGTCCTCGTCGTCGACCCACACCCGCCCGGTGATGCCGCGCACCACGTCGAGGTCGAGGTCGACGGCGCCGACGGTGGGCCCGTCCCAGAACGGCGGCGTGGTGATGTCGACGTAGACGTCGACCACCCCGCCGGGGCCGTGGAACGTCGAGACCGCCCACTGCTCCTCGGGCAGCCAGACCACCTGGTCGACCGGGGCGACGTACTCCGCCCCGGGACGCGACATCGGGGTGCCCGCGCGGACCCCCACCCAGTCGCCGAACTCGTCGGCGCCGAGGAAGACCGCCTGGTAGGCCCAGTGCGGCGCGTCGCGCCACTTGGTCATCACGACGTCGACCGGAGTCCCTGGATGCATGCCCAGGTGTGCCCGCTCCCGGGCCGGCTCACACCACCTTGGCGGGAAGCACCCGTTTGCCGACCCGGGCCACGACGTCCTGGTAGCGCGAGCCCAGCACCCGGCCCAGCTGGTGCAGCGCATGGGCGTCGGCGCCCACGAGCACTCTGGCCTTGTCGGCGAGGATCCCCGCGACGATGATCTCGGCGGCCCGCTCGGGGGTCATCCGGGCCAGCTTCTCGTCGAAGAACCGGGCGGTGGCGCTCTGGTCCTCGGCCGCGCTGACCCGCGCGCTGCGGGCGATCGCGGTCTTGATCCCGCCGGGGTGGACGGCCGTCACCGCCACCCGGTGCCCGGCGATCAGCATCTCCTGGCGCAGCGACTCGGTGAACCCGCGCACGGCGTACTTGGTGGCGTTGTAGGCGCTCTGCCCGGGCATCGAGACCAGGCCGAAGAGCGAGGAGAGGTTCACGACGTGGCCGTCGCCGGAGGCGATCAGGTGGGGGAGGAACTCCTTGGTCCCGTGCACCACGCCCCAGAAGTTGATGTCCAGGATCCAGGCCATGTCGGCGTAGTCCAGGTCGGTGACGTCCCCGGCCAGGGCGACCCCGGCGTTGTTCACCACGACGTTGACCCGGCCGTAGTGCGCCACCACCGCGCGGGCGTAGGCCGCGAACGCGTCGCGGTCGGAGACGTCGAGCCGGGCGCTGTGCACGGCCGGGGCGCGCTCGGCCTCGAGCAGCTCGACGGTGCGGGCCAACCCGGCCTCGTCGACGTCGGAGAGCGCGAGCAGCGCGCCGCGGCGGGCGGTCTCGAGCGCGAGCGCGCGGCCGATCCCGGAGCCGGCGCCGGTGATCACGACGACCTTGCCATCGAGTGTCTTCATGCCAGGTAGGCCTCTCGGTCGGTGCGGACGGGGGCCTGCACGCCGTACGCCGCGACGTCGAAGCGGCGCAGCTGGCGGCGGAAGGTGAAGGTGGACTTGGGCCACAGGGTGACGTTGCGTCCGTGGTCGTCGAGGTACCAGCTGGCACAGCCGCCGGCGCTCCACACGGTGCGCTTCATCCGGCGCTGCAGGTCGTCGTTCCAGCTGCGCTGCGCCCGGGCCAGCGGCTCGACGGTGTCGTAGCGGTTGAGTCGCATGGTCCGGATCGCGTCGCAGATGTAGGCGATCTGCGATTCGATCACGAAGACCATGCTGGAGTGGCCCAGGCCGGTGTTGGGCCCGACCACCAGGAACAGGTTGGGGAAGCCGTGCACGGTGGTGCCCTTGTAGGCCGCCATCCCCTCCTCGGCCCACACCTGGGCCAGGGTGCGCCCGTCCCGGCCGGTGATCACCTCCGAGATCGGCAGGTCGGTGGTGTGGAAGCCGGTGGCCACGATCAGGACGTCGATCTCGCGCTCGGTCCCGTCGCGCCCGATGATCGAGGTCGGGGTGATCCGCTCGATCCCGTCGGTGACCAGCTCGGTGTTGTCCGCATCGAGGGCGGGGTACCAGGCGTTGGAGATCAGGATGCGCTTGCAGCCGATCGCGTAGTCGGGGGTGACCTTGCGGCGCAGCTCGGGGTCGGTGACGCCGCGGGCGATGTTGGCCAGCGCCAGCTTCTTGGCCGGCAGCGCGATCCGGGGGTCGATCGTGAAGGCGGGCACGTAGAGCTCGCGTCCCCAGTAGATCGCCGTGCGGTAGAGCTTCTGGAGCGCCGGGACGTGCTGGAACAGCAGCCGCTCGGCGCGGGTGTAGCGCCGGTCGTTGCGCGGGATCACCCACGGTGCGGTGCGCTGGTAGACGTCGAGGTGGCCGGCCACCTTCTGCACCTCGGGCACGATCTGGATCGCCGAGGCGCCGGTGCCGATGACCGCGACCCGCTTGCCCGTCAGGTCCACGTCGTGGTTCCAGTCCGCGGAGTGGAAGACCTCCCCGGCGAAGGACTCGATGCCGTCGATGTCGGGCAGCTTGGGCTCGGAGAGGCCGCCGGCCGCGCTGATCACGTGGCGCGCGCTCCACGCGCCGTCGCTGGTGCTGACCTGCCAGCGCTGGGTCGTCTCGTCGTAGGTCACGGCCTGCACGGTGGTGTCGAACCGGAAGCGGTCCAGCACCCCCGACTCGCCCGCCACCCGGCGGATGTAGGCCTGGATCTCCGGCTGCGGCGAGAACGACATCGACCAGTCGGGGTTGGGCGCGAACGAGAACGAGTAGAGCTGGCTCGGCACGTCGCACGCGGCGCCGGGATAGGTGTTGGCGCGCCAGGTGCCGCCGACATCGCTGCCCTTCTCGATGACGACGAAGTCGTCCTCGCCCTGCTCGGCGAGCTTGATCGCCGTGCCGAGGCCGCCGAAGCCGGCGCCGATGACGAGGTGGTCGACGTGCTGGAGGTCGGTCATGGGGCGTCACGCTAGTGGCGTTATTGAAAATCCGTCAATAGGATGGGTCCCGTGACCGCGCCCACACGCACCCGCCTGTCCAAGGAAGACCGACGCGCCCAGCTGCTCGACCTCGGCGTGCGGCTGCTGGCCACCCGCTCGCTCGACGAGATCTCCATCGACGTCCTCGCCGAGGAGGCCGGCATCTCGCGCGGGCTGCTCTACCACTACTTCGGCAACAAGCACGACTTCCACCGGGCCGTCGTACGACGCGCGGCCGACGACCTGATCGCCACCACCGCGCCGCCCGCGACCGGGGACCCGCTGGAGCGCCTGCTCACCTCGATCGCCGGGTACGTCGACTACGTCGAGGCCAACTACCAGGGCTACCTGTCGCTGGTGAAGGGCGCGGCCAGCGGCGACCAGGCGCTGCGCGAGATCTACGAGGAGGCGCGCTCGGCGCTGACCGACCGGATCTTCGCCGAGGACGCCGAGGGCGTGATTGTCCCCGACACGCCCGCCGCCCGGCTGATGGTCCGGGGCTGGTCGGCGATGACCGAGGAGCTGGTGCTCACCTGGGCCGTGGACCGGCGCGGAGTCAGCCGCGAGGAGCTGCTCGGCGCCCTGGCCGGGTCGCTGCCGGCGCTGGTGGAGGTGCTGCACTGACCCGGGCCGAGGGAAGCTGGGGAGACGGCACCGCCCGCACCGTCGGCGCACGGGGACGTGGACGGGGCGGGCGGGCTCGGATGGACTCCGGGAGCTCCGAGGTGGTCCCACACGAGCGGGAGACGCGAGGGGCCTCGGTGGGCCAGGTGTCCGACCGCCTCCACGGTGCCGCAGAGCGGACGGTTCCGGACCCCGACCGGGGGCGATATACCGAATTTTCGCCTAGCCAGCGCTGACCACGGCCTCGAGCTGGTCCAGGCCCCAGTGCAGGTCGGCCTCGTCGATCATCAGCGGCGGCGCGAGCCGGATCGTCGAGCCGTGGGTGTCCTTGGCCAGGACGCCGCGCGCCATCAGCGCCTCGCACACCGCCCGCCCGGTGCCGACCGACGGGTCGATGTCGACCCCGGCCCACAGGCCGCGGGTGCGCACGCCGACGACGCCGTGGCCGCGCATCGCCTCGAGCCGGTCGTGCAGCACCTTGCCGAGCTCGCTCGCGCGCTCCTGGTACTCGCCGCCTGCCAGCAGGCCGACCACGGCCCGGCCGACCGCGCAGGCCAGGGCGTTGCCCCCGAACGTGCTGCCGTGCTGGCCGGGGTGCAGCACGCCGAGCACGTCCCGGTCGGCCACCACGGCCGAGACCGGGACGATGCCGCCGCCCAGTGCCTTGCCCAGGATGTACATGTCGGGGACGACGTCCTCGTGGTCGCAGGCGAACGTGCGCCCGGTGCGGCCCAGGCCGGCCTGGATCTCGTCGGCGGCGAAGAGGATCCCGGCGCGCGTGCAGGCCTCGCGCACACCGCGCAGGTAGCCGTCGGGCGGGATGACCACGCCGCCCTCGCCCTGGATGGGCTCGATCAGCACCGCGACCGTCTTCGGGGTGATCGCGGCCTCGAGCGCGGCGAGGTCGCCGAAGGGCACCATCCGGAAGCCCGGTGCGAAGGGGCCGAAGCCGCCGCGTGCCTCGGGGTCGTCGGAGAAGCCGACGATGGTCGTGGTCCGGCCGTGGAAGTTGCCCGAGGCGACGATGATCTCGGCGCGGTCGGGGGTCACGCCCTTGACGTCGTAGCCCCACTTGCGGGCGACCTTGATGGCGGTCTCCACGGCCTCGGCGCCGGTGTTCATCGGCAGCACCAGCTCCTTGCCGGCGAGGTCGCCGAGCTCGGCGCAGAAGGCGCCGAACTGGTCGTGGACGAAGGCGCGGCTGGTCAGGGTGAGCCGGTCGAGCTGCTCGTGCGCGGCGCGCAGCAGGTCCGGATGCCCGTGGCCGAAGTTCAGCGCCGAGTAGCCGGCCAGCAGGTCCAGGAAGCGGTTGCCGTCGACATCGGTCATCCAGGCACCCTCGGCGCTGGCCACCACCACCGGGAGGGGGTGGTAGTTGTGCGCCGTGCGCGCCTCGGCCTCCTCGACGAGGGCGGGCCCCCGCGGCGTGGCAGCCTCGTGCATGGGAACGGTGTCGACGGATGCCGTCATGGTGTCGCCTCCTCGATGGTGCCGGGTGTCGGCGAAGATTGTCCGACAATCACTCTGTTGGCAGCGTAACGCGAGGGCCCTCGTCGTCGGCGACCCGCACTGCGATCCTGCTCACGTGGTGGTGCTCCACCCCCTGGACCACCAGCTCGCGGCCCTCCACCTCCACCCGGTCGCCGGGCTCGGCCAGGCGCCCCAGCCGGGCCACCACGAAGCCCGAGGCGGTCTCGTAGGGCCCCTCGGGCAGGTCCACCCCGGTCTGCTCAGCGAACTCCTCCAGGGACAGCATCGCGTCGACCACGGCGACCCCGTCGCGCACCACGCTGGCGGCGGGCGCGGGCGCGTCGTACTCGTCGCGGATGTCGCCGACCAGTTCCTCGACCAGGTCCTCGAGGGTGACGATGCCGTCCGTGCCGCCGTACTCGTCGACCACGAGCGCGATGTGCACCTCCTCGGCGCGCAACCGGCTCAACGAGGGGATCAGCCGGTTGGTGCCCGGCAGCCGGACGATGGGGCGGGCCAGCTCGGCCACGGTGGCGGACGGGGCGGCGTCGAGCAGGTCGCGCACGTGCAGGAAGCCCCGGACGTCGTCGAAGCTCTCGCCGGTCACCGGGTAGCGCGAGTACGGGCTGGCGCGCACCACCTCGACGGCCTCGCGCACGGTCGCGTCCCCGGGCAGGAACGTCACCTCCCGGCGCGGGCGCATCACCTCGGTGAGGCGGCGCCCACCGGCGTCGAAGACGTCGTCGAGGATGCGCCGCTCGTCGGGGGTGAGGTCCTCGTGGGAGAGGACCAGCTGGCGCAGCTCCTCGGAGGTGATCCGCTCGGTGCCGGCCTCCGGGTCGCCGCCCAGCAGCCGGACCACGGCGTTCGTCGAGGCCGACAGCGTCCAGATCACCGGGCGCATCACGGTGGCCACCCGGTCCAGCGGCGGGGCGACCAGCAGCGCGGTCCCCATGGAGCGCTGCAGGGCCAGGCGCTTGGGCACCAGCTCTCCGAGGACCAGCGAGAGGTAGGCGATGGCCAACGTGAGAGCGACCAGCGCCAGGGTGGGCGCGAGCACCTCGGGCACCCCGAGCGCCTCGAGCGCCGGCACGAAGTCCGGCGCCAGCCGCGACGCGCCGTACGCCGCGGACAGGAAGCCCATCACCGTCACGCCGACCTGGACGGTGGCCAGGAAGCGGTTGGGGTCGCGGGCCACCCGGGCCACCCGGGCGCCGCGCGGGCCCTGGGCCTCGAGACGGCGGATCTGGCCCTCGCGCAGGGAGACCAGGGCCATCTCGGTGCCCGCGAAGACGCCGCCCACCAGGACGAAGGCGATCACCAAGGCGATGTTCAGCCAGGTGTCCTGGTCCATGCCTCCAACCTAGCCCGGCGCGGTCGGCAGCCGAACCGTGAGCGTGGTGGCGCCGGGGCGGCTGTGCAGGCTCACCTCGCCGCCGTGCGCGGCCGCGATCGCCTTGACCAGCGCCAGCCCGAGTCCGGTGCCTCCCTCGGCGGTGCCGCGGGTGCGGGCGCTGTCGCCGCGGGCGAACCGCTCGAACTCCTTGCCGCGCAGCTCGGGCGGCAGGCCGGGCCCGTCGTCGTGCACGACGATCTCGCCGGGGCGCGCGCTGACGGTGACCGTGGTGCCGGCCGGGGTGTGCTTGCGGGCGTTGGTGAGCAGGTTGCTGACCAGCTGGTGCAGGCGCTGCTCGTCGCCGCAGACCTGCAGGGCCTCCTCGGGCAGGTCGAGGCGCCACCGGTGGTCGGGGGCGAGCACCCGGGCGTCCGCCACCGTCTCGAGCAGCAGCCGGGTCAGGTCCACCGGCCGGCGCTCCAGCGGGCGGCCGGCGTCGAGGCGGGCCAGCAGCAGCAGGTCCTCCACCAGGGCGGTCATCCGCGCCGCCTCGGCCTCCACCTTGTCCAGCGCCGTCCCGGTCATCGCCGGGTCGTCGGGGCGCCGCCGGGCGAGCTCGGCGTAGCCCTTGATGGTGGCCAGCGGGGTGCGCAGCTCGTGCGAGGCGTCGGCGACGAACTGGCGGACCTGCTGCTCGCTGCGCTGGCGCGCGGCCAGCGACGACTCGACGTGGCTGAGCAGCGTGTTGAGCGCGGCGCCCACCCGGCCCACCTCGGTGCGCTCGTCGGTGAGGTGCTCGGGCACCCGCTCGGTGAGCTCGATGTCGCCCGAGGCCAGCGGCAGCTGCGCGACGTGGCGGGCGGTGCCGGCCACCTCGCGCAACGGGCGCAGCTGGCGGCGTACGACGACCAGGCCGGCGCCGCCGGCGGCGAGGACGCCCAGCAGGGTCAGCGCCAGCTCCCACCAGATCAGGCTGGCCACGGTGGCGTCGACGTCGGCGGAGGGCAGACCGGTGACGAGCACGCCCTCCTGGACCCCCGAGCCCGCCGCGTAGCGGGTGGCCTCCATCGCCGTCACCCGGTAGGACCCCTGCCCCTCCACGTCCACGGCGTGCACCTCGCCGTCGACCGGCACCTCCGCCAGCCGGTCCAGGGCGTCGGCCGCCAGCGTCTGCGGGTCGCCGCGGCGGTCGGTGAGGATCTCGCCCTCGCCGGCCCCGTCCCCGGGCAGGAAGGCGTTGAGCGTCCCGGGCGGCTGGTTGCGCCGTTCGAACTCGTCGGGGGAGCCCGGGGGACCGCCCGGTGCGGTGAGCGCGTCCACCGACGCCAGCACGTCACCGTCGAGCTGGCCGGTCAGGTAGGAGCGCATCGCCACGGTGGTGGCGGAGCCGATCAGCAGGCAGACCACCGCGACCAGGGCCACCAGGGTGACGACCAGGCGCGCGGTCAGCGACGCGGGCCGGCCCACCTCAGGCCGGCTTCAACACGTAGCCGGCGCCGCGCATGGTGTGGATCATCGGCGGGCGCCCCGCGTCGATCTTCTTGCGCAGGTAGGACACGTACAGCTCGACGACGTTGGCCTGCCCGCCGAAGTCGTAGTTCCACACCCGGTCCAGGATCTGGGCCTTGCTCAGCACCCGGCGCGGGTTGCGCATCAGGAAGCGCAGCAGCTCGAACTCGGTCGCGGTCAGCTTGATCTCGTCGCCGCCGCGGAACACCTCGTGGGTGTCCTCGTCCAGGGTCAGGTCGCCCACGGTGAGCACCGAGGACGACTCGCTGCGCTGGGCGCCGGCGCGCCGCATCAGCCCCCGCAGCCGGGCCACCAGCTCCTCGAGCGAGAACGGCTTGGTGACGTAGTCGTCGCCGCCGGCGGTGAGCCCGGCGACCCGGTCCTCGACCGCGTCGCGGGCGGTCAGGAAGACCACCGGGACGTCGGGCAGCGTGGCGCGCAGGCGGCGCAGCACCTCCATCCCGTCGAAGTCGGGAAGCATGATGTCGAGGACCACGGCATCGGGGCGGAACTCCTTGGCCACGCTCACCGCCTGCGCGCCGGTGTGCGCCATCCGCACCTCCCAGCCCTCGTAGCGCAGCGCCATCGCCACCAGCTCGGCGATGTTCACCTCGTCGTCGACGACGAGGATGCGCAGCGGGCTCCCGTCCGGCCTGGTCAGGTCCATGACTCCATCTTGCGCGCGAAGTCTGTGGATGTCCTGTGCCCCGGCTGTGCGTCCGATTCGCCGGCGTTTCCGCGACCCGGGCACAATGAGCGCGTTGTGGACATTCATTTCCCGCCCGAGCTCCCGGTCACCCAGCGCCGCGAGGACATCGCCGCCGCCATCCGCGACCACCAGGTCGTCATCGTCGCGGGCGAGACCGGGTCGGGGAAGACCACCCAGCTGCCCAAGATCTGCCTCGAGCTGGGGCGCGGCGACCGGGCCGCCGGCGGCAAGCTGATCGGCCACACCCAGCCGCGCCGGATCGCGGCGCGGTCGGTGGCCGAGCGGATCGCCAGCGAGCTCGGCAGCGAGCTCGGCGACCTGGTCGGCTACCAGGTCCGCTTCACCGACCGGACCTCGCGCAGCAGCCGGGTCAAGCTGATGACCGACGGCATCCTGCTCGCCGAGCTGCAGCGCGACCGGATGCTGCGCAAGTACGACACGATCATCATCGACGAGGCCCACGAGCGCAGCCTCAACATCGACTTCCTGTTGGGCTACCTCAAGCGGCTGCTGCCCAAGCGGCCCGACCTCAAGCTCATCATCACCTCCGCGACCATCGACCCCGAGCGGTTCGCGCAGCACTTCTGCGAGCGCGACGGCCGGCCCGCCCCGATCATCGAGGTCTCCGGACGCACCTACCCCGTCGAGGTCCGCTACCGGCCGCTGATCGAGCTGCCGGAGGAGGACGAGGAGGGCGAGGCGGTCGTCCGCGACCAGACCGACGCCATCGTGGACGCGGTCAAGGAGCTCTCCGCGGAGGGCCCCGGCGACATCCTGGTCTTCCTGCCCGGGGAGCGGGAGATCCGCGACACCGCCGACGTGCTCAACGAGCTCGCCGGCAGCGGCGGGAGGGGGCTGGAGGTCGTGCCGCTCTACTCGCGGCTCTCGGCCGCCGAGCAGCACCGGGTCTTCTCCCCGCACACCGCCGGGCGCCGGGTGGTGCTGGCCACCAACGTCGCGGAGACGTCGCTGACCGTGCCGGGCATCCGCTACGTCGTGGACTCCGGCGTCGCCCGGATCAGCCGTTACTCCGCGCGCACCAAGGTCCAGCGGCTGCCGATCGAGCCGATCAGCCAGGCCTCGGCCAACCAGCGCTCGGGGCGCTGCGGACGCGTCGAGGCGGGGATCGCGATCCGGCTCTACTCCGAGGAGGACTTCGAGGCTCGCCCGGAGTTCACCGACCCCGAGATCCTGCGCACCAACCTGGCCAGCGTGATCCTGCAGATGGCCTCGCTGGGTCTCGGCGAGGTCGCCCGCTTCCCGTTCGTGGAGCCCCCCGACCGGCGCAACATCACCGCCGGCACCCAGCTGCTCGAGGAGCTCGGCGCGGTCGGTGCGGACCGGCAGGGTCCCGCCGCACCCGGCGTCCGTCTCACCCGGGTGGGCAAGCGCCTGGCCCGGCTGCCGATCGACCCGCGGCTGGGCCGGATGATCCTCGAGGCCGAGCGGCTCGGCTGCGTGCGCGAGGTGCTGGTGATCGCCTCGGCGCTGTCGCTGCAGGACCCCCGCGAGCGGCCGGCCGAGCTCAAGGCGCAGGCCGACCAGCAGCACGCCCGGTTCAAGGCCGAGGACAGCGACTTCCTGACCTGGCTGAACCTGTGGCGCTACCTCAAGGACCAGCAGCGCGAGCTCTCCTCGAGCGCGTTCCGGCGGATGTGCCGCAAGGAGTTCCTCAACTACCTGCGGGTCCGGGAGTGGCAGGACTTCGAGTCCCAGCTGCGCCAGGTGTGCAAGGAGATGGGCATCGAGCTGGGCCACCCCGCGGACGTGCCCGACGCCGACGGCATCCACCAGGCCCTGCTCTCGGGGCTGCTCTCGCACATCGGCCTGCTCGAGGAGCGGGACAAGGCCAAGCCCGGCCGATCGGGGGAGCGGCGCGCGATGCGCGAGTACCTCGGCGCGCGAGGAGCCCGGTTCGCGATCTTCCCCGGCAGCGGGCTGGCCCGGAAGAGCCCGCAGTTCCTGATGGCCGGCGAGCTGGTGGAGACCAGCCGGCTGTGGGCGCGCCAGAACGCCGCCATCAAGCCGGAGTGGGCCGAGCGGCTGGGCAAGGACCTGGTCAAGCGCTCCTACTCCGAGCCGCACTGGTCGCAGAAGCGGGCCGCGGTGATGGCCCACGAGCGGGTCACGCTGTACGGCGTGCCGCTGGTCGCCGACCGGCTGATCAACTACGGCGCGGTCGACCCCGAGCTGAGCCGCGAGCTGTTCATCCGCCACGCCCTGGTGTACGGCGAGTGGAGCACCCGGCACCGCTTCTACGCCGAGAACCTCCGGCTGCTCGAGGAGGCCTCCGAGCTCGAGCACCGGGCCCGGCGCCGCGACATCGTCGTCGACGAGCACACGCTCTTCGACTTCTACGACGCGCGGGTGGGCAAGGAGGTGGTCAGCGGGGCGCACTTCGACCAGTGGTGGAAGCACGAGCGCCAGCAGCGGCCCGACCTGCTCACCTTCGACCCCGACATGCTCACCCACGACACCGCCGAGGAGATCCGGGCGGCCGACTACCCCGAGTACTGGCACGCCGAGGGGCTGACCTTCCCGATCAGCTACCACTTCGAGCCCGGCGCGGCCGACGACGGCCTCACCATCGACGTCCCGCTGGCCACCCTCAACCAGGTCGGCGCCGAGGACTTCTCCTGGGTGGTGCCCGGGGTCCGCGAGGAGCTCGTCACCAGCCTGATCCGCAGCCTGCCCAAGCAGCTGCGGGTCAACTTCGTGCCCGCGCCCAACCACGCCCGCGACTTCCTGGCCAAGGTCCCGGCGGGGGAGGAGCCGCTGCTGGACGCGCTGGAGCGCCACTTCCGCGCCACCACCGGCGTGGTGGTGCCGCGCGAGGCCTGGGACTGGTCCAAGGTCCCCGACCACCTCAAGCCGATCTTCCGCGTCGTCGACGAGGCGGGGGAGGTCGTCGCCCAGGGCAAGGACCTGGAGGCGCTGAAGGCGCCGCTGCGCCCGACCTTCGACCAGGCGATGAAGGAGGTCGCCTCGGACTCCGGGGTCACGGCCTCGGGCCAGACCGGCTGGACCTTCGGCACCATCGAGCGCTCGTTCACCCAGAAGCGCGCGGGCCACGAGGTGCGCGGCTTCCCCGCGCTGGTCGACGAGGGCGCAGGCGTCGGGCTCGGCGTGTTCGGCTCGGCCGAGGAGCAGGAGGCGCGCCACCGGCTGGGTGTGCGCCGGCTGCTCGCGCTGGAGACCCGCTCGCCGGTCAAGGCGGTGCTCGACTCGCTCACCAACGCCGAGAAGCTGGCCCTGGCCGGCTCGCCGTACCCGACGGTGGCCGAGCTGCTCGAGGACTGCCGTGCGGCGGTGCTCGCCGCGGTCGTCGACGCGCGGCCGGCCGTGCGCGACCAGGCGTCGTACGACGCGCTGCGCGCGGCCGCCGACGCCGACGCCGAGGCGCACCTGCGCGCGGTGATGCAGGACGTGATCCGGGTGCTCCAGGGGTGGCGCCGGGTGGACCGGGCGCTGAGCGGGCGTGCGGACATGTACCAGCTGCCGGCCCTCTCCGACATGCAGGCGCAGCTGGGGCGGCTGGTGCACCGGGGCTTCGTCGGCGAGGCCGGCGTCACCCAGCTGCGCCACTACCCGCGCTACCTGCAGGCCCTGGAGTACCGCCGTGAGCGGCTCGAGGGCCAGGTCGCGCGCGACCGGCAGCTGATGGACCAGATCCAGGAGCTCCAGGAGGCCTACCTGCACCGGCTCGAGGCGCTGCCCGCCGGGCGGCCGCCGGACGCGGCGCTGCGCCAGGTGCGCTGGCTGCTCGAGGAGTACCGGGTCTCGCTGTGGGCCCAGCACCTCGGCACCGCGGTGCCGGTGAGCGACGCGAGAATCCGCAAGGCCCTGGGCTGAGCCGTAGGCTGGAGCGATGAGCGAGCGCCGTCACCACAAGCCGATGGTGCCCGGCGCCGACTTCATCGAGGCGGCCACCGGCGGCGCCGACCCGGCCGTCCTGCGCGAGGCCGCCGAGCAGGCGGCCCAGCTGCTGGTCCGCGGCGCCCGGCGCAAGGGCGACCCCGAGACCGCCGAGCGGGTGGTGCGCCTGGCCGAGGACGAGGGCCTGGAGACCCTGGCCGAGCTGTGGTCCGGGGCGCCGGCCGACTCGCTGGCCGGCAGCCTGTGGCGGCTCTACCTGCTGCGCGGCTGGGTCTACGCCGACCCCGTCGGCGTCGCCCGCGAGTTCGAGGCCGGCCGGGTCCGCGCCCAGGTCGCCCGGGTGGTCGCCGGGGTGGCCGACCCGCCGAGCCCCGAGGGCCTGAAGCTGATGGTCGACGAGGTGCTGCGCGGCATCGCCACCGCCGACTACGCCGACGTGCTCTTCCGCGCGGCGGCGTTCGCCCGGGTGGTCGCCACCGGCCGCGCCGCGCTCGGCGCGCCGCCGGTCACCGCCGGCCGGATGCTGACCCTCGCCGAGCAGCTCGAGACCGCCGGGCACTTCGAGCTCGAGCACCGACTGGCCTAGCGGGTAGACTGTGCGCGGTACGCCGGACCGCGGCAGCCCCGGGTCCCAAAATAAGCCGCTTCGAGCGGCCACGCGCCGTGAGGCGCTCCCGGTCCGGCGTACCACTCTCACGTCCGCCCGGTCGGCCTTTCCCCGGCGCCTAGGCTCACTGGCATGAGCTTCCTGAGCCGGGCCCTGTCCCAGGTCCTCCCGCGGCGCGGCGGCGCCGTCCAGAGCCGGGCCACCCAGACCTATGCCCCGCAGCGCGACGGAGAGCCCGACCCCGGCGAGGTGGTCTGGGCGTGGGTGGCCTACGAGGACGACCCCGCCCAGGGCAAGGACCGCCCGGTGCTGATCGTGGCCGAGGACGGCCCGGCCTGGCTGGGTCTGTACCTCACCAGCAAGGACCACGACCGCGACGCCGCCGACGAGGCCCGCTGGGGTCGGCACTGGATGGACGTGGGCACCGGGGGCTGGGACCGTCAGGGCCGCCCCAGCGAGGTCCGTCTGGACCGCCTGCTGCGCCTGGAGCGTGGCGACGTGCGCCGCGAGGGCGCCGCCCTGGCGCGTCCCGTCTTCGACAGCGTCGTCGCCGAGGCGCGACGCTTCCACTCCCTGTGAGCGCCCTGAGGACCCGCCTGCTCGGCGACCGGCCGGTCAGCGCGCTGGGTCTGGGGGCGATGCCGCTCTCGCGCCCCGGACGCGACGGCGCCGTGCCCGACCGGGCCCGGGCGATCGCCACCGTGCACGCCGCGCTGGACGCGGGGATCACCCTGGTCGACACCGCGGACTGCTACGCGCCCGACGGGTACGGGCTGGGGCACAACGAGGAGCTGGTCGCCGAGGCGCTGCGCGGGCGCCGTGAGGACGTGCTGGTCGCCACCAAGGGCGGCATCCGCCGCGACGGCGCCGCCTGGCCGGTCGACGGGCGCCCCGAGTGGATCCGCAGCGCCGCCGAAGGGTCCCTGCGCCGCCTGGGCACCGACAGCATCGGCCTGTACCAGCACCACCGCCCCGACCCGGCGGTCCCCTACGCGGAGACCATCGGCGCGTTCCGCGAGCTGTACGACGCGGGCCTGGTGCAGCGGGTCGGGCTCTCCAACGCCGACCCGGCCCAGATCCGCGAGGCCCAGGCGATCCTGGGCCCGGCGCTGGTCAGCGTGCAGAACCAGCTCAGCCCCGCCTTCCGCTCCAGCCTCGGCGAGGTCGCCCTGTGCGCCGAGCTCGGACTGGCCTTCCTGCCCTGGAGCCCCCTGGGTGGGATGCAGAGCGCCGCCGACCTCGGCTCGACGTACGCGCCCTTCGCGCAGGTGGCCGCCCGGCACGGGGTCAGCGCGCAGCAGGTCTGCCTGGCGTGGCTGCTCGGCCTGGGCGAGCACGTGGTGCCGATCCCGGGCGCCAGCCGGCCCGCCTCGCCTGCCGCCTCGGTACGTGCGCTATCTCTCACCCTGAGCGCTGAGGATGTCGCGCTGCTCGAGGGCGCCGGGTGAGTCGATATCGTGACGTGCGAATGTCCGGAGCCCGATCGGCGGCCCGGTTGCAGGCAGGGAGAGGAGCGCGCGGGTGACATCGCGTCGTGAGGAGGCCCCCGGTATGGGGCCAGGGCACAACCAGGGCAGGACGCCCACCTCAGGTGCGCGAGGACGCCGCGTGCGTCGGCGCCCCGCCTGGCTGGCGGCCGCCCTGGCGTTGGCGCTGTCGGCGACCACCGTCGCGTGCACCCAGGAGAGTGACGGGCCGGACGGGAGCCAGAGCCCGTCGCCCACCGCCGCGCCCACCGAGCTCACCTTCGGCGTCTACGGGCCGGAGGCGGAGATCACCGCCTTCACCGACGTCGTCGAGGCCTACAACTCGCTGGCCGACAACAGCACCGTCACGCTGCGCACCTGGCGCGACCACGAGGAGGCGGCGACCGCGATGCAGGACGAGGGGCGCGTCCCCGACGTCTTCTTCGCGACCCGTGACGACCTGGCCTGGCTGGGCGAGGACCACCTGAGCCAGCCGGTCGACGAGCTGCTCGACGAGCGAGGCGTCGACTTCGGCGACGTCTACTCCCGCGACGCCCTGCAGGCCTTCAGCAGCGACAACCGGCTGCAGTGCATGCCCTACGGCATCTCGCCGATGGTGATCTTCTACAACACCAAGCTCATCGACTTCGAGCGGATGCGCGAGCGCGGCCTGCCGGCCCCGACCTCCAACGCCTCCTGGACGATGGAGCAGTTCACCGCCGCCGCCGAGACCGCCACCCGGCCGCGGCGCGGCACCCGGGGCGTGCACATCGACCCCAGCGTCACCGGGCTCGCGCCGTTCATCGTCTCCGGGCGCGGTCGGGTCTTCAACGAGGAGACCTCGCCCACGTCGCTGGCCTTCTCCGACGAGTCCACCCAGAGCGCCCTCGAGCGGACCCTGCAGCTGCTGCGGACCCCCTACCTGACGCTGACCGAGGCCCAGCTCGCCAAGGCCGACCCGGTGGAGTGGTTCAAGCGCGGCAAGGTCGGCATGATCGCCGGGTACCGCTCACTGGTCCCGCAGCTGCGCGAGGTGCCCGGCCTCGACTTCGACGTGATGCCGATGCCCACCCTCGACGACGAGGCGACGCTGGGCGACATCACCGGGCTGTGCATGTCCGCCGACGCCGCCGACCCCGGCGAGGCGGCCGACTTCATGACCTACGCGCTCTCCACGATGGCGGTCGAGCGGGTGGTGCGGGCCGGCTACCTGGTCCCGGCCAACCTCGAGGTCGCCGAGTCCGACGTCTTCCTGCAGCCCGGACGGATGCCGGAGGGTGCGGCGGTGTTCAACCGCCGGGTCCGCGACATCACCATGCTGCCGGTGATCGACGACTGGGAGCAGCTGGAGGAGGCGGTCCGACCCGGGCTGCGTCAGCTGGTCACCGTGCCGGTGCTCGAGCTCACCGAGATGACCGAGCGGATCGACGAGGAGTCGCGACGCGTGCTCGACCCGGAGTGGAGCGAGGACGACGCCAGCGAGAGCCCGGAGCCCGAGGAGCGGTGAGCCTCAGCGGGGGGTCTGCTGGTGGAAGACCAGCCGCCAGCCGGCCTCCCGCCGTACGTAGTGGCTGCTGATCAGCGCGGAGTAGTCCGCGGCTCCCTCGCGCCGGGCGAGCACGCCGTAGGCGACGATGCCGGTCTCCGGCGTCGGCTGGAAGACCCACAGGTCCTGCATCTCGTACGACGCCCAGGGCTGGCCCGACAGCGAGGCGATGATCGCGTCCCGGTCGTCGAGCACCAGCCCGCCGGGAAGCAGCATCACCACCGTGTGGTCCAGGACGCCGTCGTAGAACTCGGCAGCCTCGCCGGGGGAGGCGGACAGCGCGCGCCAGCCCTGCTCCTCCAGATCCACCAGCTCGCTCTGGGTCATGACTCGGTCCCTCCGTCCTCGGTGCTGTGCTCGGTGCTGTGCTCGGTGAGCTGGGTGTCCTGAGTCTGCTCCGCGGCCAGGATCGCCTCCACCAGGGCCGGCGTGGCCAGCTCGACCTGCCAGGGCCGCGCGCCGTACCCGGCCAGCTGCTCGGCGACGCCGGCGGCGAGCGTCTCGTCGTCGCGGGCGCTCGGGGGCTCCCACAGCACCCGGCGCAGGTGGTCGGGGGTGAGCAGGTTCTCGACCGGCAGCTTGAGCCCCTGGGCGAGGCCGCTGAGCATCTCGCGGGCCAGCTGCAGCCGGCGGGCCGCGACGGCGTCCTTCTCGGCCCAGGCGCGGGGCAGGGGCGGGCCCTCGCTGCGCTGGGTGCGGGCGGGCAGCGCCGACTCGGGCATCTCCTGGACCTCGCGCAGCGCCTCGACCCAGCGCGAGGCGTAGCGCTCGGCCCCCCGGCCGTGGAAGCCGCGGGTGGACAGCAGCGCGGCCCGGTCGGTCGGCATCGCCTGCGCGGCCGCGATGATCGCGGCGTCGGGGATGATCCGGCCCGGGGTGACGTCGCGCTGCTCGGCGATCCGGTCCCGGGCCTGCCACAGGGCGCGCACCGCGCCGAGGGCTCGGCGCCCGCGCAGCTTGTGGGTGCCCGAGACCCGGCGCCAGGGCTCGGCGCGGACGGTCGGCTGATGGCCGAGCAGGTGCTCGAACTCCTGGCGCGCCCACTCGGTCTTGCCGGCCGCCTCGAGCTGCTCGATCATCGCCTCGCGCAGCTCGAGCAGCACCTCGACGTCGAGCGCGGCGTACTCCAGCCACGGCTGGGGCAGCGGTCGGGTCGACCAGTCCACAGCCGAGTGCTCCTTGCGCATCCGGCGCCCGATGATCGTCTCGACCAGGGTGGCCAGGCCGACCCGGGGATAGCCCAGCAGTCGTCCGGCGAGCTCGGTGTCGAACAGCGACGCGGGGTGCAGCCCGACCTCGGCGAGGCAGGCGAGGTCCTGGGTGGCGGCGTGCAGGATCCACTCCGCGTCGCCCAGCGCCTGCTGCAGCACGACCAGGTCGTCGAAGGCGATCGGGTCGACCAGGGCCGTGCCCGCACCCTCGCGGCGCAGCTGGATCAGGTAGGCGCGCGCCGAGTAGCGGTAGCCCGAGGCGCGCTCGGCGTCGATCGCCACCGGTCCGGTGCCGGCGGCGAAGTCCGCGCACACCCGGGCCAGCGCCTCCTCGGTGTCGACCACCGGCGTCAGGCCGTCGCGCAGCTCCAGCAGCGGCACCGGCTCCGGCGGCTCGGTCGGGGCCTGGCTCTCGGCCGGCGTCTGTGCGGGGCTCTCGTGGTTCTCGTCGTCAGCCATCATCGTCAGGGCGTCGGGCCGCGCTGTCCGCGCCGACTGGGCATCGCGGTCACGCCCTCGGGGACAGGAGGCAGCCCCACGGTGGTGCACAGCAGCTCGCCCCACGCCTCGACGTGGGGAGCGATGTCCCAGTGCTCGTCCTCGTCGGGAGTCGGCGTCCAGGAGGCGCGGATCTCGACCTGGGCGGTGCCCTCCTCGTCGCTCATCGCGCCGAAGCTCTCGGTGGCGACCAGGGTGACCGTGCCGGAGGGGGCGGTGTACGCCGCGCCGTGCGCCTCCAGCGCCTCGACCAGCCAGGACCAGCCCACGCCGGCCAGCAGCGGGTCGCTGATCATCTCGGGGTCGATCTCCGCGCGGACGTAGGCCACGCAGCGGAAGGTGCCGTCCCAGGCGTCGTTGCCGGCGGGGTCGTGGAGCAGGATGATCCGCCCGGTGCCGACATCGATCTCGTCGACGGTGACGTCGGCCGACAGGGCCGCCGCGTACGGCGCGATCCGCTGGGGCGCCGGCATCTCCTCGCAGAAGACCTCCGGGCGCAGGCGCGCGCCACGCATCGCCTCCACCGCGTCCCGGAACTCGGGGGGTGTGATGCCCGCACCCGTTCCCGGGTACGTCTCCTGACGCACGACCATGCCCCCACAGTAGGCCCGCCGGCCCGCTGCCGATGTGCCAACACGCCGTCTGACCTGCGAGGATCAGAGGGTGACGAGCGACTCCCCAGCACAGCCCGCAACGACGCGGCCCAGCCTCCCTGATCTGCCCGACCACCTCGCCGGGAGCGCCTTCCTGCGCGCCGCGCGCGGTGAGCCCGTCGCGCACACCCCGGTGTGGTTCATGCGCCAGGCCGGCCGCTCGCTGCCGGAGTACCGCAGGCTCCGCGAGGGCGTGGGGATGCTCGAGTCCTGCATGGACCCGGGGCTGGTCACCGAGATCACCCTGCAGCCGGTGCGCCGCTACGGGGTGGACGCGGCGATCTTCTTCTCCGACATCGTGCTGCCGCTCAAGGCGGTCGGCGTCGACCTCGACATCGTGGCCGGCGTCGGCCCGGTGGTCGCCAAGCCGGTGCGCACCCTCGACGACGTGGCCGCGATCGAGGACCTCACCCCCGAGCACGTGCCGTTCATCACCGAGGCGGTGCGCTCGCTGGTGGGCGAGCTGGGCTCGACGCCGCTGATCGGCTTCGCCGGCGCGCCGTTCACGGTCGCGTCGTACCTGGTCGAGGGCGGGCCGTCCAAGGAGCACGCCAAGACCAAGGCGATGATGTTCGGCGCGCCGCAGGTGTGGGACGCGCTGATGCGCAAGATCGCCGACATGGCCGCCACCTACCTCGAGGTGCAGGTGGCTGCCGGCGCCTCCGCCGTGCAGCTGTTCGACTCGTGGGCCGGTGCGCTCACCCCGGGCGACTACACCGAGCACGTGATGCCGCACTCCGCGCGGGTGCTGGCCCGGGCCGGGGAGCTCGGGGTGCCGCGGATCCACTTCGGGGTGGGCACCACCAACCTGCTGACGCTGATGGGGGAGGCCGGCGCCGACGTCGTCGGGGTCGACTGGCGCACGCCGCTGACCTCGGCCCTCCCGCTGGTCGGCGACCGGGGGGTGCAGGGCAACCTCGACCCGACCCTGGTCTTCGCGCCCACCGACGTGATGACGGCGCGCGCGGCGGAGGTGATCGAGGCCGGCCGGGCGGCGAAGGGGCACATCTTCAACCTCGGCCACGGAGTGATCCCCTCCACCGACCCCGACCAGCTCGCCCGGCTGACCGAGTTCGTGCAGTCCTACCCCTTGACCGCCCCGTAGTCTCACCTCATGACGCAGCACAGCGGGTCCGAGGCGCCGGAGCAGGGCGAGGCAGCGACCGGGGCGGAGCCGCGCCGGATCTCGGTGACCCGGGATATCGGGGCTCCGGCGGCGGCGGTGTTCGACGAGATCGCCGACCCGCAGGGTCACGTCCGCATCGACGGCTCCGGGATGCTCGTGGCGACCTCGGCGGCCGCCCGGCTCGCGGCCGTCGGCGACAGCTTCACCATGGACATGGACCGCGAGCCGCTGGGCGACCTGCCGATGGGGCGCTACACGGTCGTCAACACCGTCACCCGGATCGTGCCCGACCGGCTCCTGGAGTGGAGCGTGGGCGCCGAGGGCCGCACCCCGATCGGGCACGTCTACGGCTACGAGCTCGAGCCGCTGGCCGAGGGCGGCACCCGCGTCACGTCGTACTGCGACTGGACGGACCTGCATCCCAAGCTGCGCGACAAGCTGACGTTCCCGATCGTCCCGGCCTCGATGCTCGAGACGTCGCTGGAGAACCTTCAGGCGCTGCTCGAGCGGTAGTCGCGGGCGTGGGCCACCAGCAGTGAGCGCAGCTCCTCGACGGCGGGTGGGGCCGGGTCCTGGGGGCGCTCGAGCAGCACCAGGTCGACGCCGGTGGCGTCCTCGAGCGGACGGTGGGTGAGCACGCCCGCCACCACGAGCGGGTCGCCGGCCACGCTGTAGTCGGGCAGCACGGTCACGCCGAGCCCCTCGGCGACCATCAGCTTGCCCATCTCCGCGCCGTCGGTGCTCGACGCGATCGGCGGCATCCGCGGGCCCAGCACCCGGTGCACGAAGCGGTGCATCAGGTAGCCCGCGCGCATCGCCACGAAGCTCTCGGTGCGCAGGTCCTCGAGGGTGACCACCTCCTGGGCGGCGAGCCGGTGGTCCGCCCGGCAGACCAGCGCCGGGCGTCCGTGCAGCAGCCGCGCGCAGCGCAGGTCGGCCGGTGCGTCGTCGCCGTCCAGCAGGTTCACCAGGCCCAGGTCGAGAGCCCCCTCGGCGAGCTGGCGGTGGATCTCCTCCTGCTGCAGGTTCACGATCTCGACGGTGGTGCCCGGCCGGCTCTGCGCCAGCGCCCGCACCGCCGGCACCAGCAGTGTCGAGGTGGCCGCGCTGACCGTGCCGACCCGGACCAGGCGGGCCGCCTGGCTCTGGTCGCCGGCCGCGGTGCGCAGCCGCTGGACGGCCTCCATCACCTCCGCGATCTGCGGCAGCAGGTCCCTGCCCCGGCGGCTGATCCGGGTGCCGCTGCGGCTGCGGTCCAGCAGGCTGACCCCCAGCTCGCGCTCGAGGTTGCGCAGGGCCTCGCTCAGCGCGGGCTGGGAGATGTGCAGCTGCTCGCTGGTACGGCGCAGCGAGCCGTGCCGGGTCACGGCGGTGAGGTACTCCAGCTGTTCGGTGCGCATGTGGCCTCTCGGGGGTGCGGGCGGAGCGGGCGGGACGGGAGCCGCCGATGCCGGAGGTGAGAGGCAGAGCCTGCACCCCCCTCGTCAACGGCTGGCGCCTTTCTCCTTGCCTGCGGCGCGCCCGTCGAGCAGTTTTGTTCAGTCAGCATATAAAGTCGAGTAACTTGATAGACAAAACCGCCCTGCAGTCCAAGGAGAAACCATGTGTCCCTCAGGGTCCCCGCACACGGCCACGCAGGCCCGTCCAGCCTCGATCGCGGAGCCCACGGGTCGGGTGCCCGTGCTCAGCGCCGACGAGGCGATCCGGGTGGCCGCCGATCTCGGTGGGATGCTCGCCGCGGACGCGGCGCGTCGCGACGCCGAGCGGGTGCTGCCCGCCGCGGAGCTCGACCTGCTCTCGGCCAGCGGCCTGCTGGCGAGCACCGTCCCCGCCGCCCACGGTGGGGCGGACCTCGACGCCGAGACCCTCGCCGAGGTCTTCCGCCTGCTCGCCGCCGGCGACCCCAGCGTCGCGCAGATCCCGCACAGCCACTTCGTCTACGTCAACGTGCTGCGCCACCAGGGGACGCCGGCGCAGCAGGCGTTCTTCTTCGCCGAGGTGCTCGCCGGCAAGCGGTTCGGCAACGCCCAGTCCGAGGTCGGCACCAAGCACGTGCGCGACATCCGGACCACGCTGAGCCCCGCGGGCGACGGGAGCTGGGTGCTCGACGGCGTCAAGGGCTACAGCACCGGCGCCCTCTTCGCCGACTGGATCCCGGTCCTGGCCCACCTGGACGTGGACGGGCCCTTGCACGTGGCCTGGGTGGAGCGGACCGCCCCCGGCGTGAGCGTCGTCGACGACTGGAACGGGATGGGCCAGCGCACCACGGCCAGCGGCACGGTGCGCCTGGAGTCCGTGGCCGTCGACGCGGCCCGGATCACGCCGTACCACCTGACCTTCACCGGACCGCAGACGTTCGGCGCCTTCGCTCAGCTGCTGCACGCCGCGCTCGACGTGGGCATCGCCCGCGCGGCCGTCGACGAGGCGGCGCTGTTCGTGCGCACCAAGAGCCGCCCCTACCCCGACGCCGGCGTCGAGCGCGCCGCCGAGGACCCCCTGGTCGTGCACGCGCTGGGCCAGATGGAGGTCGCGGTGCGCGCGGCCGAGGCGGTACTCGCCGAGGCCGGCCGCGCCGTGGACCGGGCGAACGCGGCGCTGAGCGCGGAGTCGGCCGGCCAGGCCAGCCTGGCGGTGGCCGCCGCCCGCGCGCTCAGCACGTCCGCCTCGGTCGAGGTGTCCAGCCGGTTGTTCGAGGTCGCCGGGACCCGCTCGGCGCTGGACAGCCTGAACCTCAACCGGCACTGGCGCAACGCCCGCACCCACACCCTGCACGACCCGGCCGCCTGGAAGGTCCAGCACCTCGGCCGCTACGTCGTGGACGGCACCCTGCCGCCCAGCCACGGCCAGCTCTGAGCCGCATCCACCCGCATCCCGGCATCGCAGAACCCGCATCGACGAAGAGGACGACAATGACGCTCACTTTCCACTGGTTCCTCCCCACCAACGGAGGTGACGGCCGCTTCGTGGTCGGCGGCGGCCACGGCGTCGCTGCCGGACCGGCCGGCCGGCCGGCCTCCGTCCCCTACCTCGGGCAGGTCGCCCGCAGCGCCGAGCAGCTCGGCTTCGAGGCGGCACTGACCCCGACCGGCGCCTGGTGCGAGGACGCGTGGCTGTCCACCGCCATGCTCAGCTCGGTCTCGGAGCGGCTGAAGTTCCTGGTCGCCTTCCGTCCGGGCCTCACCTCGCCGACGCTGGCCGCGCAGATGGCCGCGACGTTCCAGAACCTGTCCGGCGGGCGGCTGCTGCTCAACGTGGTCACCGGCGGGGAGAGCCAGGAGCAGCGCGCCTACGGCGACTTCCTCGACAAGGAGGCCCGCTACGCCCGGTGCGGGGAGTTCCTCGAGGTGGTGCGTCGGCTCTGGGCGGGGGAGACCGTGGACTTCGCCGGCGAGCACCTGCGGGTGGAGGGCGCCGCGCTGGCCCAGCTGCCCGACCCGGTGCCCGCGATCTACTTCGGCGGCTCCTCCCCGGCCGCGGGGGAGGTGGCGGCCAAGCACGCCGACGTCTACCTGACCTGGGGCGAGCCGCCCGCCGCGGTGGCCGAGAAGATCGCCTGGATCCGCAAGCTCGCCGCCGAGCAGGGCCGCGAGCTCCGCTTCGGCATCCGGATGCACACGATCACCCGCGACACCTCCGACCTGGCCTGGGCCGAGGCCGACCGGCTGCTGGCCGGCATCGACGACGAGACCATCCGCACGGTCCAGGCCGGGCTGGCGCGCAGCGAGTCCGAGGGCCAGCGCCGGATGCTCGAGCTCAACCGCGGCAGTCGCGACGACCTCGAGATCTACCCCAACGTCTGGGCCGGCGTCGGGCTGGTCCGCGGCGGCGCCGGCACCGCGCTGGTGGGCAGCCACGAGGAGGTGGCCGACCGCATCGAGGAGTACCACGCGCTGGGCATCGACGAGTTCGTGCTCTCCGGCTACCCCCACCTGGAGGAGTCCTACGCCTTCGGTGAGGGAGTGCTGCCGGTGCTCGCCCAGCGCGGGCTGTGGCAGCACCCCACGCCGTCGACGTACCGCGCCTCGGTGCCGTTCGGCTCCAGGTCGGCCGCCTCGTGAGCGCCTCGCGTCTGGACCCGGTGGCGCTGCGACGCGCGTTCGGGGCGTTCCCCAGCGGCGTCGTCGCGGTCGCGGCCGAGGTGGACGGCGCCCACGTCGGGATGGCCGCGAGCTCGTTCACCTCCGTGTCGCTGGAGCCGGCCCTGGTGTCCTTCTCGATCGCCCGGACCAGCTCGACGTGGCCGGTGCTGCGCCGCGCGACGCGGCTGGGGGTCAGCGTGCTGGCCGACCACCACGCAGGGGTGTGCCGCCAGCTCGCCGGACCGGCCGCGAGCCGCTTCGACGGGCTCGCCCTGGGCGTGCGCGACGGGGGAGCGGTGCTGGTCTCGGATGCCGTCGCCTCCTTCGAGTGCAGCATCCACCGCGAGATCGAGGCGGGCGACCACGTCCTGGTGCTGCTGCACCTGCACGCGATCGCGGACCTGGGTCACCGCTCGCCGCTGGTGTTCCACCGCAGCGGCTTCACCCGGCTGCACGCCGTACCGGCCGGTGACGTGCTGGGCGCAACCGGATGAGCGCCGCCGAGCAGGCGCCGAGCCCGGTCTGAGCACGGCTCGCGGGGTCTGAGAGATTGGAGCCGTGAGCACAACACGACAGGTGACAGTCGTCGGCGGCGGCCTCGCGGGGCTCTGCGCAGCACGAGCCCTCGCGGACGCCGGCCACGAGGTGCGGGTGCTCGAGGGCGCGGGTCGCGCCGGCGGCAAGATCCGCCGCACCGCGGTCGGGGGAGTCGTCGTCGACGTCGGCGCCGAGGCGATGCTCAACCGCCGCCCCGAGGCGGTCGGGCTGGCCCGCGAGCTGGGGCTGCCGATCGAGCACCCCACCGGCGCCTCCTCACAGGTGTGGACCCACGGGGCGCTGCGCCCGATGCCCCGTTCGCTGATGGGCGTGCCGATGGACCTGCCCCAGCTCGAGGCGTCCGGGGTGCTCTCGGAGGCCGGGCTGGCCCGGGTCCGCGAGGAGCCCTCGCTGCCCCCCACCCGGCTGGGTGACGACCAGGACGTCTCGGTCGGCGAGCTGGTCGCCGCCCGCCTCGGCGACGAGGTGGTCGACCAGCTGGTGGAGCCGCTGCTCGGCGGGGTCTACGCCGGCGACGCGCGTGCCCTCTCGGCTCGGGCCACCGTGCCGATGCTGGTCTCGCTGCTGGGCCGCGGCTCGCTGCTGGAGGCGGCCGCGGCGATGCCGTCCCCCTCGGGCGGCCCGGTCTTCGCCGGCATCCCCGGCGGGATGGGGCAGCTCGCCGAGGCGCTGGCCGCCTCCGGCGACTTCGCCGTCGAGCTCGACGCGCCGGTGCGCGAGCTGCGGCGCACCGCCGACGGCTTCGAGCTCCTCACCGGGCCGACGACGGCCCCGCGCACGGTGCGCGCCACCGACGTCGTGCTCGCCACGCCCGCAGCACCGACCGCCCGGCTGCTGGCCGGGCTGGCGCCCGGCGCGGCGAGCGAGCTGGCCGGGATCGAGTACGCCTCGATGGCGGTGGTCACCTTCGCGTTCCGCGCCGACGACCTGCCCGAGCTGGCCGGCTCGGGCTTCCTGGTCCCGCCCCGGGACGGCCGCCGGATCAAGGCCTCGACGTTCTCGGCCAACAAGTGGTCGTGGGTCCGCGAGGCCGGCCGCGGTGCCGGACCGGGCGGCGCGGACCTGGTCATGCTGCGGACCTCCATCGGCCGCCACCGCGAGGAGGCGTCGCTGCAGGTGCCCGACGAGGAGCTGGTGCGGGTCTCGCTCGAGGACCTCGCCGAGGCGGCCGGGATCCGCGCCGTGCCGGTCGACACCCACGTCCAGCGCTGGGGCGGCGGGCTGCCGCAGTACGCGGTGGGCCACCTCGACCGCGTGGCACGCATCCGCGCCGACATCGCCCGCGAGATCGGGCCGCGGCTGGTCGTCTGCGGCGCGGCGTACGACGGAGTGGGCATCGCCGCCGTCGTCGCCTCCGCCCGCCGCGCCGCCGCCGCCCTCACTGCCTGACCCGCCGACTCCGACCCCGGGATCGGGCCGCGCCCGGGCAGCGGCACAATGGATCCATGACGTCCAACGCTGCCCGGGTTCGCGAGATCAACGACTCCATCCGCTACACGATGTGGTCGGTCTTCAAGCTCGATCGCGTGCTCGGCGACGCCGACCGCGCGAGCGAGGCCACCGAGGTCGAGCAGCTCTTCAAGGCGCTCGACGCCGACGGCGTGGTGGTGCGCGGCGTGTACGACGTGAGCGGCCTGCGCGCCGACGCCGACCTGATGATCTGGTGGCACGCCGAGACCTCCGAGCAGCTCCAGGACGCCTACAAGCGGTTCCGCCGCACCGCGTTCGGCAGCCGCCTTTCCCCGGTCTGGTCGCAGATGGCGCTGCACCGCCCGGCCGAGTTCAACAAGTCCCACGTGCCGGCGTTCCTCTCCAACGAGGAGCCCAAGAAGCACCTGTGCGTCTACCCGTTCGTGCGCTCCTACGAGTGGTACCTGCTCGAGGACTCCGAGCGCCGCCGGATGCTCGCCGACCACGGCCGGATGGCGCGCGACTACGTCGACGTGCGCGCCAACACCGTGTCCAGCTTCGCGCTCGGCGACTACGAGTGGATGCTCGCCTTCGAGGCCGACGAGCTCTACCGGATCGTGGACCTGATGCGCCACCTGCGCGGCTCCGAGGCGCGCCGCCACGTCCGCGAGGAGGTGCCGTTCTACACCGGCGCCCGCACCGAGGTCGGCGAGCTGCTCGACACCCTGCCCTGACCCGGCGGGCTGGCTACTGCTTCGGCTCCAGCGTGAGCGCCACGGAGTTGATGCAGTAGCGGTCGCCGGTCGGCGTGCCGTGCCCGTCGGGGAAGACGTGGCCCAGGTGCGAGCCGCAGTTGGTGCAGCGCACCTCGACGCGCTTCATGCCGTGCGAGGTGTCCTCGATGTACTCGATCGTGTCGCTGATCGGCTGGTAGAACGACGGCCAGCCGCACCCGGAGTGGAACTTCGTGTCGGAGCGGAAGAGCTCGGCGCTGCACGCCTTGCACCGGTAGACACCCGTGGTGTCGGTGTCGTTGTACTCGCCGGTGAACGGCCGCTCCGTGCCCGCCTGGCGGAGCACCGCGTACTCCTCGGGGGAGAGCTCGGCCCGCCACTGCTCGTCGGTCTTGTGCACCTGGTAAGCCATGACGCCCACCGTACCGGGCGAGAAGTGTGAACAGTGTCTTGACCAGTTGGGTCTACACCTGTTCACTGACGCAATGGCACTGTCCACGCCGCGGGTGCGGCCGGTGAAGTGGGAGCGGGTCCGATCGGTGGGCTCGCGCCTGACCACGCCCCTGCACCCTGACGACTACCTCTCGCTGGTCAACCCGCTGTGGTCGGCGCGCGAGCTGCGCGGGCGCGTCGAGGAGGTCATCCCCGAGACCGAGGACGCCGCCACGCTGGTGATCCGCCCGGGCTGGGGCTGGCGCTACGACCACCGCCCCGGGCAGTACGTCGGGATCGGCGTGCAGGTGGACGGGCGCTTCCAGTGGCGCTCCTACTCGGTGAGCTCGGCGCCCGCGCGCTCGGGCAGGACGATCGCGATCACCGTCCGGGCGATGCCCGAGGGGCTGCTCTCCAGCCACCTCGTCGGCGGCCTGGAGCCGGGGACCATCGTCCGCCTCGCCCTGCCCGAGGGCGACTTCGTGCTGCCCGAACCGCCGCCGGCCAAGATGCTCTTCCTGGTCGGGGGCAGCGGCGTCACGCCGGTGATGGCGATGCTGCGGACCCTGGACCGGCGCGGCACGATGCCCGACGTCGTCATGCACTACTCCTCGCCCACCCCGGAGCGGATGATCTTCCGCGACGAGCTCGACGCGCTGGCCCGCACGCACCAGGGGCTCACCCTGCACCCGCTGCACACCGACCTGGACGGGATGCTGGACCTCGAGGCCGACCTGGACCGGATCTGCCCCGACTGGCGCGAGCGGGAGACCTGGGCCTGCGGGCCCGGCCCGATGCTGGACGCGGCCGAGAAGCACTGGGAGGCCGCGGGGGTGGCCGACCGGCTGCACCTGGAGCGCTTCTCGCTCGACCTCGGCGGCGACGGGGGAGAGGGCGGCACGATCACCTTCCGCAACTCCCACAAGTCCACCGAGGTGGACGGGGCCACCACGATCCTCGAGGCCGGCGAGCAGGCCGGCGTCGGCATGCCCTACGGCTGCCGGATGGGGATCTGTCACACCTGCACGCTCACGCTCGTCTCGGGCACCGTGAAGGACCTGCGCAACGGCGACGAGTTCAACCAGCCCAACGAGCCGGTGCAGACCTGCGTCACGGCTGCCGTCGGCGACTGCACACTCGACATCTAGGAGGTTCCGTGGCCATCGCGGACGTCAAGGAGTACACGCACCTCAGCGAGGACGAGGTCGAGCAGATCGGCCGCGAGCTCGACGCGATCCGTGCCGAGATCGAGGAGTCGCGCGGCGCCGCCGACGCGGCGTACATCAACCGGATGATCCGCATCCAGCGCGGCCTCGCCGCCGGTGGCCGGGTGGCGCTGGTCGCCAGCGCCTGGTCGAGGACGGCCGGCCTGCCCCGGGTGCGCAGGCCCGCGTGGGTCGCCGGCACCGCGATGCTCGGGCTGGCCAAGATCCTGGAGAACATGGAGATCGGCCACAACGTCATGCACGGCCAGTGGGACTGGATGAACGACCCGGAGATCCACTCCAGCAACTGGGAGTGGGACACCGCCCAGCCCTCCGAGCAGTGGAAGCACTCGCACAACTACATCCACCACCAGTTCACCAACGTGCTCGGCTACGACAACGACATCGGCTACGGCATCCTGCGGATGGCGCGCGAGCAGAAGTGGCACCCCTACTACCTGGGCCAGCCGGTCTACAACGCGCTGCTCGCCACGCTCTTCCAGTGGGGCGTGGCCCTGCACGACCTCGACCTGGAGCGGATCCGCAAGGGCGAGAAGGACCCGAAGGAGATGAAGCGGCAGCTGCTCCAGATCGGGCGCAAGATCCGCGGTCAGATCGCCAAGGACTACGTCGTCTACCCGGCGCTGGGCGGGCCGGACTGGCGCGCCACGATGACCGCGAACGCGACCGCCAACCTGGCCCGCAACCTGTGGTCCTACATGATCATCTTCTGCGGGCACTTCCCCGACGGTGCGCTGCACTTCACCGAGGAGGAGATCCAGGACGAGACCCGTGCGGAGTGGTACCTGCGCCAGATCCTGGGCGCCGCCAACTTCGAGGGCGGCCCGCTGCTGCACATCGCGTCGGGCAACCTCGGTTACCAGATCGAGCACCACCTGTTCCCGGACCTGCCCAGCAACCGCTACGCGCAGATCTCCGAGCGGGTCCGGGCGCTGTGCGACAAGTACGACATCCCCTACACGACCGGTCCGCTGCACCGCCAGTACGGCCAGGCGCTGCGCACGATCATGAAGCTCTCGCTGCCCAACCACATGACCAGCAGCGACGACCCCGCCCCGCCCGAGCGCAGCGACACCTCCGACGAGGGCGCCCGCGACCGGCGGCGTCGCTCCGACGCCGAGCGCCCGCCGCGGCGCACCGAGCTCGGCGGCTGGTCGCGGCGCGGCTCGCGGCGTGGGGACGCCGACTGATGGATCCCGCCCCGCGTCCCTTCTCCGAGCTCGCGGTCGACCCCGAGCTCGCCACGCCGGTGCCGTTCGCCTGCGGCACCGGCGAGGCCGGCGAGCCGGCCTCGGCCCGCGACCTCGACCAGCGCCGGGTCACCCAGTGCGCGCTGAGCCGGGTCTGCGGGATCTGCGGTGCCGGGCTCGGCCGCCCGGTGGCGTTCCTCGGCTCCGAGGACGAGGCGGCGCGCAACGCCTTCCACTTCCCGCCCACGCACCTGGCCTGCGCGCAGGCCCTGCTCGCGGCGTACGACGCGGTGGACGCGGCGGTGCTGGGCCAGCCGGGCCCGGTCGCCACGTGGGCGCTGGTGACCACCGGCGGCTTCGAGTTCGTCCGCGCCGGGCGCGAGCAGGCCGACCGGCGTCCGGTGTTCTCGCCCAACTCGATCCTCGAGCACGCCGCGCTCGAGAACAGCAGGCGTGGGGGGAGCCCCCGCTAGCGTGTGCCCATGGTGAAGCCCCCTGCAGCCGAGGTCGACGCCGGTGGGCGCGCGGTGCGCGTGTCGAGTCCGGACCGGGTGATCTACCCGGCCACCGAGCGCACCCCGGAGATCACCAAGCTCAGGGTGGCGCAGTACTTCGCCGCGGTCGAGGACGGGCTGATGCGCGCCCTGCGCGATCGCCCGACCGCGCTGGAGAGGTGGCCCTCCGGGGTGCGCGAGGGCTTCCGGCTGGCGACCGGGCCGCAGGACAAGGACGCTGAGGCGTTCTACCAGAAGCGGATCGCCAAGGGCGCACCCGACTACGTCGAGTCCGTCGAGATCGCGTTCCCCTCGGGACGCCGGGCCGCCGAGATCTGTCCGACCGAGATCGCGGTCCCGGTCTGGTGCGCGCAGATGGGCACGCTGACCTTCCACCCCTGGCCGGTACGACGCGCCGACGTGGACCACCCCGACGAGCTGCGCATCGACCTCGACCCGCAGCCCGGCACCACGTTCGCGGACGCCGTGCGGGTGGCCGGCCGGGCCCGCGCGCTGCTCGAGGAGCTCGGCATCGTCGGCTTCGCCAAGACCTCCGGCAACCGCGGGATCCACATCTTCGTGCGCATCGAGCCGCGCTGGGACTTCGTCGACGTCCGGCACGCCGCGATCGGCCTGGGCCGCGAGCTGGAGCGCCGCGACCCCGGCGTCACCACCGCCTGGTGGAAGGAGGAGCGCGGGGAGCGGATCTTCGTCGACTACAACCAGAACAGCCGCGACCGCACGATCGCCTCGGCCTACTCGCTGCGTCCGCTGCCCGGGGCGCCGGTCTCCACGCCGGTGACCTGGGAGGAGCTGGCCGAGGTGGAGGACCCGCGCGACTTCAACCTGCTCACCGTGCCGGAGCGCCTCGCCGCCCAGGGCGACCCGTGGGCCACGATCGACGACCGCGCGTTCTCCCTCGAGCCGCTGCTGGGCCTGTGGGAGGAGCAGGGCGCGGTCGAGCTCAACTACCCGCCGGACTACCCCAAGATGCCCGGCGAGCCGCCCCGGGTCCAGCCGAGCAAGAAGGTCGCCGCGCACTGGGACGCCGAGGGCAACCGGGTCGAGTGAGGGCGGCGGCCCTCAGCCGTGCCGGAAGGGCGTGTCACCCTCCACCAGCATGTGCTCCATGGCGGCGGGGTGGCGCCCGTCGGCCATCGTCAGCGACACCGTGGTCACCGCGCCGTCGGCCGCCACGTCCTCGAGGCTCACCACGTCGCTGAGCGGGGAGCGGGTCTTGAGCGAGGTGCCGTCGGTGAACAGCTCCTCGAGCTCCCCGACGGCGGCCTCGGCGTCCTCCTCGGACTCGAAGTGGTACGCCACGGTGACCAGGGCGGCGTCGTCCTGGACGCCCCAGCCGATGCCGACGGCGTCGAACGCCTGGTCCAGGCCCTCGGAGCCAGACGATCCGGCGTCCAGGGAGTCGCCCGGGCTGAGCACGGCGGAGACCACGTCCGCGGCGTCCAGCGCCTCGGCCACTGCCAGCAGCGCCTCGTCGTCGGCGAGCGACTCCTTGGGCCCGGCCAGCCACTGCTCGACGAACGACGTCCGCGGCGAGGCCGCGAGCCGGTCGCCGTCGGCGGCCATCCGCAGGGGCATCCCGAGCGGACGGGCCACGGTGCGGCTCTCGATGTCCATCTCCATGTCCTCGCCGTCCCCGGCACTGACGATGCCGTCGGAGACCTCGGTGAGGTCCTCGGCCAGGCTGTCCTCGTCGAGCGCGCCAGAGACCATCAGGAACGTGCTCGGCGCGCCGGCCTCCTCGACGAACACGTCCACGTCGAGGACCGACCAGCCCAGCTCCGCGTCGTACTCCTCGGCGCTCTCGGTGGACTGCCACATCGACTCGGGCATCGGCACGTGCACGAGGGGGGCCGAGGAGTCCTCGGGGCGCAGCCCGGTGAGCGGCATGAGCCAGGCGGACATCTCCCCGGCGTCGAACCCGTCGGGGCGCTCCAGGCCCGCGA
The DNA here is from genome assembly GCF_059766615.1 of Nocardioides sp. Z43_10. Classification (NCBI taxonomy): domain Bacteria; kingdom Bacillati; phylum Actinomycetota; class Actinomycetes; order Propionibacteriales; family Nocardioidaceae; genus Nocardioides; species Nocardioides sp. Z43_10. Next base: position 277,892 of record NZ_JCBAJY010000003.1, on the reverse strand, counting down.
GCTCGGTGGCCGCTGCCAGGTCGCCGGTGCGCACCAGGGTGGTGCCCTCGTCGTCGCCGTGGGCTGAGGCCGGGACCTCGGCGAGCGCCCCGGCCACGGAGTAGCCGTCGCCGGACGCGACGGCGGAGTCCCCGTCCCCTCCGCAGCCCGCGACGGCCAGAGCGGTGAATCCGGTGAGCGCGGTCAGGGCGGTGCCGAGACCCCGGCGGGTCATACCCCGGTCACGCCCTCGCCGCCGCCGGCCTGCTCGTCGAAGCTCTCGTGCTCGAGCAGGTGCAGCACCGGCACGCCGAGGTGGCGCCGGGCCCGCGAGCTCCAGTCGACGTGGAAGAACTCCGCGACCACGTGCGGGCGGGTCAGGATGATCGCCTCGCGGCCGTCCACGGCCTTGACCTTGGCGGCCAGGGCCTCGACCGGCGCCTGGGTGACGACCTCGCCGACGGCGTCGGCGCCGACGGTCCGGAGCGCGGCGACCGTGTCGACCAGGGCGGCCTCGGAGGTCTCCAGGCACTCGCGCCGGACCTCGTCGAGGTCGACGTCGCTGAGCACCATGCCCGGGGTGCCCAGCATGTCGCCGGCGCCCAGGGTGCCCATCGAGGCCTCCACCCGTCCGGCGGCGTCCTCCACGGGAAGCAGCACGTGGTAGCGGACCGGCTCGTCCAGAGCCTGGTGCAGCGAGGTCACCTGGGCGGCGTCGGCGGCCGAGAGCGCCTGCTCCACCAGCAACACCACGTTGTAGGTCGCGGTCGGTTCGGCCATCGTGGGGGTGCCTCCTGAGATCGGGTCAGCTGACGTCGAGGATCCTACTCAGGTCGTAGCTCACCGGCTCGTCCAATTGCGCATACCCGCACGACTCGGGGTCGCGGTCGCTGCGCCACCGCTTGAACTGGGCGGTGTGGCGCAGCCGGCGTCCCTCCATGTGGTCGTAGCCCACCTCGAGCACCAGCGCCGGGCGCAGGGGGACGAAGGAGAGGTCCTTGCCGGCGCTCCAGCGCGACTGGGTGCCGGGCACCCGGTCGGGGTTGGCGATCGCGCCGCCGGCCTGGATCCACCCGCCCCAGGGGTGCTCCTCGGCCGGGCAGACCAGCGGCGCCAGCTCCTCGACCAGCTCCGCGCGCCGCTTCGCGGTGAAGGACGCGGCCACCCCGATGTGCTGCAGCGTGCCCTCGTCGTACAGGCCGAGCAGCAGGGAGCCGAGCAGCGGCCGCTGCGGTGTGGAGGTCTTATGCAGGCGGTAGCCGGCGACCACCACGTCGGCGGTGCGCTCGTGCTTGACCTTGAGCATCGTGCGCGCGTTCTGCTGGTACGGCGCGCCGAGGGGCTTGGCGACCACCCCGTCCAGCCCGGCGCCCTCGAACTGGGTGAACCACTCCTCGGCGAGCCCCGGGTCCTCGGTGATCCGGGTCAGGTGGCAGGGGCCGGTGCCGTCCAGGTGCGCGAGGGCCTGCGCCAGGACGGCGCGGCGCTCGGCGAAGGGCCGGTCCAGGTACGACGTGTCGCCCAGCGCCAGCAGGTCGAAGGCCACGAAGCTGGCCGGCGTCCGCTCCGCGAGCGTGCTGATCCGGGAGGCGGCCGGATGGATGCGCTCCTGGAGGACCTCGAACTCGAGCCGGTTCCCGCCGGGGGCCTCAGGGCTGTCCACGGCCACGAACAGCTCCCCGTCGAGGACGCAGCGCTCGGGCAGCTGGGCCCGCACGGCGGCGACGATCTCCGGGAAGTAGCGGGTCAGCGGCTTGGTGTTGCGCGAGGCCAGCTCGACCTCGTCTCCGTCGCGGAACACCAGGCACCGGAAGCCGTCCCACTTGGGCTCGAATGCCAGGCCCGGCACGTCGCCGACCCCGTATCGGGCCGGGTCGGGGATCCCGCGCACGGACTTGGCGAGCATCGGCGCGACGGGCGGCATCACGGGCAGGTCCACGGAGGCGACAGTAGCCGTGGGGCCCGGCGACAGTAAGGTGTGGATCCTATCCCTCAGGGGATCGATCCCCGGTTGGTCTGCCGGCAGGGCCCGCCTGACTTTGAATCAGGACTAGCGACGTAGGTTCGACTCCTACCCGGGGAGCGTGGATAACCTCACCGTCATCGTTCTGGCCGCCGGCGGCGGCACCCGGATGAAGTCCAAGACCATGAAGGTCCTTCATCCGGTCTCCGGGCGCAGCATGATCGGCCATGTCCTGACCGCCGTGGCCGGCGTGCAGCCCGACCGCGTGGTGGCCGTCGTGGGCCATCAGCGCGAGCAGGTGGGCCGCCACATCCGCGAGCTCCTGCCCGAGGCGGTGCTCGCGGTCCAGGAGACCCAGGAGGGCACCGGGCACGCCGTCCGGGCGGCGATGGCCGCGCTCGAGGGCCCGGTCACCGGGACGGTCATCGTGACCGCCGGCGACACCCCGATGCTCACCGGCGAGAGCCTGCGCGCGTTCGCCGCGGACCACGAGGCGGCCCAGCGCGCGGTCAGCATCCTGTCCGGCGTGGTCCCCGACCCGTTCGGCTACGGACGGGTGGTCCGCAACGCCGAGGGCGACGTGGAGGCCATCGTCGAGGAGAAGGACGCCACCCCCGAGCAGCGCGACATCCGCGAGATCAACTCCGGCATCCTCGCCTTCGACGCGGAGTTCCTCGTCGAGGCGCTCGCCGCGATCGGCAACGACAACGTCAAGGGGGAGTACTACCTCACCGACGCGGTGCGGATCGCCCGCGACGCCGGGCTCAACGTCGGGGCCTGGCAGATCGACGACGTCCGCCAGACCGAGGGCGCCAACGACCGGGCCCAGCTGGCGGCCCTGGGACGGGAGATGAACCGTCGCATCGTCACCCGCTGGATGCTCGACGGCGTCACCGTGATGGACCCCGACACCACCTGGATCGACGCCGACGTGGTGCTCGCCGAGGACGTCACGCTCCTGCCCGGCACCCAGCTGCTCGGGGCCACCGTGGTCGGCGAGGACGCCGTCGTCGGCCCCGACACCACCCTCAAGGACTGCGAGGTGGGTGCCGGTGCCCGCGTCGTACGCACCCACGGTGAGCTGGCCGTGGTGGGCGCCGGTGCCACCGTCGGCCCCTTCTCCTACCTACGGCCCGGGACGACGCTGGGCAGCGAGGGCAAGATCGGGGCCTTCGTGGAGACCAAGAACGTCGCCATCGGCGAGGGGGCGAAGGTCCCGCACCTGTCCTACGTCGGCGACGCCGAGATCGGCGAGGGCACCAACATCGGGGCCGGCACGATCTTCGCGAACTACGACGGGGTGGCCAAGCACCGCACGGTGGTCGGACGCCACGCCAAGACCGGCTCCAACAACACGTTCGTCGCGCCGGTGCGGATCGGGGACGGCGCCGGGACCGGCGCCGGGACCGTGGTCCGCGGCGACGTCCCGGCCGGGGCGCTGGGGGTCTCGGCGGGCCCGCTGCGCGTGGTCACCGGCTGGACCCTGCGCCGTCGCCCGGGCACCGCCCAGGCCGAGGCCGCCGCCGCAGCCTCGCAGGAGAGCACACCCGACGAGATGTGACGAGCATCGTCCCAGATGGCGGCGTCACAGTTTGGGAGCCCTACCCGCTGTGAGGGAGGATGGGGGCGGGGACAAGAGCGCGATGACACAGGGAGCGGCGTGACGTGAGCGGTATGAAGCTGAGCACCGAGAAGAACTTGATGGTCTTCAGCGGCCGGGCACACCCCGCCCTCGCCGAGGAGGTGGCCGAGCTGATCGGGACCGGCCTCGTCCCGTCCTCGATGTACGGCTTCGCCAACTCCGAGCTCTACGTGCGCTACGAGGAGTCCGTGCGCGGCTCCGACGCGTTCGTGATCCAGAGCCACACCGCTCCGGTCAACGAGTGGATCATGGAGCACCTGATCATGGTGGACGCGCTCAAGCGCGCCTCCGCCAAGGAGATCACGGTCGTCCTGCCCTTCTACGGCTACGCCCGCCAGGACAAGAAGCACCGCGGCCGCGAGCCGATCTCGGCCCGCCTGATCGCGGACCTCTTCAAGACCGCCGGCGCCGACCGGCTGATCACCGTCGACCTGCACGCCGACCAGATCCAGGGCTTCTTCGACGGCCCGGTCGACCACCTGATGGCGCTGCCGATCCTGGCCGACTACGTGCGCGAGAAGTACGGGCGCGGCCAGCTCGCGGTCGTCTCGCCCGACGCCGGGCGGATCAAGGTCGCCGAGCGCTGGTCGGCTCGCCTCGGCGGTGCGCCGCTGGCCTTCATCCACAAGACCCGCCGCACCGACCGCCCCAACGAGACGGTCGCGAACCGGGTGGTGGGCGAGGTCAAGGGCCGGATGTGCGTGCTGGTCGACGACATGATCGACACCGGCGGCACGATCGTGAAGGCCGCGGACGCGCTGATGGCCGAGGGGGCGGCGGGCGTGATCATCGCCGCCACGCACGCGATCCTCTCCGACCCCGCCGTCGACCGGCTCAAGAACAGCGCGGCGGTCGAGGTGATCGTGACCAACACCCTCCCGATCGCGGAGGACCGGCACTTCGACAAGCTCACCGTCCTCTCCATCGCACCGCTGCTGGCGCGCGCGATCCGCGAGGTCTTCGAGGACGGCTCGGTCACCTCGATGTTCGACGGCCACGCCTGAGCGCGACGATTCGACCACTCGCGACGGCCGGGGCTAGACTTCTGCGGTTGCCTCGGCGAGGGAGGGCGTCCACCTGGACGCCGGCTCCGTGATCGACAGGGCTGGCAGGACCTCTCCGGTGCGCCGCGCTGACTCGATCGCGCGGCGTTTTTCGCGCTCCACCCCTCGCAGCCGACGACCGACCTGACAATCCTTCGCACCACCCCCCACGCACGAGGAGTCCTGAGCATGTCTGCCGAGAAGATCACCGCTGAAGCCCGTACCGAGTTCGGCAAGGGCGCCGCTCGACGCATCCGTCGCAGCGCCAAGGTGCCCGCGGTCATCTACGGCCACGGCAACGAGCCGGTGCACGTGATCCTGCCGGGCCACAGCACGATGCTGGCCCTGAAGAACGGTGGCGCCAACGCCCTCGTCGAGCTCGACCTCGACGGCGAGATCCACCTGGCCCTGGCCAAGGAGGTCCAGCGCGACCCGATCAAGGGCTTCCTCGAGCACGTCGACTTCGTCGCCGTGGTCCGTGGCGAGAAGGTCACCGTCGACGTCCCCGTGCACGTCGTCGGCGACGCGGCCCGCGAGACGCTGGTCGTGACCGAGAACGCGACCGTGCAGCTCGAGGCGGAGGCCACCCACCTCCCCGACTTCATCGAGGTCTCGATCGAGGGTGCCACGGCCGGCACGCAGTTCACCGCGGCCGAGCTGGTGCTGCCCAAGGGCGCGAGCCTGGTCACCGACCCCGAGACGCTGATCGTCAACGTCACCCAGGCCCAGACCACCGAGCAGGTCGAGGCCGAGCTCGAGGAGGCCGAGGCCGAGGCCGGCATCGAGAAGGACGAGAAGGACGACGCTGCCGAGGCGCCCGCCGAGGACACCGACTCCGAGTGACCCGCGGACCAGGGCCGGGAGACCTCAGCCGATGAGCGAGGCCGCCTCCGAGGTGTGGCTCGTCGTCGGCCTGGGCAATCCCGGCCCTGGCTATGCCGGCAACCGGCACAACATCGGCTACCTCGTCACCGACGAGCTCGCCTCCCGGATGCGCTCGCCGTTCCGGGCCCACAAGTCGGGCCGGGCCGACGTCGTCGAGGGACGACTCGGCGCGCCCGGCAGCCAGGGGCCGCGGGTGGTGCTCGCCCGCCCGCGCTCCTACATGAACGAGGTCGGCGGCCCGGTCTCCACGCTCGCCAAGTTCTACAAGGTGGCACCCGACCACATCGTGGCCATCCACGACGAGCTGGACATCGCCTTCGGCACCCTGCGCATCAAGCTCGGTGGCGGCGACAACGGCCACAACGGGCTGAAGTCCATGCGCGCCTCGCTGGGCACCGGCGACTTCTACCGGATCCGCGCGGGAATCGGTCGTCCCCCCGGCCGCCAGGACGTGGCCGACTTCGTGCTCTCGGACTACTCCAAGGTCGAGCGCAAGGAGCTCCCCTTCCAGATCGGGGACGCGGCGGACGCCGTGGAGTGTCTGGTCGCCGAGGGGCTGGAGCGGACCCAGCAGCGGTTCAACTCCTGATCAAGATTTAACCCGCCGCCCGGGGGTGTGCGGGCCTACACTCGACGTCCGGACGCGGGTCGAGCAGTGGCGCGCGACACTGGCAGGCAGGGGGTGTCTGCAGGTGAGCGAACAAGCGAGCCCGGAGACCGTCCTGCAGCTCTCACTGCCCAGTCCCGACGGACTCCTCGCCACGGTGCAGCTGCGCGGGTCCGGGTCGACGTTCGAGCAGGCCGTGCGGGGGATGGCGAGGTCGCTGCCCGCCGGCCCCGAGTCCGTGGCCGAGATCGCGGCCGCCTTCGTGGAGGAGGCCCTGCGCGCTCTGGACGACATGACCCAGGTGGGGGTCCGCGAGCGGCTGCGGTACGTCGCCGAGACCGCCGCGGCGAGGTTCGGGTGCACCGCCTGGTGGCTGGCCACGGTGGCGGGCGACCTGGTGCTCCCGTGCGACCACGGGGCCGGCGACCCGGCCGCCGCGCGTCGCCTGCAGGCGACGGCGCAGCGAGTACGCCCGTTGCGCACCCCGTCGGTGCTGGCCGCGCTCGAGGGAGGCTCGCTGCACGCCACCACGGACCACCCCGCGCTGGGCCGACACCTGCGCGAGGCCGGGGTCAGCGAGGTCGTCGCCGTCGGCGGCTACGACACCGACGCGGTCCAGTGGCTGGTCTGCCTGGGAGACGACCGGAGCGGCCAGGTGCTGCGCGACACCCGCTCGGCCCTGTTCGCGAGCGTGCAGGCCGCGCTCGGCTTCCCGCGCGGTCCGCGCCCGCGCTGGGGCTGAGTCGGGAGGGAGCGGGGCTCAGGAGGCGGGGGGCCGCGGGAGCCCGGCCGTCTCCAGGACGGTGTCGAGGTGCGCGTGGTAGCACTCGTCGACGTTGGTGAAGAACCAGCCGAGCTGGCCGGTGATCTCGAGGGAGACGTACCCGTGCAGGGCCGTCCAGACCATCAGCAGCAGGCTCACCGGGCCGCTGGCCAGGGGCTCGGCCGCGTCGTCGACCAGCCGCCGGCGGACCTGCTGCAGGGCGTCGCTGAGGTGCAGCTCGTGGCCGAAGCGGGCCCGCGTGGGGTCCAGCTCACCGGACCGGGTCGCGGCGACCAGTGTCTGCAGCGGGACGGCGTAGAAGTCCTGCAGCGCGGCGGCGGTGTCGACCTCGCTGCCGGAGAGCAGGAACGCGTGGTCGGTGGTGAAGATCAGGTTGAACTCGGCCCGGTTCTCCAGGGCCCACTCCCGGTAGGCGATGCCCATCGCCCGGCAGCGCTCCCAGGCGGAGTCGGACGCGACGCCGTCGCGAGCCTCGCGCAGCGCCTCGGCCGCAGAGGTGTAGGCGTCGGCCGCCACCGCGGCGACCAGCGCCTGCTGGGAGCTGAAGTAGCGGTAGATGGCGGAGGGGGCGAGGCCCACCTCGCGGGCGACCGCGCGCAGGGAGAGCTGTCCGGCGCTCTGCAGGGTCAGCTGCTCGCGAGCGGCGCCCTTGATCTCCTCGGTGGTCAGCCTGCGCACCTGCTCGCGCCGTGACACACGGGGCTCGGCTGGGTCGTCGGACGGCACCGGCGAGGTCGACGCAGTGACACTTCCGGCCGTCACGTCTCTCCTTCTCGCACCTGCTGTACCTGGGTCCGGCGCCTGCGCGCGCCGCTGCCACCCTACTGCCAGCCGCGCCGCGGCTGCCTCCTCGCCCGCTCACAGTGTGGGATCTGGATCACGTCCGGGTCCCCGTGACCTCCTGCGCGCACCGTCGTTTGACAACAGTGTTCACAGAAGTGGACAGTGTTCTCAGGTGTCGCCGCGGCCTCAGCGCCGGCCACACCGACCGGCTTGCATGGGGGAGGCAAGGCAGATGTCGCACGGCACGCTCAATCTCGTTCCGCCGCTCGAAGCGTTGCCGCCCGCCCCGGTCGCCGAGCGCTTCACCCCGGCGCGTCGCGGGGACCACGCCGCCCTCGCCGGCGAGGCCGTGGCGCTGGTCGCCGCGACCGCGGCGCTGCTCGTCGCGGGACTCTCCTCCGCAGTGGTCCTCGGCACCGCGGCGGCCTGGCTGCTGGCGCGCGCCCTGCGGGCCGGGAGGCCGGCGATCGGCGGCGCGTACGCCCCTCGTCAGCTGCTCGAGGCGGCCGTGCTGCTGGCGGCCGGCGCCGGCCTGGTCGCGGCCTGGGTGGGGCTGAGCCCCCTGGTCCTGCGTCAGGCGCTGCTCGCCGGCGCCGTGCTCGCCGGCGCGGGCGCCGCGGCGCGCTGGGCGGCCGAGCGGCGCGGCGGGCCGATCCGGGCGCTGGTCGTCGGGGACGCCGACGCCCTCGGCAGGGTGCGGGGCCGCTGGTCGCCCCAGGAGGTGTCGGTGACCGCCGTCGCCGAGGTCACGCACGCCCAGGGCGTCGTCGACCTGCTCGACGCCGCCGCCCCCACCGCGATCGACGTGGTGATGCTCGCTCCCGGCTCGGGCCTCGAGGGCTCCGAGCTGCGCCGCCTCGGGTGGGCGCTGGAGGAGCTGGGGGTCGCGCTGGTCGTCCTCGACGGCCTCGAGCCCACCGCACGCCGCCGGCTGCGGCTGGTGGAGGTCGCGGGACGGCCGCTGCTCGAGATCCGCCCGCCCCGTCCCCGGCTCGGGGCCCGGCTCGCCAAGTGCCTGCTCGATCGCGTGGGCGGGCTGGTGCTGCTGGCGCTGGTGGCCCCCCTGCTGGTCGTCCTGGCCCTCGCTGTCCGGCTCGACAGCCCCGGCCCCGCGCTGTTCCGCCAGACCCGGATCGGGCGCTACGGGCGACCCTTCACGATCTTCAAGCTGCGGACCATGCACGTCGGAGCCGAGCAGTTCCGCGACGGGCTGCTGGAGGCGAACGAGGTCGACGCGGTGCTGTTCAAGATCCGCCGCGACCCTCGGATCACCCGGATCGGGCGGCTGCTGCGGCGCTCCTCGCTCGACGAGCTGCCTCAGCTGCTCAACGTCGTGCGCGGCGAGATGTCGCTGGTGGGTCCGCGTCCGGCGCTGCCGCACGAGGTCGCCCAGTACGACGAGCTGGCCCGCCGCCGTCTGGTGGTCCGCCCCGGCATCACCGGGCTGTGGCAGATCAGCGGCCGCTCGGACCTCGACTGGGAGGAGTCCGTCGCCCTCGACGTGCACTACGCCGACAACCTGACGCTCACCGGCGACCTGGTCATCTGCCTGCGCACCGTGCGAGCGGTCCTGCTGGCGAAGGGAGCCTACTGATGACCCTCACCGAGACCCTGCTGCGTCCGGTCGCCGCGCCGGCGAGCCCGGCGCGCACCCCGGCCGCGGAGGCGACCACCCCGCTGACCGGGCCGGTGCTCCTGGTCAGCACCCAGGGCGGGCACCTGGCCCAGCTGCTGTCCCTGCGTTCCTGGTGGGCCCCGCGCGAGCGGCTGTGGGTGTGCCCCGACACCCCGGATGTGCGCGACCGACTGGCCGACGAGCGGCTCGTGGTGTCGCACTCGCCGACGACGCGGAACCTGCCCAACCTGCTGCGCAACCTCGTGCTCGCCGCGCGGGTGCTGCTGCGTGAGCGCCCCGCCATTGTGATCAGCGCCGGCGCGGGCGTCGCGGTGCCGTTCTTCGTGCTCGCCTGGCTGCTGCGGATCCCGACCGTGTTCATCGAGGTCTACGACCGGGTGGACTCCGCCACGATGACCGGCCGGCTGTGCGGGCCGTTCACGACGCGACGCATCGTGCAGTGGGACAGCCAGCTCGACCTGTACCCCGACGCCCGCCTGGTAGGACCGCTGCTGTGAGCGGACTCCTCGTGGTCCTGCTCGGCACCGACCACCATCGCTTCGACCGGCTGGTGCAGTGGGCCGACGCCGCAGCCGAACGGCTCACCCCGCACACCCACGTGGTCGTCCAGCACGGGACGAGTCACGCCCCACACGTCGCCGAGGGCCACGACTTCCTTCCCCACCACGAGCTCCAGCGCCTGCTGCTGGTCGCCCGAGCCGTCGTGTGCCACGCGGGCCCGGGCACGATCCTCGATGCCCGCGCCTACGGCCACCTGCCCCTGTGCGTCCCGCGCGACCCCGCGCTGGGCGAGCACGTGGACGCACACCAGCTCCGGTTCGCCGCCGCCGCCGCGCGCGCCGGTCAGGTCCGGGTCACCGATGACGAGGCCGGCTTCCACCGTGTCCTCGACGACCTCCTCAGCGCCGGCCCCGTCCGCGGCCGCCAGGAGGTCTCCGAGGCGTCGGACCTCGACCTCGCGCGGGCCCGGCTGGGCCGTGAGCTCGACCTGCTCGCCGGCGAGCGGCCGCTGCGGCGCTCCTCGCTGCGGCGCAGCCTGCGCTCGCGGGTGCAGCGATGAGCATCGTGCGCGCCGTCCGCCTCGACCTCGCCATCGCCTGGCGCCACCTGGTGCTCGACCTGCTGGCGGGCTCCGGGCTGGTGCCCCGGCCGCTGCGCTGGGCCCTCTACCGGGCGCTGGGCCTGGACGTGCGGACCGCCAACGTGTTCAGCGGCACCCGGATCACCGGTCGCGACCTGCACATCGGACGCGGCACCTTCGTCAACCACGACTGCTACCTCGACGTCGCCCGGGGACGCATCGAGATCGGCGAGCGCTGCCAGCTCGGGCCTCAGGTGATGGTGCTGACCGCCACGCACGAGATCGGCCCGGACGGCGCCGCCTCGGCACAGGCCGTCTACCGCACCACCGTCGTCGGCGACCGGGTGTGGCTCGGGGCCCGGGTCACCGTGCTGCCGGGAGCCAGCATCGGCGAGGGCTGCGTGGTGGCCGCCGGCGCGGTCGTCTCCGGGGACTGCCCGCCCGGCGGCGTGTACGCCGGGGTGCCCGCCCGTCGGCTGCGCGCGGTCGAGCCCACCCGCAGCGGTGCCCGATGACTGCGGTCTTCCCTCGTGTGCGAGCCATCGACCGCGCCGCGCTGCCGCTGGCCGCACTGCTGGTGGCCTACCCGCTGTGGTGGGCGCTGGGGGTGCAGCTCCCCGCCTGGCCGGTGCTGGCGGTGCCGGTGGCGGCCTGGCTGGTGGCCAACCGCCGCACGCTCGCGCTGCCGCCGGGCTACGGGGCGCTGGGCCTCTTCATGGGCTGGGTCCTGGTGTCCGCGCTGATGCTCACCACCTGGCGCTACGCCGCGGCGTACACGCTGCGCCTGCTGCTCTACGCGGCCGTCGCCGTCTTCGCCCTCTTCGTCTGGAACGCACTGCGCCGCGGCCTCGAGCCCTGGCGGGTGACCGGCTGGCTGACGGTGCTGTGGGCGAGTGCGGTGCTGCTGGCGCTGCCCGGCGTGGCCGTCGCGAACCTGGAGTTCACCAGCCCCCTGCAGGCGATCCTCGCCGCCCTCGGCAGCGACGACCCCTTCGTGGTCGCCCTGACCCACCCCGAGTTCTCCGAGTACGACCTGCTCTACGGGGTGCCTCGCCCCAGCCCGCTGTTCGCCTACACCAACGACTGGGGCGCGGCGGTCGGCATCCTGACCCCGGTCGCGGTGCACGCCTGGCTGACCGCGCCGAGCCGCTGGGCGCGGTTCGTGCTGGGATCGCTGCTGACCGTGTCGCTGGTGCCGATCCTGGTCTCGCTCAACCGCGGCTGCTGGATCAGCATCGGCGTGGCCGTCGGCTACGTGCTGCTGCGCCGGGCCGCGGTCGGGCGCATGCACGTGCTCGCCGGGGTGTCGGGCTGCGCGCTGCTGGCGAGCGCGCTGTACCTGCTGGTCCCCGAGGTCAACCGGATCGTGACGGCGCGCTTCGACTACGCCAACACGAGCACCCGCGAGACGCTGTACGAGGCGTCCTTCCGGCTGGCCGCCCGCTCGCCGCTGTTCGGCTACGGCGCGCCGCAGTCCTCCCAGGGGCTCGCCGACAGCAACGACGTCTCGATCGGGACCCACGGCCAGCTCTGGACGATCCTGGTCTCCCAGGGCTTCGTGGGGGCGGCTCTCTTCGTCTTCGCGATGGCCGCGGTGTGGTGGCACGCCCGGCCCCTGTCCGGCAGGTCGCCCGACGTCTGGCTGCACGCCACCGGGCTGGTCCTGCTGGTCCAGATCGCGTTCTACGAGGTCCTGCCGGTGCCTCTCGCGATCGCCCTCTTCGCTCTCGCCGTCACCGGCTATCACCGCACGCGCGACTCGCGCGCGGTGCACCCCACCAGGAAGGAGGACGCGTATGAGCGTCCTGCGGCTTGAACCCGGGCCTGACTGGTCCCCGCAACCCCGAGGCGAGCGGCTGGTGCCGATGACCAGCATCATGGCCTCGCTCACCTCCCGCTGGTACCTGCTGGTCGTCGGGGTCCTGTGGGGAGCCGCCGCCGGCCTCGCCCTGGGCGCCATGCTGCCCACGACGTACGACGCGTCGTCCGCGGTCAGGCTCGGCAGCGGTCTGGTGCCGGTCGGCGACATGTCGACCCCCACGACCTGGGCCGACGACCAGGTCGAGCTGGCCACCACCCGCAGCACCCTGGCCGCCATCGCCGAGGAGCTCGGCGAGGACGGCGCGGAGGTGGTCGAGGAGCGGCTGACGGTCACCGCCCGGGAGAACACCTCGTTCCTCGACTTCACCTACGTCGCGGACTCCGCCGCGCTGGCCGAGGCCGGCGCCGACACCGCCGCGACCGTGTACCTCGACGTGGCCGAGCGCGACGCGCGTCAGCGCTGGCAGGACCAGGCCGACGTGATCACGGGTCTGCTGGCCACGGCCCCCCAGCAGGAGGTCGCCGAGCTGCGCCGGCAGCGCCAGGCCCTCAACCGCACCGTGGTGGACCCCGGCGACGTCGTCGAGAGCGCCGCCGGCCTCGCCGAGCGCGGCGGCGTGCCCCGCGCCATGCTCCCGGTGGCCGGGGGAGTGGGCGGGCTGCTGCTGGCCGGAGCCCTGGCCTACCTGTTGGAGGCCCGCTCCCCGCGGGTGCGCAAGGGGACGGCGCTGCCCGACGACCTGCGCGACCTGGGCCGGCTCGACGCCCCGGGGATCGGGCTGATGGCCGCCGCCGAGCGGCTGTCGACGCTCCCGCTGCCCGACGGCCGGAGCCGCCCCCGGCTGGGTGCGGCCCTGCTGAGCGGGCACAGCGACGAGCTGCTCGAGCAGCTGCGCGGCGCCCTGGCCGGGGTCGGGGCCACCGACGTGCAGGTCGTTGCGTTCGACCCACGCGGGGGCGACGGCGTGCAGACGGCGCGCAGCTGCGACGCGGCGGTGCTGGTGGCGGCCTCGGGGCGCACCACGTTCGCCGCGCTCGACGAGGGCGCCACCCGCCTCGCGCTGCTGCGGGTGCCCTGCCTGGGCGTCGTGACCGTGCCGCGCCGAGCAGGCTCGCGCCGGTGAGCGCCCCCGCCGGCGCCCAGCCGGCGGTCTCGGTGGTCCTGGCCACTCGGGACCGGCTGCCGCTGCTGCGTCGGGCGCTGGAGGCGATCTGGACCCAGGACTACGCCGGCAGGCTGCAGGTGATCGTCGCGTTCGACGGCGCCGTCCCCGGCGACGCCGCGCTTCCCCAGCCGCGGGTCCCCGACCGGCAGACACTGGAGGTGGTGGCCAACGACCGCACTCCCGGAGTGGCCGGTGCCCGCAACAGCGCCCTCGCCGTGGCGGTGGCCGACCTGGTCGCGACCTGTGACGACGACGACGTGTGGCAGCCGGGCCGGCTGCGGGTGCAGGTCGCCGAGCTGGCCGCGCACGGTGAGGCGGTCGCCGTCGGAGGCAGCGTGCGCATCGTCCGCGGCGAGGAGCACGTGGTGCGTCGCGCCCCGCGCCGGGAGGTGCTGCTGAGCGACCTGCTCGACGACCGGGTGATGGAGCTGCACCCCTCCGCGATGCTCTACCGCCGCGAGACTCTCGACCGGGTCGGCGGGTGGGACGAGACGATCCCCGGCGGCTACGCCGAGGACTACGACCTCCTGCTGCGACTCGCGCGGCACGGCACGCTGCGTCTGGTCGAGGAGGTGGTCGCCGACATCCACTGGAACGGCGGCTCGTTCTTCTTCAGCCGCTGGGAGACGATCGCCGACGCCCTCGAGGTCGTCCTCGAGCGCTATCCCGAGTTCGCCTCGTCCCCGCGCGGACGCGCCCGCATCCACGGACAGATCGCGTTCGCCCACGCCGCCCTGGGCAGACGCCGCGAGGCGACCCGGTGGCTGCGTCGCGGCTGGGCCGACCACCGGCGCGAGCCGCGGTTGGCGCTCACCGCGCTGGTGCTGAGCGGAGCCGTCAGCGCCGGCCGGGTGCAGGAGATGCTGCATGCCCGCGGTCGTGGGATCTAGCACCCCGGGGCTCGCCGACGGGTCCCCGGCCAGCAGCTGGCAGGGCGCGCCGGGGGAGCGCCGCGAGCTGGCGCGCGGCGGCGTGGTGACGCTCGCCGGCGCGATGTACGCCGCGCTCGCGGGGTTCGCCCTGACGCTCGCCGTGGGCCGGCTCTTCGGGGCGCACCTGTCCGGGCTCTACTTCGAGGCCGTCGCGGTGTTCATGATCCTCAACGGCGCGGCCCTGGTCGGCAGCGACACCGGGATGCTGCGCAGCCTGGCGGCGCGCCGGGCGCTGCACGCGCACCGCGACGCCTGGGAGTCGGTGCGGGCGGGGCTGTGGCCGGTGCTCGCCTGGAGCCTGCTGCTCGCCGCGGCGCTGGGCCTGGTCAGCCGGGACCTGGCCCGGGCCCTGGCTCCCGACGACGTCGAGGTGGCCACCGGCTTCCTGCGGGTGCTGGCCGCCACCCTCGTGCTGTCCGCGGTCGGCCAGGCCTGCCTGAACGGGACCCGGTCCTTCGGCAGCCTGCGGCCGTTCGTGCTGCTCTACCAGGTGTGGCTGCCCACCAGCCGGCTGCTGCTGGTGATCGCCCTGTGGTGGGCCGGGGACGACGGTGCCCTGCTGCTGTGGAGCTGGGCCGCCCCGCTGCTGGTGATGGACGTCGCCGCGCTGGCCTACGTCCTGCGCGCCGCACGCCGCGACCTGCGGCTGCCGGGACCCCCGGCGCGCCCCCGGCGCGAGGTGTGGACCGAGGTGTGGCGCTTCAACCTCCCGCGTGGGCTGGCCTCGATGTTCGAGATCGGCATCGTGTGGGTCGACGTGATCATCGTCGGGCTGATGCTGGGTCCGGCCGCGGCCGGTGCCTACGCGGCCGCGAGCCGGTTCATCACCTCCGGGACGATGGCGATGGAGGCGCTGCGCGTGGGCACCGCGCCGACGCTCGCCGCGGCGTACTCGCGCGGCGAGCTGGACCGGGTGCAGGGCGTCTATGCCCTCTCCTCGGTCTGGCTGGTGCTGCTGTCGTGGCCGATGTTCCTCGCCCTGGCGGCGTTCGCGCCGCTGGCGATGGGGCTGGTCGGCGACGACTTCATGGTGGCGGCCACCCCGATGAGCGTGATGGCGCTGGCGATCCTGGGCTACCTCGCGCTCGGCAACATCAACTCGGTGCTGCTGATGGCCGGGCTGAGCCGCGTCACCGCCGGCAACACGGCCGTGTCGCTGAGCCTCAACATCGTCCTCAACCTGGTGCTGATCCCGGTGCTCGGCCTGACCGGAGCGGCCATCGCGTGGGCGAGCGCGCTGAGCGTCGACTCCGTGCTGTGCCTGCTGCGCGGACGGCGGGCGCTCGGGGTCGCGCTGCCCTGGCGCGGCGTCCTGCTCGCCGCCGCCGTCGCGCTCACCGCCTTCGGCGTCCCCGGGCTGCTGGTCCGGGTGCTGGCCGAGCCCAGCTGGGAGTGGTTCCTGGTCTACGCCGCGGTCTCGGTCACCGCCTACCTGCTGCTGCTGCGCCACTGGCGTGTGGCGCTCCAGCTCGACGACCTGCACGACCTGCTGAGGAGAAGACGATGAGCACGTCGCTGCGGGGCACCACCGACGGTCCGGCGCTCCGGATGGCCAAGTCGATCGTCCCCACCCGGGCGAAGGGCGCGGTCGAGGACGGCGTGCGCCGGTTCACCACCGCCACCGCAGGCCTGCGCGAGGGCCCCGAGCTGCTCGTGGTCGGCACCAAGCGGGGCGGCACCACCTTCGTCTGGTCGACGCTGCTGGGCCACCCCCAGGTGATGGCGATGGTGCCGGCGGCCAAGCACCTCAAGAGCAACCACTACTTCTACCGCCACCTGGACCGGGGTCCGGCGTGGTACCTCGGACACTTCCCGACCCGGGCCGCGCGGGCCCACCACGCCGCCCGTCACGGCGGCGCGCTGTGCCTGGAGGCCAGCCCCTTCTACCTCTTCGACCCGCGGGTGGCCGAGCGGGCCGCGGACCTGCTCCCGAGCGCCAAGGTCGTCGTGCTGCTGCGCGACCCCGTGGAGCGGGCGCACTCGCACTACCGCGAGCGTCGGCGCGCCGGCGTGGAGACGCTGAGCTTCCGCGAGGCGCTGCGCGCGGAGGAGGCGCGGCTGGCGGGGGAGGAGCAGCGGATGGCCGACGACCCGTACTACTACAGCCGGCCCTGGGACTGGTACTCCTACCGCACCCGCGGCGAGTACGCACCGCAGGTGCGCCGCTGGTTCGACGCCTACGGCCGCGACCGGGTACTGGTGCTGCGCAGCGAGGACCTCTACACCGACCCGTCCTCGACCCTGGACCGGATCCAGGAGTTCGCCGGGTTGGCGCCGCTGCCGCTGACCGGCCGCAAGCGCAACGCGGTCCGCTCCCACGAGCACATCGACGCCGTCAGCGCCTACGCGCTGCGTGCCCACTACGCCGCTCACAACCAGGAGCTCGCCGAGCTGCTGAACACGCCGGTGTGGTGGCCGTGACCCGCACCCGCCGCGCCCCCGCCGTCTCCCGACCGACCGACGCCCCGCAAGGAGGGATCCCCATGTCCCCGACCCCCTCGTCACCTCGACGACACCGCCTGCCCCTGGCCGCGCTCCTGGGCCTGGTCACGCTGCTGGGCGCGACCCTGCTGCCGGCCGCCCCAGCCACCGCCTACGACCCGGAGCACACCCTGATGCGGGGCAGCGCCTCCCCGATGGGCCAGACCAACGGCCCCGTCTGGGCCCTCGAGGTCGCGGGCGGGCGGATCTACGCCGGCGGCGCGTTCACCTCGACCCGTCCGGCCGGCGCCGCCGCCGGCAGCAGCGAGACCGGCCAGGCCCACCTGGCCGCCTTCGACGTCACCACCGGGGCGCCGCTCACCTCGTTCGCGCCGCGGCTCACCAACGACTACACGAACGGGCCCGCGACGGTGTTCGCGACCGCGCTCTCCCCGGACCGCCGCACCCTCTACGTGGGCGGTGACTTCAACCGCGTCGACGGGCAGAAGGCCGAGCACCTGGCGAAGTTCGACACCGCCACCGGGGCCTTCCTCGGCCAGGTCGGGTGGAACGGCGTGGACGGCACCGTGCGGGCGCTGGCGGTCTCCCCGGACGGCAACACCCTCTACGTGGGCGGCAACTTCAGCCGCGCCAACTGGACCACCCGGCGCGACGCCGCGGCCTTCGACCTGCGCGACAACAGCGTCACCGCCTGGGCGCCGGCGGTCACCGACAACGTCGTCAACGAGGCCCTGCGCGTCACCGCGCTCGCGGTCGCCGGCGGCGGCAACCGCGTCTTCCTCACCGGCACCTTCCGCAAGGTCAACGGCGTCGCCGCGCAGGGGTTCATGGCGGTCGACTCCACCACCGGTGCCAACGTCGCCGGCTGGCGCGCCGACTACCTGCTGGCCTCGACCAACTGGGGGACCTCGCTCGAGGTCGTCGGCAACACCGTCTACCTGGGCGCCCGCGACGACGTGGCCACCACCCTCGACCGCAAGGAGGGGGTGTACTCGCTGGAGACGAGCACCGGCGCGGTCAACTGGTACGCCCGGTGCTACGGCGACACCTTCGGGCTGCAGGTGATCGGCAACGACCTCTACGTCGCCTCCCACGCCCACGACTGCGCGGGCGCCGGCGGGATGCCGGAGACGGCACCGCGCACCTACCTGGCGATGCACGCCATCAACCGCACCACCGGCGTGGTCAAGCCGTACTTCGTGCAGACGGCCGGCAGCGCGAGCACCCCGGACACCCTGCTGCTCTCCCGGGCGCTGGCCAGCGACGGCACCCGCCTGGTGATGGGCGGCGGCTTCGCGCGGCTCAACGGCACCGCCCAGGCCAACCTGGCCCGCTTCGAGGCCGGCAGCGCGGCGCCTGAGCGCGCCGCGTGGCCCTCGGCGAAGAGCTGCTCGGGCTGTGCCTACGTGGACGTGTCGGTGCTCGAGGGGGCCGACCGCGACGACGTGAACCTTCGCTACGAGGTGTTCCGCGGCTGGGGCCTGAGCGCCCCGATCGCCGTGGTGAACCGCGAGTCCGCGCCGTACGCCACCCGGACGTTCACGATCCGCGACACCGGCGTGAAGGCCGGTCAGGAGGTCTTCTACCGGGTGCGGGTGAGCGACCCGGCGGGCAACCAGGTGCTCTCGGTGAGCTCGGCCTCGGTGGTGGTCGGACGCTGAGCCGGGGCCCTCATCGCGCGGCCCCGGGGGCGCCGTCCAGCAGGGCGTGGGCGTGGGCGGCGGAGGCGTCGTTGCCGGCGGCTGCCTGGCCGGCCCGGCGCACCATCATGTCCAACAGGAACAGCTCGGCCAGCAGCGAGGCGTGCGGCTCGTCGCGCGCAGCCCGGGCCGCGCCCGCGCGCAGGCGACGGGCCGCGCGTGCGGCAGGCACGCCGCGCACGCTGGTGTCGAAGGTGTAGCGCCAGTTCCACCGGTCCAGGCCGAGCGGCGCCATCCGGTGTGCGAACTCCCAGTCCCACAGCGCGAGCGACGCCGCGCCGGTCCAGGCCATGTTCCACGGCGACCAGTCGCCGTGGCGGACCCCGTGCGGCAGCTCGGTGTTGCCCCAGCGCTGCCGGGCTTCCTCGACCGCGGTGCGCACCGGCGCCCAGGCCGGGGGCAGGAGCGCGGCGTCGCCGACCAGGTCGGCCAGCCAGGGGGACTGCGCCAGCGTCAGCAGCCGTCTCGGCCGGGCGCTGACCATCGACTCCAGCCAGGGCCGGGTGCGAGCCTCGTGTCGCGGGCTCACCCGGCGTACGTCGTCGGGCAGCGGGTCGACGCCCAGCACCAGCGCCTCCCCCCACTCGGTGAGGAAGAGCGGGCGGGGCACCAGCAGCCCCGGCACCGGCCGGGTGGCGAAGTCGGCCAGGAAGTCGTGCTCGCGCAACAGCGCGGCGCGGTCGTCGCTGGCGACGACCTTGACGAAGGCGCGGGCGCGTCCGGCCCGGTCGCTGACGTTGAGGGTGACCCGCGAGCCGGGGCGGATGCCGGTGGAGAGGATCAGCGTCTCGGTGGTTCCCAGCGCGTCGGCGACGCTCTCCAGCAGCGTGCGTCCGCCCGGGGGCGGCGGCGCGTGCAGCAGGTTGCGTCCGGGGCGCTCGCGGGGAAGCCCGACCTGGACGGCGGTGGCGAGGCCGAGGCGCAGGACCCGCCGGGTGTCGGTGCGCAGGTGGTTGTAGCGGCGCAGGAGCCTGGCCCGGGCCGCGGGGGGCGCGTCCAGGGGCAGCAGGAAGCGTGGGTCGCCCAGGTGCGGCACCGCGATGTAGCGCTCGGCTCCGGCCGGGATCGCGCCGTCGCTGGGGCGCAGCCGGGTGCCCCCGGAACCGTCGGGCCAGACCAGCGCGGACAGCCGCTCCATCCGACCCCCTTGACCTCGGCGTGACTCGGCAGGGCCCAGGTTAGGGTGACCCGGTGACTTTCGCCCCCGGAACGCCTCCTGTCGAGGCCGCCACCAACGACCACGTCCTCGCCACCTGGCTCGCAACCGTCGCCGGAGAGCTGCTGCTCGAGGTGCGCGCGGAGGGCCTGGAGGGCAAGGAGCTCAAGGACGCCGGCGACCGCGCCGCCCACGAGCTGCTGATGCAGCTGCTGGCCGAGCACCGCCCCGCCGACAGCGTGCTGTCGGAGGAGGGCAAGGACGACAAGGCCCGGCTGAGCGCGCAGCGGGTCTGGATCATCGACCCGCTCGACGGGACCCGCGAGTTCTCCGAGGTCCCGCGCGAGGACTGGGCCGTCCACGTGGCGCTGTGGCAGCGCGACGAGCAGGGCTCGGACGCCGGCGAGCTGGTCGCCGGAGCCGTCGCCCAGCCGGCGCTCGGCGAGACCTTCACCACCGGCCGGCCCCCGGTCGTCCCCCCGCGTACCTCCGAGCGGCCGCGGATCGCGGTCTCGCGGACCCGCCCCCCGGCGTTCGTGCAGGCGCTGGCCCAGGAGCTGGACGCCGAGCTGGTCCCGATGGGTTCGGCCGGGGTGAAGATGATGGCCGTGGTGCGCGACCTCGCCGACGCCTACGTCCACGCCGGCGGGCAGTACGAGTGGGACTCCGCGGCGCCCGTCGCGGTGGCCCGGGCTGCGGGACTGTTCACCTCGCGCGTCGACGGCTCCCCGCTGGTCTACAACTGCGACGACGTGTCGCTGCCGGACCTGATCGTGTGCCGCCCCGAGCTGGCCGAGACCATCCTGGCCTTCGTCGCCGCGCACGGCACCGACTGAGCGGACCCGGCGTTCACCGAGCGGGATCGCGACCTGCCCGGCGGTCGCGATCGCGGCATACTCCGGGCCATGACTGCGACCCCTGCGATCGAGGGCTGGTTCACCACGGGTGACCGGCCCGCGCTGCTCGGCACCCGGTGCCGCGACTGCGGAACCGTCTACTTCCCCCGCGAGCAGGTCTTCTGCCGCAACCCCGGGTGCGCGGGGGAGGAGTTCGACGACTACGAGTTCGCGCGCACCGGCACCGTGTGGTCCTACACCGACGCGCAGTACCAGCCGCCGCCGCCCTACATCCCCGCCCACGACCCCTACGTGCCGTTCGCGATCGCCGCGGTCGAGCTCCCCGAGGGCATCGTGGTGCTGGGCCAGCTCGCCGACGGGTTCGGCGTCGACGACGTGCGGGTCGGCTCGCCGGTCGAGCTGGTCGTGGAGACCCTCTACACCGACGAGTCCGGGGAGCGCACCATCTGGCGCTGGAAGCCCGCCCCCGCAGCCGCACCGCAGACGACCGGAGGTCAGGCATGAGCAACGACGTCGCAGTGCTGGGTGTGGGCATGCACCCGTGGGGCAAGTGGGGCCGCTCCTTCGTGACCTACGGCGTGCACGCGGCGCGCGCCGCGCTCGCCGACGCCGGGGTGGACTGGCGAGACGTCGAGCTGGTCGTCGGGGGCGAGACCGTGCGCAACGGCTACGGCGGCTACGTCGCCGGCGCCACGTTCGCCCAGGCGCTGGGCTGGAACGGCGCCCGCGTCGCCACGTCGTACGCCGCGTGCGCGACGGGTGCGCAGGCGCTCGACACCGCCCGCTCGCGGATCCTGGCCGGTCAGTGCGAGGTCGCGCTGGTGGTCGGCGCCGACACCACCCCGAAGGGCTTCCTGGCCCCCAACGCCGGTGAGCGCTGGGACGACCCCGACTGGCTGCGCTTCCGGCTGGTCGGGATGACCAACCCGGCCTACTTCGCGCTCAACGCCCGCCGCCGGATGGACCTCTACGGCGCCACCCAGGCCGACTTCGCCGCGGTGAAGGTCAAGAACGCGCGGCACGGGCTGGCCAACCCCAACGCCCGCTACCGCAAGGAGGTCTCGGTCCAGGACGTGCTGGGCTCCGCCGTGGTCTCCGACCCGCTGCACCTGCTCGACATCTGCGCGACCTCCGACGGCGGCGCCGCGGTGGTGCTGACCTCGATGGACTACGCGCGCCGCCACGGGCTGGCCGACCCGGTCCGGATCCGGGCGATCTCCACGGTCACCCCGACCTTCCCGCAGACGATCATGGACATGCCGAACTTCTCCACCGACTCCGCCGCCACGGTCGCGGCGCCGGCGCGGACGTTCAAGGAGTCGATCGCCGACGCCGCCTACGAGGAGGCCGGGATCGGTCCCGAGGACGTCTCGGTGGCGGAGGTCTACGACCTGTCCACCGCGCTCGAGCTCGACTGGATCGAGGACATCGGCCTGTGCCCGCGCGGCGAGGCGGAGAAGCTGCTGCGGGCCGGCGAGACCACCATCGGCGGACGGATCCCGGTCAACCCCTCCGGCGGGCTGGCCTGCTTCGGCGAGGCGGTCCCGGCGCAGGCGCTGGCCCAGGTCTGTGAGCTCACCTGGCAGCTGCGCGGCCAGGCCGAGGGGCGTCAGGTCGAGGGCGCCCGGGTCGGCATCACCGCCAACCAGGGGCTCTTCGGGCACGGCTCCTCGGTGATCGTCTCCACCTGAGCCAGGGTCAGGGCAGTGCCCCGGTCAGCCGGCCGTGGCGCTCGGCGCTGGCCTCGTCGAGGCCGGTGATGGTGACGCGCTTGGCCTTGCGCTGGTACTTGGTGGTGATCGCGTCGAGCGCCGCCACGGTGGAGGCGTCCCAGATGTGCGCGTCGGCGAGGTCGATCACGACGCGGTCGGGGTCCTCGGCGTACCGGAACTGGGTGTAGAGGTCGTTGCTGGAGGCGAAGAACAGCTCGCCGGTGACCCGGTAGACGGCCGTGGGCAAGCCCTGCTCGTCCTCGACCAGCTCGCGCCGGGTCTCGGTGAGGTGCGCGACGCGCCGGGCGAAGAGCGTCATCGCGACCAGCACCCCGGCGATCACCCCGACCGCGAGGTTGTGGCTGAGGACGGTGACCAGCACGGTGGACACCATCACCGTGGTCTCCGACTTGGGCATCCGGCGCAGCGTCGCGGGCCGGACGGAGTGCCAGTCGAAGGTGGCGACCGAGACCATGATCATCACCGCGACCAGGGCTGCCATCGGGATCAGCGCGACCACGTCGCCCAGACCCACCACCAGGAACAGCAGGAAGACGCCGGCCAGGAACGTCGACAGCCGGGTACGCGCCCCGGAGGCCTTCACGTTGATCATCGTCTGCCCGATCATCGCGCAGCCGCCCATCCCGCCGAACAGGCCGGTGACCAGGTTGGCGGCCCCCTGCCCCCAGGCCTCACGGGTCTTGTCGGAGTGGGTGTCGGTGATGTCGTCGACGAGCTTGGCGGTGAGCAGCGACTCCAGCAGCCCGACGAGCGCCATCGCCAGCGCGTAGGGGGCGATGATCTCGAGGGTCTCCAGGGTGAGGGGGACGTCGGGCACGAAGAGCGTAGGCAGGCTGTCGGGCAGCTCGCCCTCGTCGCCCACGTCCGGCACCGAGATTCCGCCGACCAGGGTGAAGGCGGTGAGCGCCACGATGGCCACCAGCGGCGCCGGGACGACCGTGCTGACCCGCGGCAGGCCGACCAGCAGGGCGATGCCGACGCCGACCATCGGGTAGACCGGCCAGGGGACGTCGACCAGGTGGTCGATCTGGGACCCGAAGACGAGGATGGCCAGGGCGTTCACGAAGCCGACCATCACCGAGCGCGGAATGAAGCGCATCAGCCTGGCCACCCCGGCCAGCGCGAGCACGACCTGGATCACGCCGCCGAGCAGCACCGTGGCGATCAGGTAGTCGTAGCCGTGCTCGCGCATCACCGGTGCGATCACCAGGGCCACCGCGCCGGTGGCTGCCGAGATCATCGCGGGACGTCCGCCCAGGAACGAGATCGCCACGGCCATGGTGCACGACGCGAACAGGCCCACCCGCGGGTCCACCCCGGCGATGATCGAGAACGAGATCGCCTCGGGGATCAGGGCGAGCGCCACCACCAGCCCGGCGAGCACCTCGGTGCGCAGCAGCCGGGGTGAGCCCAGGGCCTGCCTGACCGTGGGCTGCTCGGGCTGGGCGCGGTGGTCGAGGGGCGCGGCGGACATGGGCAAGCGGGACTCCGATGCAGAGGTGGGCGGCGAAAATCCTACGCATGGCCGGCGAGTTCCTCAGCATGGCCGACCAGGGCCGACCATCCCCAATTCTGGGTTTTCCTCCTCCTTCGCCGTGCGGCGCCGACGGTGCGCGTCAGGCTGTCCATGGCTGGCGTCGTGCGAGGCCGCGCACATCCGGGAAGCGGGCTGACGATGGGTGAGGATGATGATCGATCCTGGCGAGGTCGGCCTGCGGGTGCTGATCGTGTCGCGTCTCTCGCTGGTCGCCGAGACCGTGGGCGCCGCCCTGGCGAGTCGCGGCGTCTCAGTGAGCCCGGTGCTGGCGGGGTTCGTCACCCCACCGGTGCTCACGCGGACCTGGCAGCGGACCCGCCCGGACGTGGTGGTGATCCTGGGTGAGCTGGACTCGGTCGAGGACGTGCAGCGGGTCTGCGCCTGGCTCGACGCGGCCCCCGGACCCAGCATCGTGCTCACCTCGACCCCTCCGGGAAGCGGTTGGGGGGCCGCGCTGCGGGCGTCCGCGCGCGAGGTGCTTCCCGAGTCGACGGGGCTGGCCGATCTCGACGCCGTCCTCGCCGAGGTGGTCGCCGGCCGCCCGGTGATGGCGGAGGCGACCCGCGAGGAGCTGACAGGGGAGTGGGAGGCGGTCCGGGACGAGCGCGGTCGGCTCCTGGCGCAGATGGCGCTGCTCACCGCCCGCGAGCGCACGGTCCTGCGCCTGCTCTACGCCGGGGACAGCGTCAGCTCGATCGCCGAGCTCTTCGGGGTCTCGCAGATGACGGTGCGCAGCCAGGTGGGCTCGATCCTCAGCAAGCTCGGGGTGCACTCGCAGCTGGGCGCGATCGCGCTGTACGCCGCGATGAAGCAGGGCCAGCAGCCGGGCTGAGCGCGGCGCTCAGCCCGGGGTGTTCGGAGCGGGGGGGCTCGGCACGGTCTCGGCTACGGCGTCGTCGTCGCGGACCGCCGCCCACAGCCGGTGGCCGGCCTCCTGGTCGAGGCGCTTGGTACCGGTGGCTCGCCCGGGCACGACGGGAGCGGTGAAGTACTCCACGTCGGCGCCGTCGAGACCCCGCATCGACATGGCCAGCTCCAGCATCTGCTTGCTCGACCAGTCCTCGTCGACGCTGAGGTGGCCGGCGATGGCCTCCAGCTGCTGGCGCAGGTCGAGCAGGTCGAGGTCGGAGGAGGAGGCCAGGACCCGGGTCACCAGCTCCTCGATCAGTGCCTGCTGGCGCGTGGGGTCACGCAGCTCCTGGGGGTCGCCGAGGTCCACGCCGACCCCGTCCACGACCCCCTCCAGCCCCGTCCAATCCAGGACCGCCAGGTGGTGCATCCGCACGTCGGTGATCGCCTCGACCGTCTCGATGGCCTCCGAGGGGGCCTCGCCGGAGACGGCGTCGTCGACCGTGGTCACGCCCTCGCCGTCGGGCGAGGGGGTCAGGGCGTCGTGCGGGATCGAGATCACCGAGACACCCGAGCGGTCCCCCTCGATGTGCAGGACCATGATGCTGTCGGCGCTCTGGCCCGGCAGCCAGGCCAGGTTCTCCTGCTCGTCGTCCGCGCCGGCGCTGCCGATCATCAGGATGTTGATCGCCTCCGCAGCAGGTCCCTCGCTCGGCTGGGTGGGGCGGTCGTCGAGGCCGTCGAAGACCCCTCCGATCCGCTCCACCCGGTTGCTCAGCTGGTGGTCGAGGTACAGCGCACCGGTGGTCGCGACGAGGGCGGCCAGCACCGCCAGGACGAACAGGGCCATGAGCGTCCTGCGTACCAGAGGGTGCTCGCCGGGCCCTGCCGACGGGGTGGACCAGTGCATGGACGTACCTCTCAACCGTTGGAAGCGCAGGCCCGTGGCGCTGCCACTCACTGACGCACTCGCCCACGATCCGCAGTACGCCGAGCGGTTCGGGCCCCCGCCGCCGGACTTCCCCAATACGGGGGACCGCCGCCGCTCCCGGACCACCCGGACCCGGCGGGTCACCAGAATGCGAACCGGTAGGGGACCGTGCACCCGCGTGCGTCTCGCCCCAGCGCCCAGGAGGCAAAGATGAGCGTCCCCGTGTCACCGCGTCGGCTGTCGTGGGTGGGCGCGATCGTCGTGGTCGCCGTGCTCGCCGTCCTGGCGGCGTTGCTCGTCACCCGCTCGTCGCCGTCCCCATCCCCGGCCGGGGCGCAGACCCCCGGCGCCGCCGGGACCTCGACGTCGCCGCAGCCCCGGCGCGCCTCGCTGAAGCCGGTGCCGGTGCGTCCGGTGCGGACCCTGGCCGCGGTCCCGATGGACGAGCCCGCGGACTTCGGGACAGGGGTGCGTCTGGTGGTGACCGGGGTCCAGGCGGTCCAGGGCCAGGCCCGCGGGCCCGGTGAGATCGCCGGCCCGGCCGTCCGCGTCGACCTCGAGCTGGTCAACGCATCGGGGGAGCCGATCAGCCTCGACCACGTCGTGGTCGCCCTGGAGCACGGACGCGACCGGGTGCCGGCCTCTCCGCTCATCGGGCCGCCCACCCGCGCGCTGCGGGGCGAGCTGGAGGCTGGAGCCACCCAGCGTGCGACGTACGTCTACGCCGTGCCCCCGGCCGGCCGCGACGACCTGCGGATCGTGGCCAGCTACACCGGCGAGGCGCCGTCGGTGGCGCTCGTCGGCGCCGTGGGCTGATTCGCGGCACCCAATATGGGCGACGTCCTCACTCCGTGGCCCCGGCAGGGCCGCCCCGCTGTCTAGGTTCCGCACCACCGGCGGCTCCCGGACGCGAGCTCGACACCGACAAGGGGTGGGGACATTGACCCAGCACAGGCACGACGAGGCGCCACGGCGCCGCACGACAGGAGTGCAGCGCTGGGCGGTGCGCTGTCTGGCCCTGCTGATCGCGCTGAGCTCCGGGTGGATCGCCGCGTCCCCCGCGCGGGCGGACACGGCACCGCAGGACCCGAGCGATCCGCTCACCCCGGCGACGGTGTCGGCCGACGCCCTGCCGACGGCACAGATCGACGGTGTGGTCTGGTCCCAGGCGATGGTCGGCAACCGCGTCTACGCCGGCGGCAGCTTCAGCACCGCCCGGCCCGCCGGCTCCTCGTCCGGGGGCGTCACCCGCAACAACATGCTCGCCTTCGACGTCACCACCGGTGCCCTGTCGACCTCGTTCGCCCCCTCCTTCAACGCGCAGGTGCGCGCCGTGGCCGTCTCCCCGGACAACACCCGCGTCTACGTCGGCGGTGACTTCACCACGGTGGACGGCGTCACCCGACGGCGCGTCGCGGCGTTCAACGCGAGCACCGGCGCCCTGATCTCGTCCTTCGCCCCGCCGGTGAACTACGACGTCAGCGCCATCGTGGCCACCAACGAGACCGTCTACGTGGGCGGCAGCTTCAGCGGTGTGGGCACCCAGAACCGCAGCAACCTGGCGGCCTTCCGGGTCTCCGACGGCGCGCTGCTGGACTGGGCGCCCACCACGACCGGAGGCTACGTGTGGGCGATGACCCTCAACCAGGCCGGCACGAAGCTGGTCGTGGGAGGCTCGTTCACGGCCCTCAACGGCTCCTCGACCCCCGGCTACGGCCTCGGCATGGTCGACGCCATCACCGGGGCGAGCCTGCCGTTCGAGACCAACGACCACGTCCGCAACGGCACCGCCGACGGCGCGATCACCACCCTCACCAGCGACGGCGACAACGTCTACGGGGGCGGCTACACCTACGGTCGCAGCGGCGGGACCTGGGAGGGCACCTTCGCCGCCTCGTGGGACGACGGCAAGGTGTCCTGGCTGGCCGACTGCCACGGCGACACCTACTCCCTGCACGCCCAGGGCGATGTCGTCTACGCGGCCAGCCACACCCACTACTGCGAGAACATCGACGCGATCCGCCAGGGCGCCGGCAACGTCGGCAGCTACCCCTACTTCCGGGGCATCGCGTTCGCGAAGCAGCCCTCCGGGCAGAAGGTCACCTGGGAGCCGGACCAGGGCCGCTACTACAGCTTCGAGGGACTGCCGGCGGCGTCGATGCTGACCTGGTACCCCGCCCTCAACACCGGCAGCTACACCGGCCAGTTCCAGGGCCCCTGGAGCGTCACCGGCAACCGCGACTACATCGTGATGGGCGGTGAGTTCACCCGGGTGAACGGCCAGGCCCAGCAGGGGCTGGTCCGCTTCGCCACCCCCGCGATCGCTCCCAACGACCGCGGCCCGAGCCTGTTCAGCACCACCTACCCGCTCAACGTCACCTCGACCGAGGCGGGCAAGGCACGCATCAACTGGACCTCCAACGAGGACATCGACAACGAGTACCTCACCTACCGGGTCTACCGCGACACCCAGAACGCGGCGGGCCTGATCCACACCCGATCGGTGCGGGCCAGGTGGTGGAACCACTTCGGGATGGGCCTGAGCGACAGCGGGCTGGCGCCGGGGTCGACGCACCAGTACCGGGTCAGCGTCACCGACCCCTTCGGCAACGTCGCCAACTCGCCGTGGACGCCGGTCACGGTCGCCGCCTCCGGGACCGACAGCGCCTACGTCAAGGCGGTCCAGGCCAGCGAGCCGACCCACTACTGGCGCTTCGGCGAGGGCAGCGGCACCACTGCCGCGGACTCGGCCGGGTTCCGGCCCCTGACCACGACCGCCGACGTCACCCGCGGGGTGCCGGGGCCCCTGGCCGGCGACACCTCCGACAGCGCCGCCCGGTTCCCCGGGACCACCGCGACCCGGGCCAACTCCTCGGTCCAGGACAGCCCGCCGGACGTGTTCACGATCGAGGGCTGGTTCCGCACGACGTCGGTGACCGGTGGGAAGATCGTCGGGCGCGGCAACCGCGTCGACCGCAACTCCAGCAAGGTGGACCGCCACCTGTACCTGACCGACTCCGGGCAGGTGGTCTTCGGCGTGAAGCCGAACGCCACGCGACAGGTGGTCAGCAGCGCTGCCGGGCTCAACGACGGGCAGTGGCATCACGCGGCCGCGACGCTCTCCCCGGCCGGGATGAGGCTCTACGTGGACGGCGCTCTCGCCGGCGAGCGGGCCGACGTCACCGTCGGGGAGCACCTGGCGCTGGGCTACTGGCGGGTCGGGGGCGACACCCTGACCAACTGGCCCTCGGCACCCACCAGCGCGTTCCTCGCCGGTGACATCGACGAGGTCGCGGTGTACAAGCGGGCGCTGCCCGCGGCCGAGATCCGAGGCCACTGGACCGCTGCGGCCGGTACGCCGAACCAGCCCCCGACCGCCTCCTTCACCTCCTCGGCGCAGGACCTGGAGCTGTCGGTGAGCTCGACCTCGAGCGACGCCGACGGGACGATCGCCGGGCACGCGTGGAGCTTCGGGGACGGGACCACGGCCAGCACGGCGAACGCGACCCATGAGTACGCCGCGGCGGGTACCTATCAGGTCTCGCTGACCGTCACCGACGACAAGGGCGCCACCGCGACCACGTCGCGGTCGGTCACGGTCACCGAAGCCCCCGCCCCGTCGGCCCTGGCCGCCGACTCCTTCGCGCGCTCGGTGAGCGGAGGTTGGGGCAGCGCCGAGATCGGCGGCGCCTGGGTCAGGTCGGGCACCGCCACCAACTTCTCGGTGAGCGAGGGGCAGGGCCGGATCCGGATGGGCACCGCCGGCAGCGGG
The DNA here is from genome assembly GCF_059766615.1 of Nocardioides sp. Z43_10. Lineage (NCBI taxonomy): Bacteria > Bacillati > Actinomycetota > Actinomycetes > Propionibacteriales > Nocardioidaceae > Nocardioides > Nocardioides sp. Z43_10. The sequence continues at coordinate 248,593 of NZ_JCBAJY010000003.1, read as the reverse complement.
CCGGGCATGACGCTGCCCGGGGTGTCGACCACGGCCGCGGACGTGACGGCGCGCCTGGGGGCCGACAAGGCGGCCACCGGAGGTGGCACGTACCTCACCGTGCAGCCACGCACGGTGGCCGGCGACTCCTACCACGCCATGGTGAGGCTGCTGGCGAACGGCAGCGTCTCCCTGACGCTGGGCCGCACGGTCGCCGGCACGGAGACCACCCTGCAGACGCGGGCCGTAACCGGCCTCACGACGGCGGCCGGCCAGCTGCTGCAGGTCCGGGTCCAGGCGGTGGGCACCTCGCCGACCACCCTGCGCGCGAAGGTCTGGGCGGTCGGCTCGCCCGAGCCCTCGGCGTGGACCGGCTCGGTCACCGACACCTCGGCCACCCTGCAGTCGGCGGGCGGAGTCGGCCTGCGCACCTACCTCTCCGGGTCGGCGACCAATGCTCCGGTGGTGGGCCTGTTCGATGACCTGAGGGTGGAGACCGCGACTCCCTGACCGAGGGCGTCAGCAGGGCCCGGCCGGTGCTCCGGCCGGGCCCTGTCACCTGCGCGGCGGGGGCGTGAGCCAGGCACCCAGGTGGCGTCCGCGCCGGCGGCCGAGGAGGTCGCCCACGTCCCGGGGCAGGCGCCGCGCCAGCAGCGGCATCGCGCGGACGACCCACACGCTGGCCGCCATCGTCGCGGTCACCGCGCTGCGCCCGACCAGCTCGAGGTGTCGGCGCTCGTTGCCGGTCGCGTTGCGGAAGTCGGCGATCGTGCGGAAGGCGGCGGGGTCGCCGGCGCCCTGCGACCAGACGACGGCCCAGGGCGGCCGGTTCGCGGTCGGTCGCTGGTAGACGTTGCCGTCGGCGACCACGCCCAGCTGGCCCGCGGAGAAGCGCTCGGAGTAGTCCTCCACGCACAGCAGGCACAGCGCCGAGCGCCGGGCACTCGCCAGGATGTTGTTGTGCACCGCCACCGGCCCCAGCCGCCAGGTCATCGTGGGGTCGGGGAAGGGCTGGCGCGGGTCCCGCCCGATGGACTCCGGTGAGTCCGGCTGGCGCGGGTCCTGGACCAGGTTCAGGGTCCGCCCGTTCCCGACGAGCGTGTTGTTCCACAGCGCCACGTCCTGGGTGTTGTTGACCTTGATCCCGTCGCCACCGTTGCCGATGATCAGGCTGTCCGCGACGAGAGCGCGCGCGGAGATCTCCAGCGACAGCCCGTGGCGCGCGTTGTCCCGCATCGTGGTGTCGACCACCCGGATGTCGCTGGAGGACTCGTCGAACCACAGCCCGGTGCCCGCGTTGGACACCAGCGCGCTGCCCCGCACGAGCACACGGCGGCTGCGGCCGACCTTGACGCCGCCGGCCACCGGGGAGGTGTTGAAGCCCTCGGTGTTGTTGCGTCGCGACCGGAGCCGCACCACGCGCAATCCGTCGGCGTACGTCGCGCTCATCCCGAGCATGCCGTTCCTCGCGGTGGTGACGTCGCGCACCCGCACCCCTGCGGCCATCACGTGGAGCCCCGTCGTCGCGTTCTCGCGGATCACCATGTCGCGCAGGGTCACCCTGCCGGCCTCGACGGTGACGGCGCCCATCTGTGGCACCGAGGGGGCGAAGCGGCGTACGCCGAGGCCGACGACGCGGGTGCCGGCCGCCTGGATGCTGAGGGCGCGGTTGAGGACCGAGGCGCGCACCCGGTGGCCGCGCGGTGGGCTACCCAGATGGAGCACGTCCGCGGCGTCGTCGACGAAGAAGCTCCCGGGGCGCAGCTCCTGCACCGACCCGACCTGGCGCTGGGGGACCCCGTCGATCCACACCTGGTCCGGGTGGGCCGCCATCGGCCTGGCCGGGTCGATGAACGACCAGCCCTCCTCGGTGTTGTCCGGGGCACCCTCGATGTAGGTGGGACTGGAGTCGAACTCCGGCTCCCAGCCCTCGTGCGCGAACCCGTACGGCGTGCGCTGCCAGCCGCGCACGATCCGGCTGCCGTCGAGCCAGACCCGCTCTCCAGATGCTGCCCGGATCCGCAGCGGCTTCCCCCTCGGGATGTCCACCCGCTCGGGGTAGACACCGCGGCGCACGAGAATTGCCTCGCCCGGCTGCGCCCGGTCGACGGCTGCGGCGATGGTGCGCAGCGGGTCGGCCCGGGTGCCGCGGGCGTGCACGCGGCCCTGCGGGGAGACGTGCAGGGTGCGCCCCGGGCCGCCGAGCCTGGCCGTCGTGTCGGCGGCGACGACGGGTGAGCGTGGCGTGGGTGTCCAGGCTGATTCGGGTGCGCCGGCCGGCGCCTCGGGTCCGGGAGCCGAGGACAGCAGGAGGGCGGTGAGCAGCAGCGGCGAGGCCCGGATCGCGGCGCGCGGCAGCCCGGAGCGCGGCGGCTCGACCGGTGCCGCGTCACCCGGGTCAGGCATGGCCTGCGGCGGGGATGGCCCGGCGGCGCCCCGGCAGGCGCAGGCTCGGGAGGCGCCGCGCCCGGGCGACGGCGCGCTTCGCGTGCCGCCGGGCCGTCGTGTCCAGGTCCAGGGCGGCGGCCGCGGCCAGACCCACCGGCGTGGCGGCGCGGCGCACCGCGTACATCGGCGTCGCGTGCGCACCCAGCTCGCTCTTGTAGCTCTCGTCGCCGACGGTCAGGTCGAAGGTGTGCCGCCCGGCCTCGATCGCGCGCGAGACCAGCTCCTCGACGATGATCAGGCCCAGGCAGTAGTTGCGCAGCCGGGCGAAGTCGTAGCCCACCACGAGGAAGAGGTGGCGCTGCTCGTCGACCAGGTCCAGGGAGACGGCCGCCACGCTGTCGCCGACGGTGAGTGCGCTCAGCGCGACCGGCCCGCCGTGGGTGAGGCTGTCCACGGCGACCTGACGGTAGAAGGCGAAGCCGCCCGGGTCCTGCACGAGGTCGATCCCGTGGCGCTCGGCGAAGCGGTCGCGTCGGAACCGCTGCAGGTCGGCCATCAGCTCCGGGACCCGGGCCGGGTCGCTGACCTGGGTCAGCTGCACGCCTCCCTTGGGTCGCAGCCGCTTGCGCTTGCGGTCGAGGTGGCGGACGAGCTTGGGGTCGAGTGCCTGGCTGCGCCACTGCTGGTGGGTCGCGGGCAGCGAGATGGCGTGGGAGTCGTAGCGGTGCCGGCGGGTGGTGTGCGCCGAGAGCAGGCAGGCGGCCTCGTCCGGGGAGCCGGGCAGCCGCTCCAGGAGCAGGAGGTCGAAGCGGCCCAGGCACGAGCGGATCGAGTCCCGCACCTGCGGGTCGGCCAGCAGGGCGTGACGGTGCGCGCGGTGCAGGACCGGCGTGATGTAGTCGCAGACGCCGAGGTCGGCGAACTCCACGCGCCGTACGCCGCGGCGCCGGCGCGACAGCAGGGGCAGGACGCCCACCAGGACACCCTCGCAGCGCAGGGTCACCACCAGGGGGGTGGCAGCCCGGTGTGGTGCCAGGGTCCGGTAGACGGCGCCGATCCAGGTGGGGTGCTGGAAGAGGGTGGCGCCCGACTGGTCGAACAGCTCGGCGTACTCGACGGATCCGAAGTCCAGGTCGTCCTCGCGGGCGACGACGTAGCTGGGCATTGCTGCCTCCTCCTGGGGCTGTCACCAAAGGCGTGCGGAGAGCGCCGAGCCGTCGATGCACTCCAGGCGGCCGGCGCGGTTGACGGTGTGCAGCCGGCGTCCGGGCCACGGGGGCCCGGGCTCGAACCGGGTGAGCACCCGCTGCGCGAACGTGTCCTCGTCGAGCGCGGTGATCTCGGCGATGGCGAGCGCCGCGCCGTAGCCTCGCGAGCAGTCCTGCACCGGGCGGAGCAGGCGTCCCTCGCGCTGCACCACCCGCCCCGCGGGGCGGGCCGAGGCGATGTCGAGGAGCACGGGGCTGCGCCGGTGCGGCGTCCAGGGGCCGACCAGGTGCGGGGCGTGCCACAGGTGCAGGGTGTCGGACCACGAGCCGGCGTGGCGCACGGTCGCCGCCAGCCACCACCGGCCCCCGTGCTGGAACGGCGTGGCGTCGCTGGCCTCGACGCCCTCGATCAGCACCCTCTCGCGCACCCAGCGGTCCGGGAAACCCACCGCCCGGTAGAGCTCCACGGTGCCGGCTGCGGAGGTCTCCGGGATCATCCACAGCTCACCCTGGTCGGCCAGCACGTGCGGGTAGGACAGGTGCACGTCGTGGCTCAGCACCGGACGCGGCGTCGCCGGCGTGCCGCCCTCGTCGAGCTGGGTCACCGAGATGACCCCGCGCCCGATGCGGTGGTCGTAGTCCTCCACGAAGAGGTGGGTGACGCCGTCGACCAGGATCGGGAACGGGTCGGCGTAGAAGTGGTGCCCGTCGTCGGGCAGCGTCCGCCAGCCGCCCGGGAGCGCGGGGGGGAGGTCGAGCAGGTCGGGCCCGTCCACCACCCGCCAGCCGACCCTCCAGTGCGGGGTCCGGTAGAGCGCGCGATAGGCGCTGCGGACCGCCGTGCCGCCCACCACGCGCAGCGCACGCGGGACCAGCTGCTGCGCGCGCTCGCTCGGCGGCGCCGCCACCGCGGGGTCGTCCGCCGTCGCGGATCCCTCAAGCTGTGCGCTGTCCGCCTCCACGCGCAGGCGGTTGCCCAGCACGGCCTGGGTCACCAGCGTCACCACGCCGGCGAGTACGTCGTCGAGGGCCGCGGAGACGACCCCGGGACGCTCGCTGCCGGGGCGGGCCTCGGCCACCGTGGTGCCGTCGTCGGCGCGCAGCGCCACCACGGGGAACCGCCCGGCGCCGAGCGCGGGCAGCAGCGCCGCGGTGCCCGGGACGCCGTCGACCAGCAGCCGCCAGCAGGACTGGTCCGGGCGGCGCGCGGTGCCCACCAGGTCGACCGTGAGCCGGTCCCAGGGCGAGGGGTCCTGCTCGAGCACGGCCACCGGCGCCGCCGACTCGGGCGGCAGGGAGTGGGTTGCGGTCTCGGCCCCGCGGGCCGCGGTCAGGCCGTGCAGGCGCCGCTCCAACCGCACCGTGGCCGAGGACAGCGGGGCAGCCCGCCCGCTGTCGATCCAGACCACGCGGACGGTGACGCCGCCCCTGCGGACCGAGGTGACCAGGTCGCGGTGCCAGCCGGACAGATGCGCCGGATCCAGCAACAGCTCCACATGCATCGGCGCACCCTTCTCGCGTAGAGGGCCACTGTGCGGGCCGCGCCGCCCGGCGGGGGACCGCGGCGTCGGGGACACCTCAAATTGGTGATATCGCCCCGTGGGGGCCGGGTCGGGGGCTCGGGGTGGGCGAGCCTCGTCCAGGCGGCTCTCTGCGGGCCGCCCGACACCGAACCTTGGGGGGCTCAGTGACTTTCACCGATTACGTGGTCGTGCTGCAGCGGCGCTGGCGCGTCTGGGGCACCTGCCTCGCGCTCGGCCTGCTGGTGGCCGCCGCGCTCAGCATGACCGCGCAGGTGCAGTACACCGCGCAGTCGCGCTCGTTCGTCACGGTCGCCGAGCGCAGCGGGAGCCAGGGCGAGATCTTCCAGGGGTCGCAGTTCGCCGTCCAGCGGGTGCGCTCCTACGCGCCTCTGGCGGAGAGCCCGCGGGTGCTGGAGCCCGTGCTCGAGGAGTTCGACCTGGACCTCAGCACCCGACAGCTGGCCGAGAAGGTGTCGGTCTCCAGCGAGCCCGAGACGGTGCTCATCCACGTGTCGGTGACCGACCCCGACCCGGTGGTGGCCATGGAGCTGTCGAACGCGATCTCCGTGCAGATGGGGGTCGTGATCGAGGCGCTCGAGGTCGCCCAGGCCACGAACGTCTCCAACGTCCGGGTGTCCCTGGCACAGCCGGCCGAGGTGCCCGCCCAGCCCTCCTCGCCCAAGGTGCCGCTCAACCTGCTGCTCGGCCTGGTGGGCGGGCTCTCCGTCGGGTTCGTCCTGGCGGTGATCCGTCAGCACCTCGATCGCCGGGTCAAGAGCGGCGAGGACGTGCGTGAGCTGACCGGGATGTCGGCTCTGGGCACCACCGTGCGCGAGCGCCGGGCGGCGCGTCGCCCCCTGGTCACCCTGGACTGGCGCTCGGTCAGCGCCGAGCGCTACCGGACCATCCGCACCGCCCTCAAGTTCGCGACCGTCGATCGCGAGCTGGGTCACTTCGCCATCACCTCGGCCCTCGCGGGGGAGGGCAAGACCACGGTGGCCTGCAACCTGGCGGTCAGCTGGGCGCAGGGCGGAGCCTCGGTCTGCCTGGTCGAGGCGGACATGCGCCGCCCCGGAGCCGCCGCGGTCTTCGGCATCGAGGGCGTCCTGGGGCTCTCCGACGTCCTCGTCGGCGAGACCACCCTGGACAAGGTCCTGCTCCCGTGGAACCACGGCACCCTGAGCGTGCTGCCCGCCGGGTCGCTGCCGCCCGACCCGACGGCGCTGCTGGGATCCTCGGCGATGCAGTCGCTCATCTCCCACCTGCGTCAGCGCTTCGACGTGGTGATCTACGACTGCCCGCCGGTGCTCTCGGTCACCGACGTCCTCGTGCTGGGCAGGCACACCGACGGCGCGGTCCTGGTGATCGGGGCCGGCACGACCACGGGCAACCAGGTCACCCAGGCGATGGAGGCTCTGCGCAGCGCGCGGGTCCCGGTGCTCGGCACCGTCCTCAACGCCGAGCGGCTCGGTCGCGGGACGCCCGAGCACGACTACCGGTCCCGGATCTCGCTCGACAGGGTCGAGCTCTCCCCGCTCTCGACCGCCCGGCAACCCAGCCCCGCCGTCCAGAACGAGCCCGAGGTGACCGAGCCGGTTGCGGAGGCGCCGCGAGCAGCCGAGGAGCCGACAGGCGACAAGCGGGGGCCGGAGGCGGCCGCCTAGGCGGTGCCCGCCACGGCGACAGCACCGGCCGCACCGGGCGCCGGAAGTGGGGAAGCGGGGGGAAGAGACGTGAGTGGAGTTCACAGCGGACCGGGTGCCATGCCACGCCGAGACGTCCAGGGCCTGCGCGCGGTCGCGGTGCTCGCCGTGGTGGCCAACCACCTCTGGGGCTATCCCCGGGGAGGCTTCATCGGAGTCGACGTCTTCTTCGTCCTCTCCGGCTTCCTGATCACCGGGCTCCTCCTCAAGGAGCACGAGCGCGACGGGCGGATCAGCTTCACGAACTTCTACCGGCGCCGGATCAGGCGGATCGTGCCCTCCGCGACGTTGGTGATCGCCGCCACCGTGGCGGTGACGTTCTTCGCCTACAACCAGCTGCGAGGAGCGGCGGCTGCTCGAGACGGGCTCTGGGCGCTCGTCTTCAGCGCGAACTGGCACTTCGCCGCGGTCGACACCGACTACTTCCGCGACGACGGGCTCCTGTCGCCGCTGCAGCACTACTGGTCGCTCAGCGTCGAGGAGCAGTTCTACCTGTTGTGGCCGCTCGTCATCCTGGCCACCTACGCCCTTGCCCGAGGCAGGGTGCGCAACGGCCGACTGGCGCTGGGGGGCGTCGCGGGGGCGCTCACCCTCGCCTCGTTCGCCTATTCGGTGTGGCATACCTCGACCGAGCCCGTCCAGGCGTACTTCTCGACGCTGGACCGGGGGTGGGAGCTCGGTGTCGGTGCCCTCCTCGCGGTGCTCTCTCCCTACCTGAAGGAGCTCCCTGCCCGGCTCGCCTCCGGGCTCGGGATGGCGGGTCTGCTGGGCATCGCGGCGGGTCTCTTCCTGATCGGTGAGACCTCGACCTTCCCGGCGCCGTGGGCCGCGCTGCCCGTCCTCGGCACCGCCTGCGTCCTGGTCTCGGGCATGTCGCGCGAACAGACCTACCTGCGCCCGATCGTCAACCCCGTCGCTGGATACGTGGGCGACATCTCCTACTCGCTGTACCTGTGGCACTTCCCCGTGATCATCCTCCTGCAGGCGTTCTACCCCCGGGGCGGTTTGCAGTACCAGCTGCTCGCGTGCATCGCCATCGTCATGCTGTCGGTGCTGAGCTACCACCTGGTGGAGGACCCGATCCGTCGGTCGAGTTGGTTGGAGCCGGGGATGCTGGCCCGGCGCCGGGAGCGCCACCTGCGCTCTCCGCTGTTCGAGAACCGGCTTCCCCTGCACGTGCAGAACCTCGTGCTCGGCTGCCTGGTCGTCACCTGCCTGCTGGCCGTGGGTCTGGCCCTCCAACCGACCCGTGCCCCGGAGCCGACGCGCTTCGAGCAGCTGCAGTCCGCGCCGCTCGAGGCGACCGACTCGGCCGTGTCTGCCGACTCGGAGACCGGCGCGGCACCGGTCTCGCCGGAACTTCGCGCGCAGCAGGAGGCCGTGGTGAGCGCGCTCCAGGCGACCGCCTTCCCCGACCTGGACCCGGCCGTGGAGGACCTGGGGCTGGCGAACTGGGTCGACCGGCTCACCGCGGAGGGCTGCGCGAACGTCGACGCCGGGACCCTGGCGAAGTGCCGCTTCGGTGACGAGGGCGCCACGAAGACGGTCGTCGTGCTGGGCGACTCCTACGCCATCTCCTGGATGCCCGGCATCCGGAAGGCGCTGGTGCCGCGTGGCTTCGCGGTCCAACAGCTCACGATGGGCCAGTGCCCGGTGTGGAACGCCCCGGTGGTCGCCGACGGAAAGCGGTTCGTCGAGTGCGAGCGGCACCGCGACTTCGCCGTCCAGGCGGTCCAGCGGATGACGCCCGACCTGCTGGTGCTGGCCTCGTCGCAGAACGACCTGGAGAACCTGTACTCCGAGAACACCGGGTCCGCCGCCCAGCAGGAGGTGCAGTCCGCGATGACAGACACCCTCCGCAGGCTCGAGGGGGCGGCGGGGCGGACGGTGGTCCTCGCACCGCCCCCCAACGCCGGCAACCTGGAGCTGTGCATGACCCGGGGCGCTGCCCCCGACGACTGCGTCTCCGCGATCGGCGAGGCCTGGTCGCTGATGGCGCAGGCGGAGCAGACCGCCGCCGACCTCGCGAAGGTCCAGTACATCGACACCTCGGCGTGGTTCTGCGCCGCCGGCCTGTGTCCGGCCTTCACCGGGAACCAGCCGGTCCGCGCGGACGGCTCGCACCTGACCTGGGAGTACTCCGAGCACCTGGCGCCCCTGCTGGCGCAGAGCCTGCTGGGCGGCGCCGCGCCCGCTGCCTGAGGGACGCGGCGCCGGGCGTCAGGGGCGCGGTCCGGGCTGCTGGGCGAGGGCCGTGAACGCCGCCATCGTCTCGGCGAACTGAGTGACCGGGGGCTGGGCGAGCCGGAGCACCAGACGGTGCCGGACTCGGTGATCGAGATGCGCATCGGGCACGTCATGCCCCTGGATCTCCAGGGGCCGCCACGGCGCGGAGAGCGTCAGCTGACGCTCGGTGCGGACCTGGTCGCCGAGGCCGCGCTGGGCATCGAGCTGTACGACGAACTCGCGCAGTCGGCGCTCGACGCCCTCGGGGAGGGCCTGAGACAGCGCGGTGGGCTCGCCTGAGGGGAGCCGAGGAAGCTCGCCGTGCAGCTGCGCGGCGAGCTGCCCGGCCTCACGGACCGTGAAGACGCGCGAGTGTGACTGGGGGAACATCCGGACCACCCCTGCGCGCGCGTGCCGATCGGCGGTGAGGGTGAGATCGGCACCCGCCAAGGCTGCCGGGGTGGCCAGCGTCGCGCGGTGCTCGGAGAGCCCGTGCCGGGTCTCGTGGGCCCGATCGAGCAGGCGTGCGATCTCGGCGCACGCCAGGTCCCCGGGGATCGCATCGAGGCCGCACGTCCGGATCTGGAGGTGGTGGCGCACGAGATGGCCGCGCAGAGCCCTGTCCAGCAGGACAGCGGTGAGCGGCGAACGACAGACGTTGGCCGAGCACACGATCATCACGGTGAAGGTCATCGGGGGGCTCCCTCGTCGGCGGGTACCTGCACTGCAAAGGCGAAGCACAAGAAGGTGATGAAGGCGGCGGAGGCGTCGAACAGCCCGCTCTCCAGCACGCTGACGAGCACCAGCAGCACCAGCGTCACCACGCCCAGGGACCGCCAGGGCGCCTGGGTGGTGGCGGCCTTGGCCAGGGTGATCAGCACGAGCAGCACCAGCACCGCGGTGCCCAGCCAGCCGGCCTGCACCAGGGCCGAGACCCAGGTGCTGTCGAGGATCTGCTCGTTGCGGTACATGGCCGAGACGGGGATCTTCTTCACCGACAGCCCGACGCCGAGCATCTCCTGCGCCGCGGTGTCGGGGTAGTCCAGAGCCGCGCGCCACGCGATGGTCCGCGAGTTCAGCGTCAGCATGCTGCTGGTGTCGCCACGGGTGAGGTACTGGCTGAGCACCGGCGTGTAGACGGCGATCGCCAGGCCCGTGGGGACGGCCAGCACACCGAGGGAGAAGACGTAGGCCGGGAGGCGCGCGGCCAGCAGCACGAGCAGGACGGTCGCCAGCAGGAGCGCCGCCAGCCCGGTGCGGGTCCCGGTGGCCCAGACGACCGCGAGCAGGATCGGCAGCGCAGCGACGTCGCGCGAGTTGGCCACTCCCACGATGCAACGCCAGACCAGGCACAGGAACGGGATGCTGACCAGCAGCGCGATCTCGTTGGCGTTGACCGGTGGGATCCCTCCGTAGAGGCGGCCCTCGCTGGCCAGCGAGCCGATGCCGGTGACGGAGGTGAAGCCCGCCAGCAGCAGCATGGCCGTCATCAGCGTGCTCAGCACCTGCACGCTGAGATAGCGGGAGAAGACGAGCACGAGCGTCGCGATGATCAGGAAGCTGCGCGCGATCAGGACGCCGGTGGCCAGGCCGTTGCCGTCCAGCACGGCGCCCAGGCCGGTGATCAGGAGGTAGGCGCCGAGCCAGGGCAGCGGCCCCACGGGGAACCGGTCCCAGGGCGTCCCGCGCCGGGGCGCGGTGAAGGCCAGGATGATGGCGACGACGTTCAGCGCCGCCTTCATCACCACCACGCCGTCCATGCCGCCGGAGTAGTAGGTGCCCTTGCGCCAGGCGACGGTGGAGAGCAGCAGGAGCAGGAAGATCAGCAGCAGCCGGAACGGCGACCGGCCCAGCGGGGCGAGGGACGCCGCCAGGCGCAGGTCGCGCTCGCGGCTCGCCCCGACGTCGGGCGGGGAGTCGAGGGTGGAGGTCATCGCGGCGCACCCGCCAGCCCGGAAGCGCCGGCCGTGGAGCTCGAGTCGGCCCGGGACTCCTCGACGAGCCCGGTCAGCAGGCGGCGACACCACCACCCGCCGACGAACGAGCCGACGCACAGCAACCAGGGCATCGACCAGGCGGGCGTGCCTACCGCCAACAGCAGCGCGGCGACCAGGAGCAGCGAGAGGCACGAATCGATCACCCGGACCAGCAGCACCTGCGCCTGCTGGCCTCGCACCGCGGCGAGACTGCCGTAGGGCAGGACCGCGGCACAGGACGCGGCGTACGCCGTCCAGCCCAGCACCGCAGGCACCTCGAGGGGGAACCGGCCACCGGTCAGCAGCGGGCCGAGCACGCCACTGGCGGCGACGGCCGCCAGCCCGCAGAGGGTGGCGGCGACCAGCATCACCGCGGCGGCCCGGTCGGCCCGGCCCAGCAACGCGTCGAGCGGTCGGTCCCGGTCGGCGGCGTAGGAGGAGAACAGGTAGGAGCCGATGCCCTGCACCAGCAGCAGGGCCGGCGCCACGAACACCCGGGCCGCCTCCAGCTCGCCCACCGCCGCCTGGCCGGCGGCGAGCAGCACCAGCCACCGGGCCGCGTTGAGCGCCGTCGGGCGCACGAACTGCTGGGTGGCCCGCCACACGCCGAAGCCGAGCACGGCCCGCCAGGCGGGCGGGCCGTGCCCGAGGGCGCGCTCGCGGCGGGGCAGGAGCAGGCCGGCCACCAGACAGGCGCTCAGCTGGCCCAGCATCAGTGCTGTCAGGAAGGCCGCCAGGCTCAGCGAGGCGACGTACGCGGCCCCGGCCAGCACCGCGAGGCTGACCAGCAGCCCGGTGCCGTCGACCAGGACCAGACACCCGAAGCGCAGGTCCGCCATCAGCAGCCGGCGCAGCAGGTCGGCCACCATGAAGGCCGCGGTGGCGCCCGCGAACGCGAGAGCCGCCGCGGCGGGCAACCCGGTCCCGAGCACGACGACGGTGCCGCCGGTGACGGTGGCCGCCGCGACGGTGAGGGCGGCGATCCGCACCAGGGCGGCGCGCACCGCCGGATCGTCGCGGTCCAGGACGGTCAGGCTGTCCCCGACGAGCCCGGTGGACAGCGCGGTGAACATCACGGTCGCACCGAACAGCAGGGCGTACTGGCCGAGCCCGGCGGCACCGAGCTCGCGCGCCGCGAGCAGCTGCAGGGCGAGGCTGCTGCCCGCCAGGGTCACCTGCGCGGCCAGCGCAGCGACCGGCCGGGGCAGCCGCCGCCCGAGCGCGACCGCGGAGTGGGTCACGAGGGGGCGCTCCGCCCGCTGCGGCCCCGGCCGGTACGACGCCCCGAGACACGCCGGCGACTCGAGTGTCCCCGCCGCAGCCGGACCAGGAGCCCCTCGTAGCCCTCGGCGACGCTCGACCACCGGTAGCGCTCGGCGGCGCGAGCACGCAGCCGGGCACCGCGGGCGGCCAGCTCGTCGGGCACGGTCTCGGCCTTCTCCAGCAGCTCGGCGACGTCGGCCGGCACGGCGAAGAACAACCCGTCCTCGCCGAGCACCTCCCGGTTGAAGTCCACGTCGTAGGCGACGACGGCGGCGCCGGCGCCCATCGCCCGCAGCAGCGACGGGTTGGTGCCGCCCACCGAGTGGCCGTGCAGGTAGGTGACGGCGTTGGCGTAGAGCTCGTCGAGCTCGTCCTGGTCCCAGACGGCGCCGACCAGCCGGATCCGGGGGTCGTCCCCGGCGCGCTCGCGCACGTGCGCGGTGTAGCGGTCCGCGTACGGCGCCGAGCCCACCACCACCAGGGGCAGCCGGGCCCCGGAGTCGCGGAAGCCTGCGACGATCTCGGCCACGTGGTTCTCCGGCTCGAAGCGGGCGACCACGAGGTGGTAGCCGCCCGGGGACAGCCCCAGCCGGGAGAGCCGGGTCGCGCCGGGCTCGGACTGGATGGGGGCGCCGTAGGTGAGCAGCTCGGTGCCGGCGCCGAACTCGCGGCGGTAGTAGTCCGCGATGCCCTGGGCGTCGGCGATGAGCGCGTCGCCCCAACGCACGGCGAACGCCTCCGCCAGCCGGTAGTACAGCCGCCCGGTGGGGCCCCACTTGGCGCGCTTCCACTCCAGGCCGTCGACGTGCACGGCCGTCGGCACCCGGCGCAGGCGCAGGATCGGCAGCAGCGGCGCGTTGGCCGCGTTGAACACGATCGCTGTGTCCTGGCGGGGCGAGACGAGCAGGTGCAGCAGCGAGAGCGCGGTGTGGCTCAGGGTCTCCAGGGCACGACCGCGCAGCGCGGGCAGGTGCACCAGCCGCATCCCGAGGTACTCGGGCACCGGCTCGTCGGCGCCCCGGCAGTAGACCGTGACGTCGTGGCCCTGCGCGGCCAGTCGCTGGCCGATCTCCTCGATGGCCGTCTCGAAGCCGCCGTACCTGGCCGGCACGCCCCGGGTCCCCAGCATCGCGATTCGCATGTGCGCCTCCTCAGGCGGTGAGTGCGTTCAGCTCGCGCCACCACTTGCGCAGGGCGAGAGCGAGCAGGACGGCGTTGAGGGCGAAGAGCAGGGTGTAGGCGGACAGGAACAGCGTCGGCCAGCCGAGGAGGACGAACATCCAGCAGAAGACGCCGTAGTCGCTGGGCAGGATCAGCCAGCGACGCCAGGGGCTCTCGACGCTCTCGGCGGCGTGCTTGGGGCGCTCGGCGGACACGTACCGCGCCCGCAGGAACGGGAGCATGATGATGCCGAAGAAGCAGACGATGTCGACCACCTCGAAGGCGATCGGGACGAGCAGCGCCGCGTCGTCCTCCACCGGTGGGTGGCGGTACCAGGCCACCAGCACCGCCAGGTGCAGGGCGCTGGTCTTGGCGCAGTCGACGGTGTGGTCGAGCCACTCGCCGGCGACCGAGCCCCCTCCGCGCAGCCGCGCCAGCTGTCCGTCGACGGAGTCCATCACGTAGCCCCCGGCGAGCAGCACAGCGACCGTGAAGCCCACCCACACCGAGGCCGGCCCCGCCGCGAGCAGCAGCAGGGCGCTCGCGCTCAGCACGGCGCTGAGGGCGGTGGCCTGGTTCGGCGACATGCCGATGAGGTGGGCTGACGCGGCGACGCGGCGACCGGCGGGCCGGTTCAGGTGCCGGGAGTACGCCGCGGTTCCCCGCGCGGGCTTCTGCGCCCTCTCCAGCGCGCCCAGGTGGTCGCGGTAGCCCAGCCGGACCGGCTCGGCCAGCGTCGTGTCACCCATCGATCCCCCTGCTCCAGCCAACGGCGTTGCGGTGGAACGTAGGCCGAGCCGCGAGGCCCGACGCCGGCCTCGGGGGGAAGTAGACAAATTTGGGGGTCCTCTGACCGCCGGGGCCTCGGCCGCGGCCTCCGTCCCTAGCGTCGGGAGCGTGAACGCACCGTCTCCCGGCCCCACCGTCCTGGTCGCGAACCCGACCGCGGACCTCTACGGCTCCGACCTGCAGATGCTCGAGAGCGTCGCCGGCCTCCGCGCCCACGGCTGGCGCGTGGTGGTGGCGGTGCCCGATGCCGGGCCGCTGGTGGCGAGGCTGGAGGAGCTGGGCGCCGAGGTCCGGGTGCTCGGCTTCCCGGTGCTGCGTCGCGCCGAGGCCACCCCCGCCGGCCTCGCGCAGATGGCGCGACGCGCCTGGGGGGTCGTCCGGTCGCTGCGCGAGCTGGTGCACCGCGAGAGCGCGATCCTGGTCTACGTCAACACGATCACCGTGCCCTGGTGGCTGGCAGCCGCGCGCAGCGCGGGAGTGCCTTCGCTGTGCCACCTGCACGAGGCGGAGGCGAAGGACGCCCGGGTGGTCCGCCAGCTGCTGGCGGCACCGCTGCGGATGGCGGACCTGCTGGTGGTCAACAGCGAGTCGACGCGGACCGTGCTGAGCGGGGTGGACCCGGTCCTGGGGCGGCGCGCCCGGCTCGTCTACAACGGCGTCGCGCTGCCGCGGGCGTGCCCGGGGCCCACCCAGGCCTCGCCCTCGCCGAGGCTGCTCGTGCTGGGTCGTCTGTCGCCGCGCAAGGCTCCGCACGTGGCGCTGGAGGCGGCGGGACTGCTGCGCCGGCAGGGGCGCGACGTCGAGCTCGAGCTGTGTGGGACGGCCGCGCCCGGCACGGGGGACTACGTCGCGGGTCTGCGCGCTCGCGCGGCCCAGCCGGACCTGCGCGGGTCGGTGACCTTCTCCGGCTACGTCTCGCCGGTGTGGCCGGCGCTGGAGCGTGCACACGTCGTGCTGGCGCCGTCGCTGGGGGAGTCGTTCGGCAACGCCACGGTGGAGGCCCAGGGCGCGCTGCGGCCGGTGGTGGCCACGGCCGTCCAGGGCCACCTCGAGACCATCGAGGACGGGGTCTCCGGACTGCTCGTGCCCACCCTGGACGCGCCGGCGATGGCGGCGGCGGTGACCCGGCTGCTCGACGATCCCGCGCAGGCCGTCGGCATCGCCGCGGCGGGACGGGAGCGGGCGGTCGCCCGGTTCGGGGCGGAGCGCTACCGCAGCGAGATCCACCAGGTCGTCTCCGGCCTGTCCGGCGACCGGGCCTCGACCCGGGTGACCCTGACCGACCTGCGCTAGCTCCGTGCGGCTAGCGCTGTGCGGCTAGTTCCGTGCCGCTAGTTCTGTGCGCTGGCCGGGCGCAGCTCGCCCTCGAGCAGCTCGAGGGCCCGGCGCAGCCGGGTGCTCGAGGTGTGCACGGTGTAGGGGAAGTAGACGACCTCGACGCCGACCCCGGCGAAGTCTCGCTCCAGGCGGTCACCCTTGGGGGTGCCGCGCCAGTCGTCGCCCTTGAAGATGCGGTCGAAGCGCAGCAGCCGCCAGGTCTCGACCTTGCTCGCGAGGGTCTCGGCGTGCACCTCGTCGACCACGTCGATGTGGCTGACGATCTCCAGCCGCTCCGCGAGCGAGACGACCGGGCGCACCCCCTTCACCTGCGCGCACAGCTCGTCGGAGACCACTCCGGCGATCAGGTGGTCGCACATGCTGCGCGCGTGCCGCAGCACGTTGAGGTGCCCGACATGGAAGAGGTCGTACGCCCCCGGTGCGTAGCCAACGATCTTGCTCATCCACGGTCCCCTGTACTTCTCGACGGTGCTGCTCGACGACGCGGGGGCGCACCTCCCGCGGACCAGATCGTCGAACGCCGGGGAGGGGGCGCACGGGCGGGGCGGGGCAAGTTACCCGGTAGTGGGGAGGAGTGGCGCCGGGGCCGCGGGGAGGGCACAGTGGCGCGATGACCTCCTTCGTGTCGCACACCACCTTCGACTGCGCCAACGCCTACGAGCTCTCCGAGTGGTGGAAGCCGGTGTTGGGGTACGCCGACGACGAGGGGGACCCCAATCTGCCCGGCCACGAGGAGTGCGCGATCCGCGACCCGGAGTCCGGCCACGCGCTGTGGTTCATCGAGGTGCCCGAGCCGAAGGCGGTCAAGAACCGCCTGCACCTCGACCTGCGCCCGCGGCACGGCACCCGCGACGACGAGGTGGTCCGGCTGCTCGCACTCGGTGCCGACCAGGTCGCGGACATGCGCGGCATCCACGGCCCGGGCACCGGCTGGGTGGTGCTCGCCGACCCCGAGGGCAACGAGTTCTGCATCCTGCGCTCACCCGCCGAGATCGCCGAGGGCGCCGAGATCGCCGAGGCGACCCAGGAGGCGTGAGCCCCCGGCTCAGCGCAGCCGGACCCGCAGCACCGGACTGTTCGGACCCTCGCTGCCGCGCAGCAGCGCACGGCCGTTGCGCGTGAACTCGATCGACTCGCCCTGGGGGACATGGGGGAGCGCGAAGCGCCGCGTGATCGGGCCGGCCGCGGTGCGCTTGAGGTAGGCCGTGTCGTAGTCGGTCATCACCAGGCGCCGCCCGTTCGGGCTGAACGCCGCCGCGGTGATGGACGCGGGTGCCGCGGACACCCGGCGCAGCACGTTGGGCTCCGAGCGCGACAGCCTGCGCGGTGCCCGGTAGACCGCGCCGCGCCGTTGCTGCTTGGAGACCACGAACACGCGGCCGGTGCGCGGATGGACCGCCAGCGCCTCCGCGTCGTGCGGTCCGTCGGGATAGACCAGGGGGAAGCGCGTCCAGCGCACCCTGCTCGGGCGCAGTCCGCGCGTCTCGGTGATCCGGTAGACCCAGATCCGGCGCCGATCGAAGTCGTTGTCGCCGATGTCGCCGATCCACAGCGTGTGCCCGGGCCCGGTGGAGACGTCCTCCCAGTCCACCGGACGAGCGCCCCTCAGCCGCAGCACGGCGCGGGTGGACCCGGAGCGGCCCACCGCGAAGAGCACCGGCGTCCCGTCGTTGTCGTTGTGGGTGAACAGCAGCGGGCGCGCGAAGGTGCTGCGCGCCAGCCCGCTGGACTCCATGATCCGCGGGTCCCTCAGGTGGCGATCCACCACCGCCCGGCCGGCGGCGGCTCGCGCCTCGCCGTCCGGTCGGGCCGCCGTGCCCTGCGCGAGCCCGGCCGGGACGCTCGCACCGAGCCAGGTCGCCAGGACCAGGGCCGTGATCTCGACAGCGTGCCGCGGGGACATGGCGGGAACCTAGGGCGGCGCCGGGGGCTCACCCGGGCCGTGCACGGCGGATACCCAAGTCGGGTGACGGCCTCCGGGCGGTGGCGCCGGGCCGACCTAGACTGGTTCCACACCCCCTGGCACACCTGGCCGGGGGGCGCTCGTGATGCGCACTCCTGGGAGCTCTCGTGACCCTTGCCGGTCTGGCCACCGCCGTCCTCGCCGACCCGACCCTCGCCTCGGCGCTCTCCAGCGTCCGCGAGGAGGGCGTCGCGTCGCTCGACCTGACCGGCCCGGCGTCGCTGCGCCCGTTCGTCGTCAAGGGGGTCGTCGACACCGGCCGGACGGTGCTCGCGGTCACCGCGACCACCCGGGAGGCCGAGGAGCTGGTCGAGTCGCTGGGCTGCCTGATCGACCCGCGCGAGGTCGCCTACTACCCGAGCTGGGAGACGCTGCCGCACGAGCGGCTGAGCCCGCGCAGCGACACCGTCGGGCGTCGGCTGGCGGTGCTGCGCCGGCTGGTGCACCCGGGCGAGGACCCGTCGAACGGCCCGCTCAAGGTGGTCGTCGCGCCGGTGCGCAGCGTGCTGCAGCCGCAGGTCCGGGGCCTGGGGGAGCTGGAGCCGGTCGAGCTCACCGAGGGGATGACGGCCCCGCTCGAGGACGTGGTGCGGCGGCTGGCCGACGCCGCCTACTCCCGCGTCGACCTGGTGGAGAAGCGCGGCGAGTTCGCGGTGCGCGGCGGGATCGTCGACGTCTTCCCGCCGACCGAGGAGCACCCGCTGCGCGTGGAGTTCTGGGGCGACGACGTCGAGGAGATCCGCGCCTTCTCGGTCGCCGACCAGCGCACCCTGGAGAAGGCCGAGCGGCTCTGGGCGCCGCCGTGCCGCGAGCTCCTGCTCACCGACGAGGTACGACGCCGCGCGGCCGAGCTGGGCCGCGCCCACCCGCAGCTGGTGGAGCTCACCGACAAGATCGCCGCGGGCATCGCGGTGGAGGGGATGGAGTCGCTGGCCCCGGTGCTCGTCGACGAGATGGAGCTTCTCGTGGACCTGCTGCCCCCGGACTCCCACGTGCTGGTCCTCGACCCCGAGCGTGCCCGCAGCCGGGCCCACGACCTGGTCGCGACCAGCGAGGAGTTCCTCGGCGCCAGCTGGGCCGCGGCGGCCAGCGGCGGGACCGCTCCGATCGACCTGGGCGCTGCGTCGTACCGCACGCTCTCCGACGTCCGCGAGCACACCCTGGACCGCGGGACGCCGTGGTGGACGATGAGCCCGTTCGGCCTCGACACCGACGCCGCCGACGCGGTGCCCGACGTCGACGTGATCGTGGGCGCGGTCGAGAGCCGGGCGCTGCCGGCCCGCCCCGCCGACGCCTACCGCGGGGACGTGGAGCACGTCGTCAACGACCTGCGGGAGTGGCTCAAGAAGGGCTACCGCACGGTGGTGGTGCACCCCGGCCACGGTCCCGCCGAGCGGACCGTGCAGATCCTCGGCGAGCACGACATCGCGGCGCGGCTGGTGGACAGCCTGGACGCGGTCCCCGACACCGACGTGGTGACGGTGACGTGCGCGGCGCTGGTGAGCGGGTTCGTCGACGACGTGAACCGGATCGCGGTCGTCACCGGCGAGGACATCTCCGGGCAGAAGGCCTCCACCCGCGACATGCGCAAGATGCCCGCGCGCCGCAAGAAGCAGATCGACCCGCTCGAGCTCAAGGCCGGCGACTACGTGGTGCACGAGCAGCACGGCGTGGGCCGCTTCGTGGAGATGAAGCAGCGTGAGGTGGGCGGCGCGACGCGCGAGTACCTGGTGCTGGAGTACGGCGCGGCGAAGCGCGGCGCCGCCCCCGACCGGCTCTACGTGCCCGCCGACGCGCTGGACCAGGTCACCCGCTACGTCGGCGGCGAGCAGCCCAGCCTGGACCGGCTCGGCGGCGCCGACTGGTCCAAGCGCAAGAACCGGGCCCGCAAGGCGGTGCGCGAGATCGCGGCCGAGCTGATCAAGCTCTACGCGGCGCGCCAGGCCACCCGGGGCCACGCGTTCGGCCCCGACACCCCGTGGCAGCGCGAGCTCGAGGACGCCTTCCCCTTCAACGAGACCCCCGACCAGCTGAGCACCGTCGACGAGGTCAAGGCCGACATGATGCGGCAGGTCCCGATGGACCGGCTGGTCTGCGGCGACGTCGGCTACGGCAAGACCGAGATCGCGGTGCGCGCGGCCTTCAAGGCGGTCCAGGACGGCAAGCAGGTGGTGGTGCTGGTGCCCACCACGCTGCTGGTCAACCAGCACCTGTCCACGTTCACCGAGCGGATGAGCGGCTTCCCGGTCAACATCAAGGCGCTCTCGCGCTTCCAGAGCGACAAGGAGGCGCGCGAGGTGCTGGCCGGCCTGGCCGAGGGCACCGTCGACATCGCGATCGGCACCCACCGCCTGCTCGGCGCCGACGTGCGGATCAAGGACCTCGGGCTGATCATCGTCGACGAGGAGCAGCGCTTCGGTGTCGAGCACAAGGAGCAGATGAAGCGGCTGCGCACCTCCGTCGACGTGCTCGCGATGTCCGCGACGCCGATCCCGCGCACCCTGGAGATGGCGATCACCGGCATCCGGGAGATGTCCACGATCGCGACCCCGCCCGAGGAGCGCCACCCGGTGCTCACCTACGTCGGCGCCTACGAGGACCGTCAGGTCGTCGCCGCGGTGCGCCGCGAGCTGCTGCGCGAGGGCCAGGTCTTCTACATCCACAACCGGGTCAACTCCATCGACAAGGCCGCCGCGCACATCCGCGAGCTGGTCCCCGAGGCCCGGGTGGCCACCGCGCACGGGCAGATGAGCGAGCAGCAGCTCGAGCAGGTGATGCTCGACTTCTGGGAGAAGCGCTTCGACGTGCTGGTCTGCACCACGATCGTGGAGTCCGGCATCGACGTCTCCAACGCCAACACGATGCTGATCGAGCGCGCCGACACCCTGGGCCTCTCCCAGCTGCACCAGCTGCGCGGCCGGGTCGGGCGCAGCCGCGAGCGCGCCTACGCCTACTTCCTCTACCCCAGCGAGAAGCCGCTCACCGAGACCGCCCACGAGCGGCTGGCGACGCTGGCCCAGCACTCCGACCTCGGCGGCGGTATGGCGATCGCGATGAAGGACCTCGAGATCCGCGGGGCCGGCAACCTGCTCGGCGGCGAGCAGTCGGGCCACATCGCCGACGTCGGCTTCGACCTCTACGTGCGACTGGTGGGGGAGGCGGTCAACGACTTCAAGGGCACCAAGGAGGACGAGGGGCTGGGCGAGGTCCGCATCGAGCTGCCGATCGACGCGCACCTGCCGCACGGCTACATCTCCTCGGAGCGGCTGCGCCTGGAGATGTACAAGCGCCTCGCCGAGGTCCGCAGCGACGAGGACGTCGACGTGCTGCGCGACGAGATGGTCGACCGCTACGGCGAGCCGCCGCAGGAGGTCGCCTCGCTGCTGCTCGTCGCGCGGTTCCGGGCCCGGGCCCGCCGCGCCGGCGTCGGCGAGGTCACGATCGCGGGCAAGAACGTCCGCTTCGCGCCCGTCGAGCTGCCCGACTCGCGCGTCGTACGGCTCCAGCGCCTGCACCCCAAGAGCATCGTCAAGCCCCAGCTGCAGACCATCCTGGTGCCCCGCCCGCAGACCGCGGTGGTAGGGGGGAAGCCGATCACGGGCGTGGCTTTGCTTGAATGGGCGCGGCAGGTCATCGACACGGTGATCGACCCCCAGAGCTGAGGAGCCCTCCACGTGACCATCCGCCTGCGCCCGATCGCCGGTCTCGCCGTCGCCGCCACCGTCCTGCTCTCCGGCTGCGGCACGTCGCCGGGCTCGGCGGTGCGCGTGGACGACACCACGGTCTCGATGGGGACGCTCGACGAGCGCACCTCCGAGGCGTGCGAGGCGCTGGAGACCCAGCTGCCCGAGGGCCAGGCGCTCTCGCGGGCCTCGGTGCGCGCCACCGTCGCCCAGCAGGCGCTGGTGCGCGAGGTGGTCGACCAGATCGCCGACGAGTACGGCGTGCGGCCCTCCTCGGCCTACGACGAGGCCGAGGCGCAGATCCGCCAGCAGAGCGCGGACATCCCCGAGGAGCTGATGGACACCTGGGTCGAGGTGAACGCCGGCAACGCCTACCTCCAGGACGTGCTCGGCCAGGTCGGCGCCCAGGTGCTCCAGGAGGAGGGGACCGACGCGAACCCCCAGGCGGCCGCCCAGCGCGGAGACCAGATCTTCCAGGAGTGGCTCGCCGACCACGACATCCAGGTCGACCCGCGCTTCGGCTTCGCGGTCATCGACGGCGGCCTGACCCAGACCGACTCCAGCGTGTCGGTGCCGGTGAGCGGCTCGGCGCTGGCCACGCTGGCGGACCTGAGCGGCCAGGACCAGGGCCACGCGGCGTCGCTGCCGCAGTCCCAGCGGTGCGGCTGAGCGCCATGACCCCGGGCGAGCGCAGTCCCCTCGTCGAGTTCCACGAGGTGATGCGCCGGCTGCGCAGCGAGTGCAGCTGGAAGGCCGCCCAGACCCATCGGTCGCTGGCCCGCTACCTCCTCGAGGAGACCCACGAGGTGCTCGAGGCCCTGGACACCGGTGACGACGAGCACCTGCGCGAGGAGCTCGGCGACCTGCTGCTGCAGGTCTACTTCCACGCGGTGATCGCGCAGGAGCGCGGCGCGTTCACTCTCGACGACGTGGCCCGCGACGTCATCGCCAAGATGCGCCGGCGCAACCCGCACGTGTTCGCCCCCGAGGGCGGCGAGCTGGCGCCCGGCGGCGACCCGGCGGCGGTCAACGACGTCTGGCAGGCGATCAAGGCGACCGAGAAGCCGCGCAGCTCGGTCCTGGACGGGATCCCGCCCGGCCTGCCGGCGCTGCTGCTCGCGGACAAGGTGCTCGAGCGCCTCGAGCGGGCGGGCGTGGCACCCTCCGCGGACCCCGGGCGCGCCGACGAGCTCGGGGAGCGGCTGCTCGCCCTGGTTGCCGAGGCGCGCGCCGAGGGCGTCGACCCCGAGCAGGCCCTGCGCGACGCCGTACGCCGCGCGCTCCCGCCCGGATAGGCTGGCCGGATGAACGACACCCCCACGGTCGAGGAGTTCTGGCAGGAGTGTCGCTCGGCGCTACCCGGCCTGCCCGCGCAGACGCCCGAGGCGTGGGCGTTCGGTGCGACCCCCGCCCATGCAGACGGCCTCCTCGCCCTGGTGCTGGCAGGCACGAAGACGGCGACGGCTTCCTCGCTGTGGGACTACGAGCACACCGGGGAGCCCCTCCCCGAAGTGGGCCTGCTGAACATCATCCTCGACGGTCGCGGGGTCCCTCGCGCGCTTCTGGAGACGGTCGCCGTGGACGTGATCGCCTTCGACGAGGTGCCGGCGTCACACGCCTTCGCGGAAGGCGAGGGAGACCGATCGCTCTCCTCCTGGCGCCAGGTTCACGAGCGCTTCTGGCGCGAGCACTCCGAGAGCCCGAGGGGCTTCGATCCCGGCATGCCCGTCGTGTGCGAGGAGCTCCGGCTTCTGCACGGCGACCAGCGTCCAGCCTGAACCAGGCCGCGCTCAGCGGCGCATCGCCCGGTGCGCCAGCCGGTTGCCGGCGAACTGGGCGGTCTGCACCAGCGCGACGATCACCAGCACCGCGGCCCAGGTCACCACCGGCTCGAACTGGCGGTAGCCGTAGGTCACCGCGAAGGCGCCGAGCCCGCCGCCGCCGACCACGCCGGCCACCGCCGACATGTCGACGATGGCGACCAGCGCGAAGGTGTAGCCCAGGATCAGCGGACCCAGCGCCTCCGGCAGCAGCACCGCGAACGTCGTGCGCAGCTTGCCCGCGCCCATCGCCCGCGACGCCTCGAGCACCCCGGGGTCGACCGAGACCAGGTTCTGCTCGACGATCCGGCTGATCCCGAAGGCCGCGGCCAGCGAGAGCGCGAAGATGATCGCCCGGTTCCCGATCCCGATCCCGACCACCAGCCGGGCCAGCGGCTGGGCGGCGGCGATGAAGATGACGAACGGGATCGGCCGGAAGAAGTTCACCAGCACGTTGACCGCGAGGTTCACCACCCGCTGGGGCGCGATCCCGCCGGGCCGCGTCGTGTACAGCAGCAGGCCGAGCGCCAGCCCGCCCACGCCGCCGATGACCAGCGTGATGCCGACGATGTAGAGGGTCTCGACGGTGGCGCTCCAGAAGAGCGAGTCGAGCTCGATCAGGCGGTTCATCAGCGCACCTCCTCGGTGCTCGGCAGGGTCTGGGGGCGGGTGACCTCGACCCGGGTGCCCACGTGGGCGAGCGCGTCGGCGACCGCCGCCGGGTCACCGGTGAGGGCGAAGGTGAGGTGGCCGAAGGTGCGTCCGCGGACGTCCTCGACGCCCCCGTGGATCAGCTCGAAGTCGACGCCGCGCTCGATGAACGCCGTGAACACGTCGGCGGGGGAGACGTCCTCGTCGCGGAACGAGAGCGTGACGAACTCCCCGGGGTGACGCTGGCGCAGCCGCTCCAGGGCGCGCGTGCCGGGGCCCTTCTCCACCAGCGTGCTGACGAAGCGGCGGGTGGCCGGGTGCTGCGGGTCGGAGAACACGTCGTAGGTGTCACCGGACTCCACGATGCGTCCGGCCTCCATCACCGCGACCCGGTGGGCGATCGAGCGGACCACCTCCATCTCGTGGGTGATCACCACGATCGTCACCCCGAGCTCCTCGTTGACCCGGCGCAGCAGTGCCAGCACCTCGGAGGTCGTCTGCGGGTCCAGCGCGCTGGTGGCCTCGTCGGCGAGCAGCAGCCGGGGCTGGGTGGCCAGCGCCCGGGCGATCCCGACGCGCTGCTTCTGCCCGCCGGAGAGCTGCTCGATGTGCGCGTGCGCCTTGTCCGCCAGGCCGACGAAGTGCAGCAGCTCGGAGATCCTCGCCTGGTGCTGCTCCTTCGCGACGCCGGCGACCTGCAGCGGGTAGGCGATGTTGCCCCACACCGTGCGCGAGGAGAACAGGTTGAACTGCTGGAAGATCATCCCGATCTCGCGGCGCACCTCGCGCAGGTCGCGCTCCGACATCGTGCTGACCTCGCGCCCGGCGACGCTGACGGTGCCCTCGGTGGGGCGGTCCAGGGCGTTGATCAGGCGCAGCAGCGTCGACTTGCCGGCCCCGGAGTACCCGACCACGCCGAGGATCTCGCCCTCGGCGACGTCGAGGGACACGTGGTCCAGGGCCAGCACCGGCGAGCCCTGCCTCGAGCGCGCCGGGAACGCGCGACTCACGTCGCGCAGCCGGATCAGGGGCTCGCTCACCGCGCTCAGCCCTTGTGGTCGCGGGTGTCGGCCTCGACCTTGCGCAGCGACTCGACCAGGTCGTCGACCGGCGTCTTGAGCATCACGGCGGTGTCGCCGGAGGCCTTGCGCACCGCGTCCTGCACCGGGGTCGTCTCCTGGTAGATCTCGACCAGCTTGCGGTACGTCGCGTCGTCGGCGTCGCCGGACCGCGCGGCGAAGACGTTGACGTAGGGCAGCGCGTTGGGGTCGGCGGGGTCGTCCTGGGCGATCGCGTCGGCGAAGTCCAGGCCGGCCTTCTCGACGAAGTCGTTGTTCACGATCGCGGCCGCCACGTCGTCCAGGGCGGGCGCGGTGAGGGCGGCGTCGAGGGCCTTGACCTCGATGCGCGAGCCGTCCGCGACGTCGGAGAGGTCGGAGAAGATGGTGCCGCCGGAGGTCAGCTCGATCAGCCCGGCCGACTGCAGCACCAGCAGCGCGCGCGCCTGGTTGCTCGGGTCGTCGGGCACCGCCACGGTCGCGCCGTCGGGGATCTCCTCGGCGCTGTCGTACTGCTTGGAGTACAGGCCCAGGGGGTAGATCGCGGTGGCGCCGATCGGCTCGAGGTCGTCGTCGTTGGCCACGTTGTAGTCGGCCAGGTAGACGATGTGCTGGAACTGGTTGAGGTCGACCTCGCCCTCGCTGAGCGCGGGGTTCGGCTGGGTGTACTCCGCGAAGTTCACCAGCTCGACGGCGATGCCCTCCTCCTCGGCCGCCTCGACGTAGGTGTCCCAGTACGGCTCGCTGGCGTCGACGACGCCGATGCGGATCTTCTCCTCGTCCTCGTCGCCGCCGGTGAGGGCGACCACCAGGCCGATCACGACGGTGATCGCCACCAGCGCGGCGAGCAGCAGCGGCCACCGCTTGCGCCGGGGGGCCTCGATCAGGGGCGAGGCGGGGGACTCGGAGCTGGGCGGGGGAAGCTGCGACACGGTGTTTCCTGTTCGGTTCGTGAGGGGGGCTCGTGGCCGCCCACGGGGCATCGGGGGATGCAACCGAGTGCAGCAGGGGGGATTCCCCGGGCCTCGTTCGTTTCACTATGCAAGATGACGATCTCAGCGCCGCGAGCGTGACGGGCCCGCGCCGGGTGCCGGAACTCACACCTGGGCGGGGCTCCCGGAAATGTGTGACGACGCCGATACGCTGGGTCACGACCTACCGGTCCGCACCATCCGTCCCCCCGTTCTCGAACCAGCAGGAGTGCACCGTGGCTTCCATCGCAGCAGTCGGCGCCCGAGAGATCCTCGACTCGCGCGGCAATCCCACCGTCGAGGTCGAGGTCCTCCTCGACGACGGCGTCCTCGGCCGAGCCGCGGTGCCCAGCGGCGCCTCCACCGGAGCCTTCGAGGCCGTCGAGCTGCGCGACGGCGGCGAGCGCTACCTCGGCAAGGGCGTGGAGAACGCCGTCAACGCGGTCATCGACACGATCGGCCCCGCCGTGCTGGACATGGAGGCCGACGACCAGCGCCTGCTCGACCAGCGGATGCTCGAGCTCGACGCCACCCCCAACAAGGCCAACCTGGGCGCGAACGCCATCCTCGGTGTCTCGATGGCCGTGGCCCGGGCCGCCGCCGACTCCGCCGGCCTGCCGCTCTACCGCTACATCGGCGGTCCCAACGCGCACCTGCTGCCCGTCCCGATGATGAACATCCTCAACGGCGGCTCGCACGCCGACTCCAACGTGGACATCCAGGAGTTCATGATCGCGCCGATCGGGGCGCCGACGTTCCGCGAGGCGCTGCGCCAGGGCGCGGAGGTCTACCACGCGCTGAAGTCGGTGCTGAAGAAGAAGGGGCTGGCCACCGGCCTCGGCGACGAGGGCGGCTTCGCCCCCAACCTCGAGTCCAACCGCGCCGCGCTCGACCTGATCGCCGAGGCCGTCTCGGCCGCCGGCCTCACGCTCGGCACCGACATCGCGCTGGCGATGGACGTGGCCGCCTCGGAGTTCTTCAAGGACGGCTCCTACGCCTTCGAGGGCGGCACCAAGTTGTCGGCCGAGATGAGCGCCTACTACGCCGACCTCGTCGCGGCGTACCCGATCGTCTCCATCGAGGACCCGCTCGACGAGGACGACTGGGAGGGCTGGAAGGCGCTCACCGACCAGCTCGGCGACAAGATCCAGATCGTCGGCGACGACCTCTTCGTCACCAACGTGGAGCGGCTGCAGCGCGGCATCAGCGGCGGCCAGGCGAACGCGCTGCTGGTGAAGGTCAACCAGATCGGCTCGCTCACCGAGACCCTCGACTCCGTCGACCTGGCGCACCGCAACGGCTACCGCTGCATGATGAGCCACCGCTCGGGCGAGACCGAGGACACCACGATCGCCGACCTCGCGGTGGCGACCAACTGCGGCCAGATCAAGACCGGCGCCCCGGCGCGCTCGGAGCGGGTGGCGAAGTACAACCAGCTGCTGCGCATCGAGGAGGAGCTCGGCGACGCCGCACGCTACGCCGGCGCGAGCGCCTTCCCGCGCTTCCGGGCCTGACCGGGCACCTGGCGTGAGCACTCGGGACAGCGCCCGGTCCGCGCGCGGCAACGGCCGCGGCGGACCCGGCGGCAGCCGTCGGCCGGGCGAGCGGGGAGCCCCGCGCGCCCGGTCGGCGGCGTCCCCTGCTCCCGCCCGCCCCCCGCGCCGCCGTCCCCGGCTCACCGGCCGGGCGGCGGTGCTGGTGCTGGTGGTGGCCGTGCTCGCGGTCTCCTACGCCTCGTCCCTGCGGGCCTACCTCGAGCAGCGCAGCCACCTGGCCGAGCTGAAGACCCAGATCGCCGAGCGCGAGGCCGACATCGAGTCCCTCGAGCGCGAGAAGCGACGCTGGGACGACCCGGCGTACGTCGAGGCGCAGGCGCGTGAGCGGTTCGGCTACCTGATGCCGGGGGAGACCGGCTTCCAGGTGCTCGACCGCGACGGCCGGCCGCTGGGCGCCCAGGCCACGCTGCACGACCCCCAGGACGTCGTGCCCACCGAGCCGACGGCGTGGTGGACCACGGCCTGGGGCTCCATGGAGCTGGCCGGTCACCCGCCGAGCGCGGCGGACCGTCCCGCCGACGAGATCGGCGCCCCCACCCACCCGAAGACCCCGAAGGGCGACCAGTGACCGAACCGCGTGACGCGGCCCCGCTCGAAGCCGCGGACGTCGCGGCCATCACCGCCCAGCTGGGCCGTGAGCCCCGCGGCATCCAGGAGATCGGGCACCGCTGCCCGTGCGGCAACCCCGACGTGGTCACCACCAAGCCGCGCCTGCCCAACGGCACGCCGTTCCCGACCACCTTCTACCTGACCTGCCCGCGGGCGGCCTCGCGCATCGGCACCCTCGAGGGCACCGGGGTGATGAAGCGGATGCAGGAACGGCTCGGCGAGGACCCCGAGCTGGCGGCCGCCTACGCCGCCGCGCACGAGCGCTACCTCGAGGCCCGTTACGCGATCGGCGAGGTGCCCGAGATCCACGGCATCTCCGCGGGTGGGATGCCCGATCGGGTGAAGTGCCTGCACGTGCTGGCCGGGCAGTCGCTGGCCCAGGGCCGCGGGGTGAACCCGCTCGGCGACGAGGTGCTCGACCTGCTCGGCGCGTGGTGGGAGTCCGGGCCCTGCGTGAGCGTGGACGGCCCGGACGAAGGCGCCGGGCCGAGCGAGGCAACGGGGGCGGACGGCTCGTGATCGCTGCCATCGACTGCGGCACCAACACCATCAAGCTGCTGATCGGGGACCTGCCCGACGTCGCGGTCCGCGAGGCCCGGATGGTGCGGCTGGGCGAGGGCGTGGACCGCACCGGCCGGCTCAACGACGCGGCCCTGGAGCGCGCCTTCGCGGCGCTGGACGAGTACGCCGCGCTGATCGCGCAGCACCCGGTGCGGCGGATCCGGTTCTGCGCCACCTCCGCGACCCGCGACGCCAGCAACGCCGAGGTGTTCACCGCGGGCGTGCGCGAGCGGCTCGGCGTGGAGCCGGAGGTCGTCGGCGGCGCCGAGGAGGCGGCCCTCGCCTTCGACGGCGCGGTGCGCAACCTGCGGGTCCCGGCCGCCGCGCCGGTACTGGTGGTCGACATCGGTGGCGGGTCCACCGAGCTGATCCTGGGAGACGCCTCGGGTGAGGCGGCCGCCTCGGCGTACTCGATGGACATCGGGTCGGTCCGGCTGCACGAGCGCCACCTGCACGGCGACCCGCCGAGCGCCGCCGAGCTGGCCGCCTGCGTCGCCGACATCGACGCCGCGCTGGACGCCTGCCCGGTCGCCGTGTCGTCGGCCGCCAGCGTGGTGGGCGTCGCCGGGACCGTGCTCACCCTCGCCGCCGGCGTCCTGGACCTGCCGGCGTTCGACTCCGCGGTCGTGGACCAGTCCGTGCTCTCCCGCGACGCCGTGCACGCGCTGACCGAGCGGCTGCTCGCGATGAGCGTGGACGAGCGTCGGGCGCTGCCCTACATGCACCCCGGGCGCGCCGACGTGATCGGCGCCGGCGCGCTGATCCTGGACCGGATCCTGCGCCGGGCCCGGGTCGATGAGCTGATCGCCTCGGAGGCCGACATCCTGGACGGGATCGGCTGGTCGATCAGCTGACGCGTCGGTTTCCCCGGTCGACCGGGGAAACCGACGCCTGGTTTGCCCCCCGGTGCCAGGGGTACCGACGCCCCATGAGCCACCAACAGTCGGACGAACCGATCGGTGCGCTGGTCCATCGGCTCTCCGAGCAGATCCCCCAGCTCATCCGCAGCGAGCTGCGCCTGGCCCAGGCGGAGATGGCCCAGAAGGGCAAGAAGGCCGGCATCGGCATCGGCATGTTCAGCGCCGCCGGTCTCCTGGCGTTCTTCGGCCTGGCGACGCTGATCACCACCGCGATCCTCGCCCTGGACCTGGTGCTGCCCGCCTGGGCGGCCGCCCTGATCGTGGCCGGCGTCCTGCTCGTGGTGGCGGCCGTGATGGCGCTGCTGGGCAAGAAGGAGGTCGCGCAGGCGACCCCGGCCGCGCCGGAGACCGCCATCGAGAGCGTCAAGGCCGACGTCGACGCCCTGAAGGGGGGACACGCATGAGCGGCAGGCATGCAGGTGAGCACGACGAGGGCGCCGAGCCGGCCGAGCCGGGGAGCCCGGAGGCGATCGAGGCCGACATCGCCCGGCAGCGTGAGCAGCTGGCCGACACCGTGGACGCCCTCCAGCGCCAGCTGGACTTCAAGACGCGCGTCCAGACCAAGCTCGCCGAGCTGCGACGCCGTGCCACCGACGCGGACGGCAAGCCGAAGCCGGCCGTGGCCGGCGGCGTCGCGGGCGGCGTCGTACTGCTCGTGGGGCTGGTCGTGCTCAAGCGTCGCCGCGGCTCCCACGACTGAGTGACCGGCTCCCCGCCAATCCCAAGGATCACCCCCCACCGAGAGGAAGTTCCATGATCAAGAAGCTCCCCCTGCTCGCCGCCGCCGGCGTCGGCTACGTGCTTGGTGCCCGCGCGGGCCGCCAGCGCTACGAGCAGATCGCCGCCACGACCCGCAAGGTGGCGCGCAACCCCAAGGTGCAGCAGGCGGCCAAGTCGGCCCAGGACACCGTCGCTGCCCAGGCCCCGGTCGTCGCCGACGCGGTGAAGAGCAAGGTGACGACGGCCGCCTCCGCGGCCGCGGACAAGGTCCGCAAGGACGACAGCGACTCGCCCAGCAATGGCTCTGAGTCCGACGTGACGCCGGGCATCACGCCTCCGCCTGCGGTCTACTGATCCGGGCGCGGGTCGGTGCCCAACCCACCCGCCCGGCCTCGTCGTAGGAGGTCCTCGGTGAGGATGGGGGAGTGAGCGAGCTCCTGCCCCATCCCCTCACCGGGGACCTCTTCGCGTCCCCGGTCCCGCCCGGCACCGGCTGGCCCGGCGACCCCGCCCAGCCCGACACGCCGGTCGCCCGCGACGCCGACGACGTACGCCGATTGGTCACAGACGGACCTCCGGCGGCCGAAATCTCACCCGTTGGGGACCAAACGGCGCAGCTCGACGCCCGCATCTCGGTATGCCGCGCCTGCCCCCGCCTGGTCCGCTGGCGCGAGGATGTGGCGCGCGACAAGCGGGCGTCGTTCCGCGGCGAGCCCTACTGGGGCCGGCCGATCAGCGGGTGGGGGTCGGCGACGCCGCGGGTGCTGATCGTGGGGCTGGCACCGGCGGCGAACGGGGGCAACCGGACGGGGCGGATCTTCACCGGCGACCGGTCCGGGGACTGGCTGTTCGCGAGCCTGTTCCGGGTCGGCCTGGCCAACCAGCCCACCAGCGAGCACGCCGGCGACGGTCTGGAGCTGATCGACGCCCGGATGCTGGCCGCGGTGCGCTGCGCCCCGCCGGCGAACAAGCCGACCCCGACCGAGCGCGACACCTGCGCCCCCTGGCTGCACGCCGAGCTGGCCCTGGTCGCCCCGAGCGTGCGCGCCGTGGTGGCGCTGGGCGGTTTCGGTTGGGACGCGGCCCTGGCGGCGTACCGGGCCCTGGGCTACCACGTGCCACGGCCCCGGCCACGCTTCGGGCACGGTGCCGAGGTCGTGCTCAGCTCCGCGGACAGCGCGCGGCTGCCCGACGTGGTGCTCATCGGCAGCTACCACCCCAGCCAGCAGAACACGTTCACCGGGCGGCTCACCGAGACCATGCTGGACGACGTGCTCGGCCGGGCTGCCACAATACGGGCGTGACCCTCCACGCCATCACCGTCCTCGGCCACGACCGACCCGGCATCATCGCCGAGACCACCGGCGTCATCGCCGGTCTGGGCCTCAACCTCGAGGACACCACGATGACGCTGCTGCGGGGCCATTTCGCGATGATGCTGATCTGCGACGGCGACGCGAGCGACGCGGCCATCGAGGAGGCGCTGTCCCCGCTGGCCGCCGACGGCACGCTGACCGTGACCGTGCGCGAGGTGCCGCGCGAGGACCTCGCCACGGTGGGCGGTACGTCGTGGGTGCTGACCGTGCACGGCGGCGACCGGCCCGGCATCGTCTCCTCGATCATCGGCGAGGTGGCCCGGGTCGGCGGCAACATCACCGACCTCACCACCCGGCTGGCCGGTGAGCTCTACCTGCTGATCGCCGAGGTCGACCTGCCCTCGGGCGCCGACGTCGCCGCCGTGGAGGCGGCCCTGCGCGACGCCGCGGACGCCCTCGGGGTGGACGTGTCGCTGCGTGCGGTGGAGGCCGACGAGCTGTGATCGACGCACGCCTTGCTGCCTGGACCGAGGACGAGCTGGGCGTCGAGGGCAGGATCCTCGACGTCGTGCGCGCCCCGGCCAAGGTGCTCTCCACGGTCGGCGCCGAGGTCGACCCGACCGCCCCCGAGACGGTCCAGCTCGCCGCGGACCTGATCGCCACGATGCGGGTCAGCCCCGGCTGCGTGGGGCTGGCCGCCCCCCAGGTCGGCGTGTCGGCGAAGGTCTTCTGCGTCGACGTCTCCGCGCACCCCAAGACCCGCGACCACCACGCTACGTTCGTCCTGTGCAATGCGGTCGTCGTGGAGTCCTCGCGCAACGAGAAGGCACGCGAGGGCTGCATGTCCGTGCCCGACTTCACCGGCGACGTCAAGCGTGCGACGCGGCTGGTGGTGCGTGGCCAGCTGCCGGGCACCGGGGAGAGCGTGGAGTTCAGCGCCAACGCGTTCGAGGCCCGCGCCCTGCAGCACGAGATCGACCACTGCGAGGGGCTGCTCTTCCTGGACCGGGCGGCGGGCGCCCACGCGATCTACGCGCGCAAGACCTACCAGTAGCCGGACCCGACCGATGAGCCCCGCACCGATGCGCCCCCGTATCCCAATGGCAGAGGAAATCGCCTTAAAAGCGACTCAGTGTGGGTTCGAGTCCCACCGGGGGCACGTGATGCTCGAACGTGGCCCCGGGCCGGTCCCCGGGAACGGGACGCCTTGAGCGAGGCGGCCGCGGACGAGGGGCGTCCCACCCGGTGGCTGCTGCCGCTGGCGGTGGCGCTGGTCGTCCTCTCCCGCGTCCCCGGCCTGCTGTGGCCGCTGAGCTCGGACGAGGCGGGGTTCCTGCTGGTCGCTCGGGAGTGGGACCCGGCTCCCGACAGCCTCTACGGCACCTACTGGGTCGACCGGGCGCCGATCCTGATCGCCACCATCCGCTTCGCCGACCTCCTCGCCGGGGCGTACGGCGCCCGTCTGCTGGCCGCGGTCTTCGCCGGGCTGCTGGTCCTCGCCGTGCATCGCCTGGCCGCGCTCGTGGTCGGCCCGGCGGCCGGGCGCTGGGCGACGATCACGGCGGCCGGGTTGTTGGCCAACCCCTACCTCAACGCGTGGACGGGCAAGGGCGAGGTATTCGGCACCGCGCTGGTGGCGCTGGCCTGCTGGTGGGCGGTGGCGGCGCTGCGCCGGCCCGGCCGCTTCGCCCGCCTCGCCCTGATGGTCGCAGCCGGCGTCGCGGGCGCCCTGGCCTTCGGCATGAAGCAGAACCTCGTCGGCGGACTGGTCTTCGCCGGAGCCCTCTGGGTGGGCGCGATCCTGCTCGGGCGGGTCGGGCGTGGGCAGGGCGCGGCCGCGGTGGGCGCACTGCTGGTGGGCGCCGCCGTCCCGGTCGCCGCCACCGTGCTCTGGGCGGTGAGCAACGGGGTCGAGCTCGACACGCTGAGCTACCAGGTCATCGGCTTCCGTGCCGACGCGGGCGCGGTGATCGCCGAGGGCAGCGCCCGCCGGGTGGTCATCCGCGGCGCGCTGCTGCTGGTGCTGTTCGTCGGCGCCGGGATGGCTCCGGCGCTGGTGCTGCTGGCCGGCGCGCTGCCACGGCTGCTTCCGCGCCTCGGTCCCGAGCTGATCGCGCTGGGCGCGATGCTCACCGTCGACGCGGTGGGCGTCGCCCTCGGCGGCAGCTACTGGCGCTCGTACCTGATCCCGCTCGTCCCGGGAGTCGCCCTGGCGGTGGCGTTCGTGGCGCTGGTGCCGGGCTGGCGGCAGCGGGCGACCCGGATGCTCACGGCCTGGGTCTGTGCGGTCTCGGTGGTGCTGCTGATCCAGTGGACCATCGCGCGCAGCACCGGCGAGCTCGGGCCTCATTCGCACCACATCGGCAGCGCCGTCGCGGAGGTGGCCGAGCCCGGCGACAGCGTCGTCACGCTCTACGGGATGAGCTCGCTGGTGGTGGCCTCCGGCCTGGAGTCGCCCTACGAGCACCTGTGGAGTCTGCCGATGCGCACCCTCGACCCCGATCTCGCCGAGCTGCGTGCGCTGCTCGCGGGTCCCGACGCTCCGACCTGGGTCGCCGAGCTGGTGCCGGCGAACTCCTGGGGGATCGACGACTCCGGGGCCCTGCGCAGCCTGCTCGCCGAGCGCTACGTCGTGGCGGGGGAGCCCTGCGGGAGCACCGTCTACCGCCGCGCCGACGCGCCCCGCGCCGCTCTGCCCCCCGTCGACTGCGACGCCGCGTGGACCGTCTGGTCCGACTCCTGAGCCCGCGGGGGCCGTGCCTGAGATGTTGCTGAGATTGGGAACACCGCGGTGTCGTCCCACGTTGTCCCTGACAGAGCCGCCCTTACACTGAGCGGCACGCTTGACCGTCGACACGACGGCACCCGGCCTCAAGGAGTGACCATGCAGAGCAACAACCCGGTGTTCAGGCGCTCGGCCGAGTTCAACGGGTCGAGCACCAACAGCTACGCCCACCAGACCTACCCCGGCGGCCAGCAGGGGTACGCGGAGCCCGGCTACACAGACCCGTCGACCTGGGACATGACCCGTCAGGCTCCGCCGGCCCGCCAGGGCCGGATGACGATCGACTCGGTCGTCCAGGCCACCGGCGCGTCGCTGGCCGTGGTCATGGTGAGCGCGTTCGCGACCTGGTTGCTGACCCCCGAGATCACCGCGGACGCGGGCGTCTCCGGCTCGCTGATGATGGCCTTCATCGTCGGCTCGCTCGGCGCCTTCGCGCTGTCGCTGGTGAACTCGTTCAAGCGGGTGATCAGCCCGGCGCTGGTCCTCGCCTTCGCCGTCCTCGAGGGCATGGCCCTGGGCGGGCTGAGCAAGATCTTCGATGCACAGTTCGGTGACGGCGTGGTCACCAACGCCGTGCTGGGCACCTTCGCGGCGTTCATCGGCACGCTCGCGGCCTACAAGTTCCTCAACATCCAGGTCAGCGACAGGTTCCGCAAGATCGTGGTCGCCGCCATGTTCGGCATGGTCGCCCTCGGCCTGCTCGAGGTGGTGCTCTCGCTGTTCGGCGCCTCGTTCGGTCTCTTCGAGACCGGTGCGCTCGGCCTGCTGTTCGCCGTCGCGGGTCTCGCCCTCGGTGTGTTCATGCTGATCCTCGACTTCGACTTCGTGGAGAAGGGCATCGCCGCCGGCCTCGAGCAGCGCGAGTCGTGGCGCGCCGCGTTCGGGCTGACCGTCAGCCTGGTCTGGATCTACACCAACCTGCTGCGCCTGATGGCGATCTTCAGCTCGGACTGAGCGCCGAGCAGCACCGCACGACGTACGACGAGAGCCCCGGGCCGAGCGCCCGGGGCTCTCGTGCGTCCGGGCCCCGGTGAGGGCGGGCGGGGCTCAGCCGGCGTCGGGGGCCGGCGCGAAGCGCAGCGCCAGCTCCGCGGAGATCGCGACGTGGCGCTCCAGGAAGGCGCGCTCGTCGAGCCGCTTGCGCCGCAGCCAGCCGGTGACCTCGTCGTTGCACTTGCTCGCGTTGCACGAGCCGCAGGCCGGCGCGATGTTGTCGAGGGTGTAGCGCCCGCCGCGCGAGATCGGCAGCACGCAGTCGCGCTGCAGGGCCCGGTCGGTGGCCCCGCAGTAGGCGCAGCCGCCCCAGGCGGCCTGCAGCGCCTCCCACTGGGCGGGGCTGAGGTCGTGCTCGACGCGCCCCATCCGCACCTTGCGCCGCCGCGCGTAGCGCGCCTTGCGACTTCCACTGACCGCCACGGGCGCCAGTCTAGGAGCCGCTCAGCCCAGCAGCCGGGTGATCCAGCGGCGTGTGTGCGCCGGGTCGATCACGTCGTCGAGCTCGCACACGCTGGCCGCGTTGAGCGCCTTGCCCTGCTCGTAGGCCAGCTCCACCATCTCGGCGAGGAAGCGCTCGCGCTCGCCCGCGTCCTCGATCGCCTCCAGCTCGCGGCGGAAGCCGAGCTTGACCGCGCCCTCGAGCCCCATCGCGCCCACCTCGCCGGTCGGCCAGGCCAGCGTCGCGAGCGGCACCTTGAACCCGCCGCCGGCCATCGCCATCGCGCCCAGCCCGTAGGCCTTGCGCAGCACGACGGTGACCAGCGGCACCGTCAGCCGGGCCCCGGTGGTGAACAGCGCCCCGAACCGGCGCACCGACCCGCTGCGCTCGGCCTCGGGCCCCACCATGAAGCCGGGGGTGTCGCACAGCGAGATCACCGGCAGGCCGTGGCTCTGGCACAGCTCCAGGAACGCGGCGGCCTTGTCGGCGCCCTCGCTGTCGATGGCGCCGCCGAGGTGCTCGCTGCTGTTGGCCAGCAGCCCGTATGGGCGCCCCTCGACGCGGACCAGCGCGGTGAGGATCCCGCGGCCGAAGTCGCGGCGCAGCTCGAGCACCGAGTCGGTGTCGGCGAGCAGCTCGACCACGCGCCGTACGTCGTAGGCGCGCACCCGGTCGAGCGGGACCACCTCGCGCAGCAGCTCCTGCTCGGCGCAGGCCCACTCCGGGCGCGGCCCGGCCAGGTAGGACAGGTAGCGCTTCGCCACCGCGACCGCCTCGGCCTCGTCGTCCACCAGCACGTCGATCACCCCGTTGGCGCTCTGCACGTCGCTGGGGCCGATCTCCTCGGGGCGGTGCACGCCCAGCCCGCCGCCCTCGATCATCGCCGGACCGCCCATCGCGATGTGGGAGTCGCGGGTGGCGATGACGACGTCGCAGCAGCCGAGCAGGGCGGCGTTGCCGGCGAAGCAGCGCCCCGCGGCGATGCCGACCAGCGGCACCTGCCCGCGCAGCCGCGCGAAGCGGTGGAACGTGGATAGGTCCAGCATCGCCACCACCGGCACGTCGGTGTCGCCGGGGCGCCCGCCGCCGCCCTCGGCGAAGAGCACGACCGGGGTGCGCAGCTGCTCGGCCAGGTCCACCAGCCGATCGGTCTTCTGGTGGTTGCGCAGGCCCTGGGTGCCGGCCAGCACGGTCGCGTCGTAGGCCAGCACCGCGCAACGGCGGCCCTCGACCTCCGCGATCGCGGTGATCAGCCCGTCCGCCGGGGTGTTCGCGACCAGGTCGTCGAGGGTGCGCCGGCCGCGCTGGGCGGCGAGCGCCAGTGGCCCGTACTCCACGACGGTGCCGTCGTCGCACAGGTCGGCGACGTTCTCGCGCGCGGTGCGCTGTCCGCGGGCGCGGCGCCGGGCGACGGCGGCGGGCCGGTTCTCGTCCAGGCCGTGGGCGTGCGCCGCGCGCACCTCGGCGAGGTCGCGGCGTACGGCGGCGGGGTCGCCGTCGCCGGTGGCGGACTCCGCCTCGCCGTCCTCCTCGGGCGCCGGTCCGGTCGCCGCGCGGAGCACGACCAGCGGCTGGTCGCGCCGTACCCCCTCGCGCAGCGCGACGCCGACCGTGGCCACCTCGAACCAGCCGGGGCCCTCCGGGGCGGTGACCGGGTGCTCCATCTTCATCGACTCCAGCACCAGCAGCGTGGCGCCGCCGGCCACGAGGTCCCCGGGGCTCGCCACGATCCGCACCACCGTGCCGATCATCGGCGCGCGCACCTGCTGCTCGTCGAGTGCCGCTCCACCGCTCATCTGGTCCCGTCCTCTCCGAACAGTCTGCCGGTCGCAGTCAGCGACGTACCCCGCGCGCTACAGCCGGCTGTGCGGTCCGGGAGCGGTGGCGTCGTCGTCGTCGGGCGCTTCGCCGGGCTCGTCGTCGGGGGCCTCGGGCTCGGCCTGCGGGTGGCGCCGGCGGTGCCGCAGCTCCGCCCACCGTCCGCGTACGCCGCGGCGCGCGCCGGCGACCTCGGTGCCGTCGACCTCGGTGCCCGGGGTGCGGGCGGCCTGCACCGCGGCCGTGGCGATCGGCAGCACGCCCTCGCCGCGGAACGGCTCGGGCGCGGCCTCGTCCTCGGGGATCAGGCCGAGCGCGGCCAGGGTCGAGGGCAGCAGCACCGCCGCCAGCGAGCGGTAGCCGTCGGCGGAGGGGTGGAACTGGTCGGGGCCGAAGAGCAGCGCCGGGGCGGCCTCGAACTCCGCGCCGAGCACCGAGCTGAGCGAGACGGTCCGCCCGCCCTCCTCGACGACCGCGATGGTCTGGGCGGCCGCCAGCCGGCGCGACCACGCCCGCGCGACCTGCTTGAGCGGCGGCGGGATCGGCTTGATCGTGCCGAGGTCGGGGCAGGTGCCGACGACCACCTGCACGCCGGCGTCGAGCAGGCGGCGTACCCCCTCGGCGAGGTACTGCACCGACTGAGACGGCAGCACCGTGTGAGTGACGTCGTTGGCGCCGATCAGGATCAGCGCGACGTCCGGCTCGATCGGCAGGGTGCGGTCGATCTGCGCGGCGAGGTCGGAGGACTGGGCGCCGACGACCGCGAACTCGCGCAGGTAGACCCGGCGATCGGCGCGGGCGGCCAGGCCCGAGGCCAGCCGCGCGCCCGGGGTCTCCTCGACCCGCTCGACGCCGTAGCCGGCCGCGCTGGAGTCGCCGAGCAGAGCCACCTTGATCGCCGGTCCCGGCCGGCCGCGCCCGTACCATCCGGTGGCGTCCGGGGGAGGCTCCTCCGAGACGTCTCCGATCGCCTTGCGCGCGAGCTTGGCCTCGGCGGTCAGCACGCCGTACAGGCCCGCACCGAGGACGGACAGCCCCCCGCCGCCGAACGCGGCAGCCGAGGCGAGTCTCCTGGCGGCAGCAGCTTTCCCCACGGCCCCACTGTACGAGGCGGGTGCGCGGGTTTGCCGCCGGACCGGCGCGGTGGGACATTTAGGCGGTGCAGTACGTGGACTCCCTCCTTGACCTGATCGGCAACACCCCGCTCCTGCGGCTGTCCCGATCCCTCGACGAACCCGACACCGCGCCCGAGGGGCGCCTGGCCGGCACGACGACCGGGCCGATGGTGCTGGCCAAGGTCGAGTACCTCAACCCGGGTGGCTCCATCAAGGACCGCATCGCGGTCCGGATGGTCGACGCCGCGGAGCGCTCCGGCGCCCTGCAGCCCGGCGGCACGATCGTCGAGCCCACCTCGGGCAACACCGGCGTCGGGCTGGCGATGGTCGCCCAGGCGCGCGGCTACACGTGCATCTTCGTGTGCCCCGACAAGGTCAGCGAGGACAAGCGCAACGTGCTCAAGGCCTACGGCGCGCAGGTCGTGGTCTGCCCGACCGCGGTGGCGCCGGAGCACCCGGACTCCTACTACAACGTCTCCGACCGGCTGGCCTCCCAGCCCGGCGCCTGGAAGCCGGACCAGTACTCCAACCAGGAGAACCCGCGCTCGCACTACGAGAGCACGGGCCCCGAGATCTGGGCGCAGACCGAGGGCCGGATCACCCACCTGGTCACCGGCGTCGGCACCGGCGGCACGATCAGCGGGATCGGGCGCTTCCTCAAGGAGCAGAACCCCGCCATCCAGGTGATCGGTGCGGACCCGGCCGGCTCGGTGTACTCCGGCGGCACCGGGCGTCCCTACCTGGTCGAGGGGGTCGGCGAGGACTTCTGGCCGACCACCTACGACAAGTCCGTGGCGGACCGGATCATCGAGGTCTCCGACGCGGACTCCTTCTCGATGACCCGCCGTCTGGCGCGCGAGGAGTCGCTGCTGGTCGGCGGCTCGTCGGGGATGGCCGCCTGGGCGGCACGTGAGCTGGCCCGCGAGCTGGCCGGCACCCCCGAGGGCGAGAACGCGGTGATCGTGGTCGTGCTGCCCGACTCCGGGCGCGGCTACCTCACCAAGGTCTTCAACGACGACTGGCTCAGCCAGTACGGCTTCCTGGCCGCCTCCTCCGAGCAGACCGTCGG
Organism: Nocardioides sp. Z43_10; assembly: GCF_059766615.1. Taxonomy (NCBI): domain Bacteria; kingdom Bacillati; phylum Actinomycetota; class Actinomycetes; order Propionibacteriales; family Nocardioidaceae; genus Nocardioides; species Nocardioides sp. Z43_10. The sequence continues at coordinate 208,989 of NZ_JCBAJY010000003.1, read as the reverse complement.
CCAGGTGCTGCGCGGCAAGTCCGGCGTGCTGCCGGACCTGGTGCACACCCACCCCGGCGAGACGATCGCCGAGGCGGTGCACATCCTGCAGGAGTACGGCGTCTCGCAGATGCCCGTGGTCCGCGCGGAGCCGCCGATCGTGGCGGCCGAGGTCGCCGGGGCGGTCTCGGAGCGCACCCTGCTCGACGCCCTCTACGCCGGCAAGGCCAAGCTCACCGACCCGGTCGAGGACCACATGTCGGTGCCGATGCCGACCGTGGGTGCCACCGCCGCCGCGTCGAGCGCCGTCGAGCTGCTGGAGACCGCGGACGCCGTGCTCGTCCAGGAGGACGGCAAGCCCGTCGGCGTGCTCACCCGCCAGGACCTGCTCGCCCACCTCACCCGCTCCTAGGCAGACGCGGCTGCACCCCTCAGGGGTGCAGCAGCGCGGCCAGCTCCTCGACCCCGTCGACCAGGCGGGTGCCGGGGCGCGCCCAGGAGGCGTTGGCGTCGACGGCGTGGACGGGGATCCCGGGTGGCAGCGCGCCGGAGGCGACCAGGTCGTCGGCGAGGCGCTGGGAGGCCTCCCGGTCGAAGCCGCAGGGGGCGCAGATGACCACGTCGGGAGCGGCTGCGTGCACGTCGTCCCAGGTGACCCGGCGCGACCTCTCACCGGCCGTGCCGAGCAGCGCCTCGCCCCCGGCGAGCGTGATCATCTCCGGGATCCAGTGGCCGGGGGCGAACGGCGGGTCGGTCCACTCCAGGAACATCACCCGGGGCTTGGACGTGGGTGCGACGCGCTGCGCGACCGCCGCCAGCCGCTCCCGCTGATCGCGCACGAGCGCCTCGGCCTCGGCCAGCCGACCGGTCGCCCGGCCCAGCGCCAGGATCGAGTCCAGCACCTCCTCGAGCGTGTGCGGGTCGATGGTGAGCACCTCGGCCCGGCACCCGAGGTGGGCCAGCGCGTCGTCGACCACCGACACGTCGACCGCGCACACCGCGCAGAGGTCCTGGGTGACCACCAGGTCGGCGTCGAGGCCGGCGAGCGCGCCCTCGTCGAGGTGGTAGAGGTCCACCCCGCGCCGCATCGCGTCCGCCACCCACGCGTCGATCCGGGCCGGGGGGAGACCCTCGGGCATCGCGGAGGTGGACACGATCGTGCGCTCGCGGGCCTCGGCGGGGAAGTCGCACTCGAACGTCACCCCCACCACGTCCTCCCCGGCGCCGAGGGCGAAGAGGATCTCGGTGGTCGACGGCAGCAGGGACACGATGCGCATGTCGCGATCCTGGCAGGTGTCCGGGCGGGCGGCGACCGGGGAGACCACCCCCGTGCATAGGGTGATCGACCATGGACGACCCGACCACCACCGTGCTCGTCCTGCTCGGGCTCGCGGCCCTGGCTGCGGGGTTCGTCGACGCGGTGGTCGGCGGGGGAGGGCTGATCCAGCTGCCGGCGCTGGTGATCGGGCTGCCGGGCGCCTCGCCGGTGAGCCTGCTGGCGACCAACAAGCTGGCCAGCATCTGCGGTACGACGGTCAGCTCGCTCACGTACTTCCGCCGGATCCGGCCCGATCCGCGCACGTTCGGGCCGCTGATGGCCTTCGCCTTCGCGGGGTCGCTGGGCGGCGCCCTGGTGGCGGGCCTGATCCCGCGCTCGGCGTTCGACCCGCTGGTCCTGGTGGTGCTGGTGCTGGTCGGCGCCTACGTCCTGCTCAAGCCCGATGCCGGGGAGCTGACGAAGCTGCGCTTCGAGGGGCGCCGGCACCTGTGGGCGACGGCGCTGACCGGGGCGATCATCGGCTTCTACGACGGGGCGCTCGGTCCCGGCACCGGCTCGTTCTTCGTGTTCGCGCTGGTCGGCCTGCTCGGCTACGGGTTCCTCGAGGCGTCGGCCAAGGCCCGGATGGCGAACTGGGCCACCAACCTGGCCGCGCTCGTGGTCTTCGTGCCCCAGGGCGCCGTGCTGTGGGAGGTCGGGCTGCTGATGGGCGTGGGCAACCTGGTCGGCGGCTACCTCGGTGCCCGGCTCGCGGTGGCCAAGGGCGCCGGCCTGGTCCGGGTCTTCTTCATCACCGTGGTCTCGGCGTTCATCGTCCGCATCGGCGGCGACGTGCTGGGGTTCTGGGGATGAGCGCCACGTCCTACCTCGTCCCGGCCCGCGACGGCGAGGCCGCGATCGAGGTCAAGCGCTCCCGCTTCCTGGCCACCGTCGCCCGGGTCGAGGACGAGGGCGCGGCCCGGGCGGTCGTGGAGCGGCTGCGCAGGCAGCACTGGGACGCCCGCCACCACTGCTCGGCGTTCGTGCTCGGCCCGGACGCCGCGATCCAGCGCTCCAGCGACGACGGCGAGCCGGCCGGTACGGCGGGCGCCCCGATGCTCGAGGTCCTGCGTGGGCGCGAGGTCTGCGACGTCGTCGTGGTGGTCACCCGCTGGTTCGGCGGCATCCTGCTCGGCGCCGGCGGCCTGGTCCGCGCGTACGGCGACGCGGTGCGCGCCGGCCTCGACGAGGTGGGCACCCGGCGCCGGCAGCTGGTCGGCGAGTTCGCCGTCGTCGTCGACCACGCCGGCGCCGGCCGCCTGGAGAGCGACCTGCGCGCCCGCGGGGTGGCGATCCTCGGCACCGACTACGCCGCCCGGGCCACGCTGCGCGTAGGCGTCGGTGCCGAGGAGGCCGACGCGCTGCCCGGGCTGCTAGCCGAGCTCACCTCCGGCGCGGCGAGCGCCGAGCCGCTGGGCCAGCGCTGGGTGGACGCCTGAGCCGGCTGGTCAGCTCAGGTCGCCGTCGAGGTAGACCCAGCGCCCGCCGCGGCGCACGAACCGGCTGCGCTCCACCAGCTCGCCCTCGCCCCCGGCGGTGCGGTATCGGGCCCGGAAGGCGACCACCCCCTCGGCGTCGTCGACGCCGCCGTCGAGGACCTCGAGGATCTCGAGCCCCAGCCAGGTCAGCCCCTCCTCGGCGCTCAGGTCGTCGGGCCGGGTGCGCGGGTGCCAGGTCCGGAAGACATGGTCGAGCTCGCCCACCGCGTACGCCGCGTAGCGCGAGCGCATCAGCTCCTGCGCGGTCGCCGCCTGGCGCTGCTGGCGGTGCAGCGGCCCGCAGCACGCGTCGTACGCCGCTCCCGAGCCGCACGCGCACGCGGTCGAGCCGGAGCGGGTGCCGGAGCCGAAGACACCTGAGTCAGCCACGTGCGGCAGCGTAGCCTCGTGCCATGAGCATCCCCGTGGCCGTCTCCGAGCTGCCCGCCACGCTGACCGGGTTCGGCACCGGCTACCTGCTGAGCGTCGGTGACCCGGGCGCGCGGCCCGGGGTCAAGGCCGTCTCGGTGGCGCCCGAGCTGTCCGACGGCGTGCTCGTGGTCCGCGGCCCGGGACGCGGCACGCTGGCCAACGCCGCGCGCGAGGCGGCGGTGACCCTGCTGTACCCGCCACGCGAGGAGAGCGGCTACACGCTGCTCGTCGACGGTCTGGCCGAGGTGGTGGGCGACGACCTGCGGATCGCGGCCACCTCCGCGGTCCTGCACCGCCCCGTCGACGCGTGAGCGCCTCGTCCTGCCTCACCGACCGGGATCCGTGGACCGGTCTGCCGCCCCGATCCGGCTAGGGTGCGCTGGTTGCATTGCGCAACCAGAACTTGAGCCACCGGACGACTTCGGGCGGGGAGGAATCACGTGAGCGGCACCTCGGGCGTGCGCCGGCACCACCACTGGGTGACCTTCGCCGTGCTCGCGGTCGCGGTCTCGGCGTTCACGCTGCTGCAGTCGCTGATCGTGCCGGTGCTCCCCGAGGTGCAGCGCGAGCTCGACACCGATCAGGCGACCGTCACCTGGGTGCTCACCGGCTACCTGCTCTCGGCCTCGATCTGCACCCCGCTGCTGGGCCGCATCGGCGACGTCGTCGGCAAGAAGCGGATGCTCGTGCTCGTGCTCGGCGCGTTGACCGTCGGCTCGGCGATGGCGGCGCTGTCCACCACCGTGGAGTGGCTGATCATCGCCCGCGTCGTCCAGGGCTTCGGGGGAGGCGTGCTGCCGCTGTCCTTCGGGATCATCCGCGACGAGTTCCCGCAGGCCCGGGTCAACTACGCCATCAGCGTCATCGCGTCGCTGTCCGCGGTCGGGTTCGGCATCGGCATCGTGGTCGCCGGCCCGATCGTCGACGGCCTGGGCTTCGCCTGGCTGTTCTGGCTGCCGATGATCGCGACCGCGGTCGCCGGCGCGACGGCGCTGGTGCTGGTGCCGGAGTCCCCGGTGCGCGCACGCACCCGGCTGCCGGTGCTGCCCGCGCTGCTGCTGTCGACCTGGCTGGTCGCGCTGCTGCTCGCGATCAGCCACGGCAACGACTGGGGCTGGGGGTCGGTGCGCGTGGTCGGTCTGCTCGTCCTCGCCGCCGTCGTGCTCCTCGGCTGGGTCGTCCTGGAGACCCGCATCGAGGTGCCGCTGATCGACATGGCGATGATGCGTCGTCGCGGGGTGTGGACGACGAACGTCGTGGCCGCCTGCGTGGGGTTCGCGATGTTCGCCTCGTTCGGGTTCCTGCCCCAGTTCCTGCAGACCCCGCCCTCGGCCGGCTACGGTCTCGGCGCCACGATCAGCGAGTCCGGGCGGCTGATGCTGCCCTCGGCGCTCGGCAGCTTCGCGATCGGCTTCGCGACGGCTCCGCTGGTGCGGCTGCTGGGGGCGCGGCGGGTGGTGATGACCGGCACGCTGACCAGCGCCTGCGCGTTCGGGCTGCTGGCGCTCTTCCACGACGAGGCGTGGCAGGTGGTGACGGCGAGCTCGATCCAGGGCTTCGGCTCCGGGTTGGTCTTCTCCAGCCTGGCCGGCGTCGTGGTGTCCTCCGTGCCGGCCTCCCAGACCGGCGTCGCCAGCGGCATGAACGCCAACATCCGCACCATCGGCGGCGCGATCGGCTCGGCGGTGATGGCGGGCATCGTGACCTCGCACGTCGGCGCCGGCGGACTGCCCGCCGAGCGCGGCTACACGATCGGGTTCTCGGTGATGGCCGGCCTGATGCTGGTGGCGGCCGTGGCCGCGCTGGCGTTGCCCGACAGCCACGACCAGCCGACCCACTCCGGGCTCGAGGACGCCGACAACGCCGGGCTGGGCCTGGTCGCGATGGGCGCACGGCCGGCCGGTGACGGGCCCAGCCGGCGCCGCCGTACACCGACGGCGGCGGACGGGGACGTCCGGTGAGCGCCGAGGCCGCCGGGCGCGTCGACCCGCCGCTGACCGGTGCGGAGACCGAGATGCTGCGCGGGTGGCTCGACTTCCACCGCGCCACGCTGCGCCGCAAGACCGACGGGCTGGACGCGGCGCAGCTCGACACGGCTCCCCTCCCCAGCTCGCTGACCCTCGGCGGTCTGCTCGCGCACCTCGCCTTCGTCGAGGACTACTGGCTGCCGCACGTGATGGCGGGGCGCGAGCCGGCCGAGCCCTGGGCGGGCACCGACTGGCGCGCCGACCGGGACGCGGACTTCCACCACGCCGCCGCTCTGGAGCCCGGCGCGTTGCGAGGGCTGCTCGACGACGCCGTCGCCGCCTCCGACCGCGTCCTCGATGAGCTGCTGGCCGACCCGAGCGGGCTGGGCCGGCTCTCGGCGCGTGAGCGTCACGGCGAGCACGTCAGCCTGCGCTGGGTCCTGGTCCACCTCATCGAGGAGTACGCCCGCCACAACGGGCACGCCGACCTGATCCGCGAGGCGATCGACGGGAGCACCGGCGAGTGAGCTGACCGTGGACCTCGGTCGCGGCCTTGACCGCGCCCTTGAGTGCCGGACTAGCGTGGGCGAGTGACTCACGCCACCCTCTCCGCCGCCCCCTCCGTCTCGACGCTGGGCGAGCTGCGCGCCTCGGGCCACGAGCTGCGCAGCCTGCGCGCCGAGATCCGGGAGAACCTGCTCGCCGCGCTCGCGGAGGGCCGCGACCCCTGGCCGGGCCTGCACGGGTTCGAGTCCACGGTGATCCCGCAGCTCGAGCGAGCGCTGATCGCCGGGCACGACGTCGTCCTGCTCGGTGAGCGGGGGCAGGGCAAGACCCGCCTGCTGCGCACCTTGGCGACGCTGCTCGACGAGTGGACGCCGGTGATCGCCGGCTCCGAGCTCGGCGAGCACCCCTACGACCCGGTCACCCCCGCCTCGGCACGTCGCGTGGCAGAGCTCGGCGACGCCCTGCCGGTCGCCTGGCGCCATCGCAGCGAGCGCTACGCCGAGAAGCTGGCGACGCCGGACACCTCGGTGGCCGACCTGATCGGCGACGTGGACCCGATGAAGGTCGCCGAGGGGCGCTCGCTGGGCGACCCGGAGACCATCCACTTCGGGCTGATCCCGCGCAGCCACCGCGGCATCGTGGCCATCAACGAGCTCCCGGACCTCGCCGAGCGGATCCAGGTCGCGATGCTCAACGTGATGGAGGAGCGCGACATCCAGATCCGCGGCTACGTGCTGCGCCTGAACCTCGACGTGCTCGTCGTGGCCAGCGCGAACCCCGAGGACTACACCAACCGCGGCCGGATCATCACCCCGCTCAAGGACCGCTTCGGCGCCGAGATCCGCACGCACTACCCCAGCCAGCTCGCCGACGAGGTCGCGGTGATCCGCCAGGAGTCGCGGATGGTCGGCCACGTCCCCGACCATCTGGTGGAGATCCTGGCCCGGTTCACCCGCTCGCTGCGCGAGTCCTCCGCCGTCGACCAGCGCTCGGGGGTCTCCGCGCGCTTCGCGATCGCCGGCGCCGAGACCGTCGCCGCCTCCGCGCTGCACCGCGCGACCGTGCAGGGCGAGCCGAGCGCCGTCGCCCGGGTCGTCGACCTCGAGGCCGCGGTCGACGTGCTGGGCGGCAAGGTGGAGTTCGAGACCGGTGAGGAGGGCCGCGAGCAGCAGGTCCTCGAGCATCTGCTGCGCCTGGCCACCGCGGAGACGGTGCGCCACCACCTGCGCGGCATCGACTTCGCCCTGCTGGTGGACGCCCTCGAGGCGGGCGCCTCGGTCACCACCGGGGAGCAGGTCAGCGCCCGCGACTTCCTCACCGGCCTGCCGGCGCTGGGGGAGTCCGACCTGTACGACCAGGTCACCGAGCGGCTCGGCGCCCGCGACGACGGCGAGTGCGCCAGCGCCATCGAGCTGGCCCTGGAGGGGCTCTTCCTGGCCCGCAAGGTCGGCAAGGAGTCCACCGAGACCGGCGAGACGACGTACGGCTGATGACCGGCGAGGGCAGGTCTGGCAGGCGCGGAGCCGAGCGGCATCGCGCCCGCTACGGCAGGTACGGCGGCGGGCCGGACCCGCTGGCGCCGCCGGTGGACCTCGCCGACGCTCTCGACGCGATCGGCGAGGACGTGATGGCCGGGTACTCGCCCGAGCGCGCGATGCGGGAGTACCTGCGCCGCGGCAGCGAGAGCCAGCGGGGCCTGGACGACCTGGCGGCCCGGGTCGCGCAGAAGCGCCGTGAGCTGCTCGCCCGCAACAACCTCGACGGCACCCTGCAGGAGGTGCGCGAGCTGCTGGACCGCGCGGTGCTCGAGGAGCGCAAGCAGCTGGCCCGCGACCTCGACGACGACGCCCGCTTCGCGGAGATGCGGATCGCCAACCTGCCGCCCTCGACGGCCGCGGCGGTCAACGAGCTCGGCGACTATCAGTGGCGCAGCCCTGCGGCGCGCGCCGACTTCGAGCAGATCAAGGACCTGCTCGGCCGCGAGCTGCTCGACCAGCGCTTCGCCGGCATGAAGCAGGCGCTGGAGAGCGCCACCGACGAGGACCGCGCCGCGATCAACGAGATGCTCGCCGACCTCAACGACCTGCTCGCCGCACACGCGCGCGGCGAGGACACCGGCGAGCAGTTCGAGGAGTTCATGGACCGGCACGGGGACTTCTTCCCCGAGCAGCCGCGCGACATCGACGAGCTCCTCGACGCGCTCGCCGCCCGGGCCGCGGCCGCGGCCCGGATGCGCAACTCGATGACTCCCGAGCAGCGCGCCGAGCTCGACGCGCTCGCCACCCAGGCGTTCGGATCGCCGGAGCTGATGGAGCAGCTCTCCGCGCTGGACGCCAGCCTGCAGGCGCTGCGCCCCGGTGAGGACTGGTCGGGCTCGGAGCAGTTCGAGGGCGAGCAGGGGCTTGGGCTCGGCGACGGCACCGGTGCGCTGCAGGACCTGGCCGACCTCGACGACCTCGCCGAGCAGCTCGCCCAGTCCTACTCCGGGGCGCGGATGGACGACGTCGACCTCGACAAGCTCGCCCGCCAGCTGGGTGACGACGCGGCCGTCGACGCCCGGACCCTGGCCGAGCTGGAGAGGGCGCTGCGCGACTCCGGCTACCTCAAGCGCGGCACCGACGGCCAGCTGCGGCTCTCGCCCAAGGCGATGCGCCAGCTCGGCAAGGCGCTGCTGCGCGACGTGGCGCAGCGGATGTCGGGGCGCCAGGGCAACCGCGACCTGCGCCGGGCCGGCGCGGCGGGGGAGCGCAGCGGCGCGACCCGGGAGTGGGAGTTCGGCGACACCGAGCCCTGGGACGTGACCCGCTCGGTGCTCAACGCGGTGGCGCGGGCGGCGGGGGAGGGCCGGCCGACCGCGCCGGTGCGCCTGGAGATCGGTGACGTCGAGGTGATGGAGACCGAGGCACGCACCCAGGCCGCGGTCGCGCTGCTGGTCGACACGTCGTTCTCGATGGCGATGGACGGGCGGTGGGTGCCGATGAAGCGCACGGCGCTGGCACTGCACACGCTGATCCGCAGCCGCTTCCGCGGCGACCACCTCCAGCTGATCGGCTTCGGCCGGCACGCCGAGGTGATGGACATCGAGGAGCTCACCGCGCTCGACGCGATGTGGGACAAGGGCACGAACCTGCACCACGCCCTGCTGCTCGCCAACCGGCACTTCCGCAAGCACCCGAACGCCCAGCCGGTGCTGCTGGTGGTCACCGACGGCGAGCCGACCGCCCACCTGGAGGCCGACGGGGAGGTGTGGTTCTCCTACCCGCCGCACCCGCTCACCGTCGCCCACAGCGTGCGCGAGCTCGACGCCGCCGGGAGGCTGGGGGCGCAGACGACGTTCTTCCGGCTCGGCACCGACCCGGGGCTGGCCCGCTTCGTGGAGCAGATGGCGCGCCGCGTCGACGGCCGGGTGGTCGCTCCCGAGCTCGACGACCTGGGCGCCGCCGTGGTGGGCAGCTACCTCGGCTCGCGCCGGGGAACCGGGTCGGGCTTCGGGGCGGGTGGCGGGTTCCCGGACATGTTCGGCGGGAGGGGCTTCTGGGTGGACGACGCCTGAGAGCCGGCTCAGGTCGGGCTCAAGCCAGGCGCTGGAGCTCCTCGCCCATCTTGGCGACGACGGCGTGCAGCGCCTTGAGGGGCCGGATCATCACCGTGAACTCCTGGATCCGCCCGTCGGCGTCCCAGGTGATCCGGTCGATGCCGTGCACCTCGAGGCCGTCGACGGTGGCGGAGAACTCCAGGATGGCGTCGCTCTCGCGCACCCACTGGTCGTCGTAGCCGAAGCCCTCGCCGAGCACGGTCATCGCCGCCGCGAGGTACGCCGCGACGAGCGCGCGGCCCTCCTGGGGGCGGTGCACCGCCGGGGAGCGGAAGACGGCGTCCTCGGCGATCATCGCCGGGAGCAGCGAGGCGTCGTGCGAGGAGATGGCCTCGTGCCAGCGCCGGAGCCCGAGGGCGGCGGCGGTGTCGGGGGCGGTCTCGCGGGCGGGGGCGGTCTCAGACATGGGACGACGGTAGCGGGCTACTCGCCGACCCGGCCGTCGATCCGCTCGCGCAGCAGGTCGGCGTGGCCGTTGTGGCGGGCGTACTCCTCGATCATGTGGACCAGCACCTCGCGTACCGAGATCGGCCCGTCCTCGGTGCTGCCGGTGCTGGAGAGGTCGGCGGTGTCGTGGACGTACTGGTCGGTGAACGCGCACTCGGAGCGCCACGCGGCCCAGGCCTCCTCGACCGCGGCGGGGTCGGCCACCGCGCCGTCGAAGGCGGGAGCATGGCTGTCGGGGGTGCGGAAGTGGAAGTCGACCTCCTGGCCCGCCAGCCGGCGGCGGAACCAGGAGAGCTCGACGTCGGCGAGGTGACGGACCAGCCCCAGCAGCGACAGCGAGGACGGCTCGACCGCGCGGCGGGCCAGCTGCGCGGCGTTCAGGCCGGCGCACTTCATCTCCAGGGTGAGGCGCTGGGAGCGCAGGTACGACGTCAGCGTGGTGCGCTCGTCGCCCAGCGACGGCCCGCCCTCGCGTGGGTCGTCCTGGGGGTCCACCCACATCTCGGGGCGCAGCCGCGGGGTCTCGGGGATGCGGGAGACGAGCTCGACGAGGTTGCCGTCGGGGTCGCGGACCAGCGCGGTGCGGTTGTCGTTGCCGGTGGGGGCAGGCTCCCGGACCACCGCGACACCGGCCGCCGCGAGGGTCGCGACCGTGGCGTCCACGTCCCGGGTCCACAGCACGACGGCCATCGCGGGCGCGCCGGGCTGGCTCTCCACCCCGTGCACCCGACGGGCGGCCTCCACGGTGCCGAGCCCGAGGGTGAACCCGCCGGCAGCCAGCTCGACGTGCTCGGGGGTGTCGGTGGCGGGCGTGCGGAACGTCTCGGGCAGGCCGAGCAGGTCGCGGTAGAAGGCGAGCGCGGCGTCGATGTCGCGGGTGTAGAGGTTGACCAGGCCGGAGGTGATCATGGCCGGAACCCTAGCCGCCGGGTCCGACGCTGGGCCCTACCCGACGACGCGGAAGGTGCCCGACCGCACCTCGTGCCAGCTGCGTCGCCACGTGCCGCCGCGGGCGTGACGCAGCAGCCAGCGGGCGGTGCGCAGAGGGTGGTGGCGGTAGTAGGAGGGGTTCTTCAGCATCCGGGCCGTCAGCTCCAGGTAGGCCTCGGGCAGGAGGACGTCGTGCTCGTGGCCCAGGTCGAGCATCCTGGCCCTGATCTCGTCGTAGGACAGAGCGGGCGCCTCCTCGCGCAGGGACTGCATCGCCGCGTTGTAGCCCTGGAACGGTCCCTCGGGATCCGCGGCGATCTGCTGGGCCGCCAACTCGCGTTCCCGCTCCCAGATGCGCTGCTCCTCCTGCGTGTGGCGCTCGATGCGCTCGAGCAGCTCGGCGGTCACCTCGATCGGTCGCCAGTCGGACTGGCGCGCCTCGCTGGGCCTGGGCCGGCGTACCTTGCCCGGGCGGAGCCGGTAGGGCCGCCGCTCGGCCAGGTACTCCTGCTGCGCCTCGACCAGCGTCTGTGCGTTCGGGCCGCTGATCTCCCACGGCTGCGCGCCGTCGTCCTCCCACCAGCACACCGGACACAGCTCGTAGTCGTGACGCGACGGGAGCGTCCGGTAGCCGCAGCAGGGGCAGGGGTGCATCCGGGGAGTCTCTGGCAGGGCGGGCTCACCGGCAAGCGAGAAGCGGTGTGGCGTGCTCCACCGCGCGGTAGGACGCCGGTGTGGCGCGGACGTGCCACTGGCCCCGCCGGGTGGTGCCTGGGCAGGGTGCGGGGCGGGGCAGCTACTGGTCGGGTGGGGGCAGGTCCGACTCGACCGGAGTGGCGTGCGGATTCGCACGTCGTCGATCCCGGGAGACGTCGAGGGTGCCGGTGTGATCGCGCAGGTACTGGTAGCCCTGGGGACTGGTCCACAGGTAGCTGCCCTTGTCGAGGGCGGTGTAGCTCCAGGGGCTGTGGGTCTTGTGGCGATGGTGTCGTCGGCAGAGCGGGGCGAGGTTGCATGAGCACGTGGTGCCGCCGGTGGCGTGCTCGCGGATGTGGTCGCAGTCGGCGCGATGGCCGTCGGGGGTGAGTCGTCTGGCGGGGCGGGTGCACCAGGGGAAGACGCAGGTGTGCTCGATGAGTGCGAGGCGTTCGACGAGCCGGTCGGGGGTCTCGTAGGCGTTGACGTGGACGTGGTCCTCGAGGTCGATGACCGGCTTCACGATCACCTGGGCATCGGGGGTGGCGCACCAGTCGCGGACCTGGTCAACCGAGACGAAGGAGGCGGTGTTCTCCACGCGAGCCAGGTGAACGCCGGTGTCGTCGAGGCCTCGGGCGCGTAGCGCGTCGTGGGAGAGGTGGACGTAGAGCACGACCTGACGCGGTCGTCGGGCCTTGCCGGTGTCGCCGTGTGCGGCAGTGTGCGGTTGATCGGAAGCACCTGGTGCGTCGGATCCACCGCACTGATCGGTGTCCGCGCCGTCGGTGGCCTCAGTCGATGTCGCGACGCCCAGGTCGAGGGCAAGCTGGCGTCGCGCGAGCTCCCCGGCGGCCTTCGCCCGCCGCACGCTGAGCGGGTCGACCGAGCCCAGCGCCTGCTGCTGCGCCGCACCCTCGGCGACGGCGGCGTCAAGGTCGAGCGCGTCGGCGAGGTCGAGCTCCCCGCGCACGGTCATGGTGCCGTCGTAGGAGACCTGATCGGTGTCGATGTCGAAGCACCGCCCATCCGCAGCCGCGCGGCGCCGCTGCTCGGCCTCCTCGGGCTGGAACCGCACCCGCGCCTCCTCGACCAACCGGTCCAGGGCGGCGAGGCCGATCTTGTGCGCCACCGCGGCGACGTGGGTGTCCACGAACCCCGCCCCGGCCGGGACCAGGCTCATCGTCGCGTCCGCGATGCGTCGGGCCTTCCACGCCACAAGATCCCCAGCCAGCACCCGCTTCCAGACCTTCGGGAGCCGGTGGCGCAGCTCCAGGGCCTGCCCCACATACCGGCGCCCGGCGTCGGTGGACATGCCGATCGCGAGGGCGAACTCGGTGACCGCGAACTCCGCGACCAGTGGTGCTCCTTGTCCGGCGACGGGGATGCCGTGGTCGCCGTACGGGCCGTGGATGACCGCGGCCGCCTCCAGAGAATCCACCGGGTGCATCGCCGCCCAGTCCACCGCCAGCTGCAGCTGACGTGCCTCGGCCGCATCCGCCGTACCCCGCGAGACCCGCGCGGCAGCCAGCACCGCACGAGCGGTGTCGGGTGCCGCGGTCCGGGTCATGGATCCACTCAAGCAGGGAGCACCGACAGTCCTGCCCCCAGAAACCGCCCCGACACGCGCACTGTGGAGAACTCATCCGATCTGTTCCGAGAGGGTCGCCAGCGCTCGCTCACTCCACCACCGGCAGCGAGAGGCCGGGAGACCGCGCGGTCAGCCGCGGCGGCCGTAGCTCAGGAAGAGGCACCCGGTCTCCGAGCGGTCGACGCCGGCGAGCTCGAGACGGCGCACCTCGGTGGCGTCGGTGAGCAGGCGTCGTCCGGTGCCGGCGAGAGTGGGGATCACGACCAGCTCCAGGCGGTCGACGAGGTCAGCTGCGAGCAGGGCGCGCCCGAGCTCGATGCTGCCGTGGACGCCGATGTCAGCCCCCGGCCCCTGGGCGAGCCTCCGGAGATAGGGGACCGGGCCCTTGTCGGCCACGAGCGCTCCTGCCCACGGTGTGGTGAGCGGCGTCGAGGTGAACACGTGCTTGGGCCGGCCGTTGATGAAGTCGGCGAAGGGCTGGACGTCGGACCCGGGCCAGTACCCGGCCCAGTAGTCGTACGTCCCCCGTCCGAGGACGACGTCGCTCTGAGTCTCGATCACCCGGGCGAGGTTGCCGAAGACGCCGTCGTCCGCCTCGAACATCCAGTTCCCGGGCTCTTCCGCGACCCCGTCCAAGGACAGCAGGGAGTACACGACGACATCTCGCACAGCGGCTCTCCGATCCTGGTGGATCAGTTCTGACTGCGCTCGACTCGCCATCTCATCGCCACGACCGCGCGCGAAGCACTCACCCCTTCGGGAACGGCACACCCGTCGCGGAGTGGCAGCGGTAGCCGTTCGGCACCTTGAACAGGTACTGCTGGTGCGCGTCCTCGGCGTAGTAGTACGTCGGGGCGGGGGCGACCTCGGTGGTGATCTCGCCGTAGCCGCGGTCGGTCAGGGCGGGCTGGTAGGCCTTGATCATCTCCTCGGCGACCCGGCGCTGCTCGTCGGTGGTGTAGTAGATCGCCGAGCGGTACTGGGTGCCCAGGTCGTTGCCCTGCCGCATCCCCTGGGTCGGGTCGTGGACCTCGAAGAACGCGCGCACCAGCGCGGCGTACGAGACCTTCGCCGGGTCGTAGACGACGCGGACGGCCTCGGTGTGGCCGGTACGGCCCGAGCAGACCTCCTCGTACGACGGGTTCGGCGTGATGCCGCCCGCGTAGCCGGCGGAGGTGGACCACACGCCCGGCATCTGCCAGAAGATCTCCTCGGCGCCCCAGAAGCAGCCGAGACCGAAGATCGCCACCTCGAGGCCCTCGGGCACCTCGTCGGTGACCAGGGGAGCGTCGAGCACCAGGTGCCGCTCGGCCAGCGGGAACCAGCGCTCGGGGCGACCGGGCAGGGCCTCGTCGGCACTCGGCAGCGTGGACTTGTTGCGGTTCAGGAACACGTGTACTCCCATGGGCTCTGGCCGCCCGCAGGCGGGCCGGCTTCGGCGGCGGTCTCCGGGTGCAACAGCGGGGAGCCCGCAAACGTTCCCCGGATCGTCGGTGTCCGCGCCCCCCACTACAGTCGGCCAGATGAGCGAGCAGGAGCACCAGTCCAAGTCCGGCTTCGAGACGCGTGCGATCCACGCCGGCTACGAGCCCGACCCGATGACCGGGGCGGTCATCCCGCCCATCTACGCCACCAGCACCTACAAGCAGGACGGCGTCGGCGGGATGCGCGGCGGCTACGAGTACAGCCGCTCGGCCAACCCCACCCGCACCGCCCTCGAGGGCAACATCGCGGCCCTGGAGGAAGGGGAGCGCGGCTTCGCGTTCGCCTCCGGCCTGGCCGCCGAGGACACCCTCATCCGGGCGCTGTGCCGCCCCGGTGACCACGTGGTCATCCCCGACGACGCCTACGGCGGCACGTTCCGGCTCTTCGACAAGGTCGAGCAGGTCTGGGGGCTCGGCTACGACGCCGCGCCGGTCTCCGACGTCGACGCCGTGCGCGCCGCGATCCGCCCGGGCCAGACCAAGCTGGTCTGGGTGGAGACGCCCACCAACCCGCTGCTCAACATCGGCGACATCGAGGCGCTCGCCGCGGTCGCCCACGACGCCGGCGCGCTGCTGGTGGTGGACAACACCTTCGCCTCGCCGTACCTGCAGCAGCCGCTGACGCTGGGCGCCGACGTGGTCGTGCACTCCACCACCAAGTACTGCGGCGGCCACTCCGACGTCGTCGGCGGCGCGCTGGTGGTGCGCGCCCTCGAGGTGGCCGAGAAGGTCGCCTTCCACCAGAACTCGATGGGCGCCGTGGCGGGCCCGTTCGACTCCTGGCTGGTGCTGCGCGGGCTCAAGACGCTGGCCGTGCGGATGGACCGGCACTGCGACAACGCCGAGCGCATCGTGGAGTTCCTCACCGCGCACCCCAAGGTCGCCCAGGTGATCTACCCCGGCCTCGAGGAGCACCCCGGGCACGCCGTCGCGGCCAAGCAGATGAAGCGCTTCGGCGGCATGGTGTCGTTCCGGGTGACCGGCGGCGAGCAGCACGCCCTGGACGTGTGCGAGCGCGCCGAGGTGTTCACGCTCGGGGAGTCGCTGGGCGGGGTGGAGTCGCTGATCGAGCACCCGGGCCGGATGACCCACGCCAGCGTCGCCGGCACCGACCTCGAGGTGCCCGCCGACCTGGTCCGGATCAGCGTCGGGATCGAGACCGTCGAGGACCTCCTGGGCGACCTCGACCGTGCCCTCGGCTGAGCCCGGCGCCGGGCAGGTCGTCGTCTGCGTCGACTTCGGCTCCACCTTCACCAAGGCCGTCCTGGTCGACCTGACCCAGGCCCGCGTCGTGGCCGCTGCCACGCACCCGACCACGCTGAGCACCGACGTCCTGGACGGGTACGACGCGTGCCTGGCCGCGCTGGCCGAGCAGGACCCGCGCGCCGCCGCGGCCGAGGCGCTCGCCTGCTCCTCGGCCGGCGGCGGCCTGCGGATCGCCGTGGTCGGCAACGAGGAGCTGGTCACCGCCGAGGCCGGCCGCCGGGTGGCGCTGTCCAGCGGCGGCGTGGTGGTGGCGGTGCTGGCCGCCGGGCGCGGCGACGACCTCTCGGGCGGCGTCGCCGAGAGTCGCCCCGACGTGGTGCTGCTCACCGGCGGCACCGACGGCGGCAACGCCGAGCCGTTGCTGGCCAGCGCGCGCCGGCTCGTCGACGGCGGCTGGCGCGGCCCGGTGGTCGTCGCCGGCAACGTCGCGGCCCGGGCCGAGGTGGCCGCGATCCTGGGCGCGGCGGGCACGCCGTACGTGCTGGCCGACAACGTGGTCCCGCGCATCGGCGTGCTGGCGCCGGACTCCGCGCGGTCCGCGGTGCGCGAGGTGTTCCTGGCCCACGTGATCGGCGGCAAGCACCTCAGCGCCCGCGCCGACTTCGTGGCGATGGTGCGCGGGGCCACCCCCGACGTGGTGCTGAGCGGTGTCGAGCTGCTCGCCCGCGGGATCGGCGACGTCGTGGTGGTCGACGTCGGCGGCGCCACCACCGACGTCCACTCCGTGGTCGAGGTCGACCCCGACACCGGACTCGTCGAGGCGGGCACCGCCGGGGTGGGCCTGGCCCGCGAGGTGGTCGCCAGCACCCCGCTCACCCGCAGCGTCGAGGGCGACCTCGGGATGCGCTGGTCGGCGGTCTCCACGGTCGCGGCGGCCCTCGCCGAGGGGCTGATGGCGCCCGGCGAGCTGGAGGCGGCCGCGGCGGCGCGGCGCGCCGATCCGGCGATGGTGCCCGCCGACCCGGCGAGCGCCGACGAGGACGAGGCGATCGCGCGCGCCGCCGTCCAGCTGGCGATGCGCCGCCACGCCGGCCGCTCGCGGGTGGTGCTCGGCGACGACGGGCGGGTGGTGGAGCGCACCGGCAGGGACCTGCGCGACGTCGCACTGCTGATCGGGTCCGGCGGCGTGCTGCGCCACGGGCGCCCCGGGGTCGCGGAACGCGTGCTCGCCGCGAGCACCGGAGCCGACGTCCCCGGCGGGTGGCAGCTGCCCCGGGCACCAAGGGTGCTCCTCGACTCCACCAGCGTGCTGGCCGCGGCGGGGCTGCTGGCGCACCGCTGGCCCGAGGTGGCCTACCGGCTCGCCCGCCGCCTGGCGCACGGAGACGATGGGTAGCCTGACCCGGTGAGTGACGAGGTGGGAGGCAGGACCTCCGGCGACCCGGGTGTGCCAGCAGTCGACGGGGGACACGAGGGCGGTGGCTCCGGCGACGGCCGGCGTGCCCTGCTGCCCCTGATCAAGACCCGCGGACGTGGTCGCTTCGGCGAGGCTCCACGCGACGACGAGGAGAGCCTGGCCGAGCGGCTGACCCAGCAGCTCTCCCAGCAGTGGGCGCAGCTGCGGGCCGAGCGCCGCTCCGAGCCGGTCGTGGTCACCACCGGCCGGTCGAACTTCACCCGCGCCCAGGTGCCGTGGGGCCTCGACCTGGCCGCGGCCTGGGCCTGGCGCTTCCTGGTGATCGCCGCGGCCGGCTACCTGATCCTGTGGCTGGCGGCCAAGTTCGCCCTGGTGACGGTCCCGGTCGCCATCGCCCTGCTGCTCGCGGCACTGGCGAGCCCGGCGGTCCGGACGATGCACCGGGTGGGCCTTCCTCGGGGCCTCGCCGCGGGACTGGTCATCGTGCTGGGCCTCGGCGCGGTCACCGCGCTGCTCACGTTCGTCGGCCAGCAGGTCGCCGACGGCTCCTCCCAGCTGGCCGACCAGGTCGTCCAAGGCCTGGGCAAGATCCGCGCCTGGCTCAAGGACGGGCCGCTGCAGGCGAGCGACTCCCAGATCAACAGCTACATCGAGCAGGCCCAGCGCGGCATCGCCAACTGGAGCAAGGACGGCAACGCGGTCAGCCAGGTGACCGAGGTCGGCACCGCCCTGACCAACGTCTTCGCGGCGTTCTTCATCGTGCTCTTCTCGACCTTCTTCTTCCTCGCCGACGGGGGCCGGATCTGGGCCTGGCTGGTCCGGCTGGCGCCGGGCGCCGCCCGTGAGCGCCTGGACAGCTCCGGGCGGGTCGCCTGGGTCTCGCTGACCCAGTTCGTCCGGGCCACCGTGATCGTCGCGCTCGTCGACGCGATCGGGGTGATGGTCGTGGCTGCCATCCTCGGCGTCCCGTTCCTGCTGGCGATCGCGGTGCTGGTCTTCATCGGCGCGTTCGTGCCGATGGTCGGCGCGACCGTCGCCGGCGCGGTCGCGGTGCTGGTGGCACTCGTCGACCAGGGGCCGGTGACCGCCCTGCTGATGCTCGGCGGCGTGATCCTGGTGCAGCAGATCGAGGGCCACATCCTGCAGCCCTTCCTGATGGGCCGCTTCGTGTCCGTGCACCCGCTCGGGGTGATCCTGGCCATCACCGCCGGCATCCTGGTCGCCGGCATCGCCGGCGCGCTGATCGCGGTGCCGCTGGTCGCCGCGGTCAACGCCGTGGTGCTGCACCTCTCCGATGAGGGCAGACCCGGCGACGACCCGGTCGAGGAGCTGCGCGAGGACCTGCCCCCGGACGGGGTCGAGCGCTTCGACGACGCCGGTGCCCCGCTGGCCGACAAGGTCGGCGACCACAGCCCCGCGACCGTGCAGGAGCACCGTGACTGAGCACGCCCCGCCCACCGAGCCGCCGCCCGGACCCGGAGGCCTGCCGGTCGCCCTCGCCGACATCGAGGCGGCCCGGGAGCTGCTGCGCGGGGTGGCTGTCGAGACGCCGTTGGAGGAGTCGCGCTGGCTCTCCGCGCGGGTCGGCGGTCCGGTCGGCCTCAAGTGCGAGAACCTCCAGCGGGCCGGGTCATTCAAGATCCGCGGCGCCTACACGCGCATCGCGGGACTCAGCGAGGCCGAGCGCGCCCGAGGCGTCGTCGCGGCCAGCGCCGGCAACCACGCCCAGGGGGTGGCCCTGGCCGCGTCGCTGCTCGGCATCCACGCCACCGTGTTCATGCCCGAGGGGGCGCCGATCCCCAAGGAGAACGCCACCCGCGGCTACGGCGCGGAGGTCGTCTTCCACGGGCGCTACGTCGACGAGGCGCTGGTCGCCGCCAAGGAGTACGCCGAGGCGACCGGGGCGGTCCTGATCCACCCCTTCGACCACGTGGACATCGTGGCCGGCCAGGGGACCTGCGGCCTGGAGATCCTCGAGCAGGCTCCCGACGTGCGCACCGTCCTGGTGCCCACCGGGGGAGGAGGCCTCGCGGCCGGCGTGGCGACCGCGATCAAGGAGAGCTGCGCGCGCGCCGGGGGACCCGACGTACGCATCGTGGCGGTGCAGGCCGAGGGCGCCGCGGCGTTCCCCGGCTCGCTGGTCGCCGGCCGTCCGGTGCCGATGGGCGACATGCTGACGATGGCCGACGGGATCGCGGTCGGCTGTCCCGGCGAGGTCCCCTTCGAGGCCGTACGACGCTACGTCGACGACGTCGTCACGGTCTCCGAGGAGTCGCTCTCCCGGGCCCTGCTGGCGCTGCTGGAGCGCGCCAAGCTGGTCGTCGAGCCGGCCGGCGCGGCGGCCGTGGCGGCGCTGCTGGACGACCCGTCGGCCTACCGGACACCGGCGGTGGCGATCCTCTCGGGCGGCAACATCGACCCGCTGCTGCTGGGCAAGGTGATCCGGCACGGGCTGGCCGCCGCGGGCCGCTTCCTGACCCTAGGCGTCCAGATCCGCGACCACCCCGGCGGTCTGGCCGGACTGCTCATCGACCTCGCCGACGCGGGCGCCAACGTGCTCGAGGTCGTGCACGGGCGGGTCTCCCCGCAGCTGCACCTCGACGAGGTCGAGGTGCGCATCGAGCTGGAGACCCGCGGGCAGGCGCACGCCGAGCAGGTGCTCGCCCGGCTGCGCGCCAGCGGCTACCGCGTCGTCGAGTAGCCCCCGCTCAGCCCGTGTAGGGGACCGCGTCGATGATCTCGACCTGTAGCTGCTTGCCGTTGGGCGCGGTGTAGGCGACCTTGTCGCCCTTCGACGCGCCGTTGATGGCGGTGCCCATCGGGGACTGGGGGGAGTAGACGACCAGGTCGCCCTCCTCGATCTCGCGTGCGCCGAGCAGGAACTCCTCGGTCTCGTCGTCGCCCTCGAAGCGGATCGTGACGAGCATCCCGGGCTCGACGACGCCGTCGTCGGGGGGCGTCTCGCCGACCTCGGCACGGCGGAGCATGTCCTCGAGCTGCAGGATCCGACCCTCGAGCTTGCCCTGCTCCTCGCGCGCTGCGTGGTAGCCGCCGTTCTCCTTCAGGTCGCCCTCGTCGCGGGCGGCCGCGATCCTGGCGACGACCTCCTGGCGGACCGGCCCCTTGAGGTTCTCCAGCTCGACCCGGAGCTTGTCGTGCGCCTCCTGGGTCAGCCAGACGGTCGTGTGTTCGGTGGACTGCGTCATCGGTACTCCTGCCGTGATTCACAGGTGCGAGGTCGTCGCGCCTGGTTGTCTCGTCTGGTTGCTCGTGCCGGGCGTGGGGATACCTGCGGGTGCGGCAACGGCGGCGGGCACATCGTGCGAGCTCCGTCGGCTGCACGAGCCAGTCTCCTGGGCGGCCCTGCGGGACATTGAGGGAAAGAGCCAGACTAGCAAGGAACCGGGCATTCGGGCGGTCCACGACGCGCCCGCCCGGTTTTCGAACCCCTCGAGCGCTCGCCGGGGCTCAGCGCGCGCGGTTCTGGTCCGCGGTGGTGCAGCCCAGGTGCTCGACCGACGTGGCGCGCCGCTCGGTGCGGATCACCACGTCGTTGCGGCCCCGGACCGGGGTGAAGGCGAGGTCGCCGACCGACGTCTTGTCCGCGGCGATCGCGCGCACCCGGCACTGCGCCTCGACGTCGTCGTCCATCTCCACCTGCACCGTGGTGCGCGCGGTGTGCTCGTCGACGACCTCGAAGGTCAGCTGGTTGGACTTCACCTCCGGGCTCGCGGAGTCGTAGCCGGCCCAGGCCGCCATGAAGGCGATCACGGCGATGATCGGCACCGTCACGGCGAGCAGCACGACGGTGCGGCGCGAGAACGCGCGCCGGCCGTACCGCTCGGCGAGGACGGGGTCCTGCGCCAGGGTGTCTCGGCGCTGGTCACGCTGCTGGTTCACCCTTGCATGATCCCACCTAGAATCGCCGCATGCCGAACCACCCCCGCGCTGGCCTGCGCCTGATGCACGTGCACGCCCACCCCGACGACGAGTCCAGCAAGGGGGCGGCCTCGACGGCGAAGTACGTCGCGGAGGGTGTCGACGTGCACGTCGTCACCTGCACCGGCGGGGAGCGCGGCTCGATCCTGAACCCCAAGATGGACCGGCCCGAGATCCTCGCCGACATCACCGAGGTGCGCCGCCAGGAGATGGACGCGGCGCGCGAGATCCTCGGGGTCCGCCAGGACTGGCTGGGCTTCGTCGACTCGGGCTGGCCGGAGGGCGACCCGCCGCCGCCGCTGCCCGAGGGCTGCTTCGCGCTGGTGCCCGTGGAGGAGGCCGCCGAGCGGCTGGTCCGGCTGATCCGCGAGTTCCGCCCGCACGTGCTCACCACCTACGACGAGCGCGGCGGCTACCCCCACCCCGACCACGTGATGTGCCACAAGGTCTCGGTGGCGGCGTTCGAGGCGGCCGGCGACCCCGAGCGGTACCCGGACGCCGGCGAGCCCTGGCAGCCGCTGAAGCTCTACTACCACCACACGTTCAACCGGCCCCGGACCCAGGCGCTGCACGACGAGATGGTGCGGCGCGGGCTGACCTCGCCGTACACCAAGCGGCTGGAGACCTGGGAGCCCGAGCCGGAGTGGGACGCCCGGATCACCACCCGGGTGCCGTGCGCGGAGTACTTCGCGGTGCGCGACCAGGCGCTGCTGGCCCACGCCACGCAGATCGACCCTGACGGACCCTGGTTCGCCTGCCCGCTGGAGGTGCACCAGGCGGCGTGGCCGACCGAGGACTACGAGCTGGTCGCGAGCCACGTGATCGCGCCGACCCCCGAGGACGACCTCTTCGCCGGGATCACCCCCGAGGGCTGAGAGCCCGGTCACCGGGTCCGGCTCCTGCCGGTACGGCGTGTGGAGCCGCCTGCGACACTGGACGACATGGACGTCCTGATCGTGCACAGCCTGACCCTGCTCTCGATCCTCGCCGAGGAGGGTCCCGAGCCCGAGGACGTGAAGGCGGGCTGGACGGCGTTCGCGATCTGGATCGGCCTGGGCCTCGCGGTGGTGGTCCTGGCGTTCTCGCTGGTCAAGCAGATGCGCAAGGTCCAGGGAGCCTGGGAGGCCGGGCGCTACGACGACGCGCCGCCCCCCGCCGAGACCGACGAGCCGGCCTCCGAGGAGCAGGCGACGGGCGTGGACGGCACGACGGGCCGCGACCCCCGCGCCTGAGCCCGGCTCCGCGTCGTACGACGCGCACCAGGCAGCCGTACGCCGCGCAGACTCAGGCGCGCCGGCGGTCCTCGGCGTCGTCGGCGGACTCCGCCGCGCTCTGGGCGGCGACCTCGCGACGGATCTCGTCCATGTCGAGGCCGCGGACCCCCTCGATCAGCTGGTCGAGGGCCTCCGGCGGGAGCGCCCCGGGCTGGGAGAAGACCAGGATCCCCTCCCGGAACGCCATCAGCGTCGGGATCGAGGAGATCCGTGCCGCGCCGGCGAGCTCCTGCTGCTCCTCGGTGTTCACCGACCCGAACCTGATGTCCGGGTTCGCCTCGGACGCCGCCTCGTAGGTGGGGGCGAACTGCCGGCATGGGGCGCACCAGGAGGCCCAGAAGTCGACGAACACGATGTCGTTGCTCTGGACGGTGGTCTCGAAGTTGTCGACGGTCAGCTCGAAGGTGGCCATGGCGTCCACCGTAACGCGGCACCCGAGAGCACTCGATGACCCCTCGTAACGACGGGGGGCTGGTGGCGCGCGGGCGCGAGGGTGCAGCATGCTCTGGGGATCACACCCGATCTCAGGAGGAGTCGTGACCGACCGACCGGCAACCGCCGAGGCGCACGAGCAGCGCCGCGGCGCGTTCAGCTCGCGCCGCGTGTTCATCCTGGCCGCGATCGGCTCCGCCGTCGGGCTGGGCAACATCTGGCGCTTCCCCTACGTCGCCTACGAGAACGGCGGCGGCGCGTTCGTGCTGCCCTACCTGATCGCGCTGCTGAGCGCGGGCATCCCGTTCCTGCTGCTGGACTACGCCATCGGCCACCGCTACCGCGGCTCCGCGCCGCTGTCCTTCCGGCGGGCCGGGGGGCGGGCCGAGGCCATCGGCTGGTGGCAGGCGGGCATCTGCACGGTGATCGCCCTCTACTACGCGGTGATCATCGCGTGGGCGGTGCGCTACATGCTCTTCTCGGTCGACGAGGCCTGGGGCGAGGACCCGGGGACCTTCTTCGAGACGGAGTTCCTCGAGGTCGGCGCCTTCGAGGTGAGCACGGACTTCGTGGCCGGCGTCCTGGTGCCGCTGCTGCTGGTCTGGGTGGCGACGCTGGTGGTGATGGCCCTCGGCGTCCAGCGCGGGCTCGGCTCGATGGCGGTGGTGTTCATCCCCGTCCTCGTGCTCGCGTTCGGCGCCCTCGTCGTCCGGGCCCTGTTCCTGCCCGGGGCGGCCGAGGGCCTCGACGCGCTGTTCTCGCCCGACTGGTCCGCGCTGGGCCACGCCTCGGTGTGGACGGCCGCCTACGGGCAGATCTTCTTCTCGCTCTCGATCGGCTTCGGCATCATGATCACCTACGCCTCCTACGTCGGGCGGCGCACCGACATGAGCGGCTCGGGCCTGGTCGTGGGCTTCGCCAACTCCGGCTTCGAGCTGCTCGCCGGCATCGGCGTGTTCGCGGCGCTGGGCTTCATCGCCCAGGCCCAGGGGGTCGGCGTGGAGGACGTCGCCGCCAACGGGATCGGGCTCGCCTTCGTCGCGTTCCCGACGATCATCTCCGAGGCGCCGGCGGGCGCACTGATCGGCGTGCTCTTCTTCGCCTCCCTGGTGCTGGCCGGATTCACCTCGCTGGTCAGCGTCCTGGAGGTCGTGGTGGCCGCGGTGCGCGACAAGTTCGAGCTGCGCCGGATCACCGCGGTGCTGCTGGTCGGCCTGCCGGCGGCCGTGGTGAGCGTGTTCCTGTTCAGCACCACCAGCGGCCTGCACGCGCTCGACATCGTGGACAACTTCATCAACAAGTTCGGCATCCTGCTGGTGGCCATCGTCAGCATCGCGGTGGTGGCCTGGGTGCTGCGGCTGCTGCCCTCGCTCGAGGCGCACCTCAACCGCACCGGATCGGTCCGCCTGGGCGGCTGGTGGTGGGCACTGGTCGCGGTCGTGGTGCCGGTGGTGCTGGCGCTGATCCTCGGCCAGGAGCTCTACGACGAGGTGCGGGACTCCTACGGGGAGTACCCGACCTGGATGATCCTGTTGTTCGGCTGGGGGGCGGTGGTGGGCGTGATCGTGGTCGCCGGCGTGCTCACCGCGCTGCCCTGGAAGAAGGACACCCCGCTGGGTGCCCCGCCGGACGACCTGGACGCTCCCGGCCACACCGACGGACTCACGAAGGAGGCGCGAGGATGAGCGCGGACGCGATCGCGATGATGGTGCTGGCGATGGTGGTCCTGTGGGGCGGACTGATCGCGGCGGTGGTCAACCTGACCCGCAGCAAGGAGCCACTGGCCGACGAGCCGCTGCGCGACCTGTAGCCGCCCTCAGGCGCGGCGCCCCAGCAGCGCGAGCAGCCGCGCCTGGCGATCGGCGTCGTCGGCGGCCTCCACGTCGGCTCGGCAGACCCCCTCGGAGTGCAGGGCGTCGCCGTAGCCGGCCGCGCAAGCCTCGACGAAGTCCAGCTCATCCTCGGAGAGGCGCTCGTCCAGCCCGGCCGAGCGGGCCAGGTCCCAGCGGTGCACCACGAGGTCGAAGCCGTAGAAGCGCAGCAGGGAGTCGCCCACCGTGGTCCGGCCGAAGTGGCCGTCGTACTCGCGGTTGCCCAGGGCCGGGTCGGCGAGCGCCTCGGTGAGCGCCGTGGCGTGGTCGCGCCAGGCCGCGACCGGGTCGGCGTCGCGCAAGGGGTCGGGCAGGTCCACGCCGTGCGGGGCGAGGAAGTCGCGCTCGGTGCCCATCACGTGGCGCAGCACGTCGTGCGCGGTCCAGCCGTCGCACGGGGAGGGCTGGGCCCAGGCGCCGGCCGGCAGCTGCTCGCAGACCGCGCCGAAGGGGCCGGTGAGCCGCAGGAAGCTCTGCGTCGAGGCCGGGGGGTCGGTGGGGGAGAGGGGCGAGGTGGTGGAGGTGTCCATATGGCGAGGGTAGGTGACATACGTCACTCTGGGATTGATGAAATCCGACAATCGCCTCGACCCGGTAGAGCGGGCCCACCTCGTGGACCCGGCCGACCGCTCCTGGCGCATCGACCGCTACCCGGCTCCGGACGGGCTGGACGACCTGGTGCAGCGCTTCTGGGTCCCGGTCTGGTCGGTGCCCGCCGGGGCGGAGTCCACGCAGCAGGTGCTGCAGTACCCGGTCTGCCTGATCGTCGTCACGCCCGCCTACGCGCGCCTCTACGGGGTGGTCTCGGGTCTGTCCTCGACCACGCTGACCGGCACCGGCTGGGCGCTCGGGATGATGCTGCAGCCCGCGACCGGGGCGTTGCTGGTCGGCGGCTCGGTGCAGCGCTGGACCGACCGGTACGACGAGCTCGCGGTGGCGCTGGGTGAGCCCGGGGCGCGGCTCGCGGCCCGGGTGCGGGCGGCGATGGCGGCGGACCCCGAGCTGCCCGGCCCGCGGGTGGAGGCGATGGCGGCGTGCGCGGACCTGCTGCGCGCCCATCTCCCGCTCGACGACGAGGGGCTGCTGGTCAACGAGATCGTGGCCCACGTCGAGCAGGACCCCCGGTTGCGGCGGGTGGACCAGCTCTGCGAGCGGTTCGGGCTCAGCGAGCGCGGGCTCCAGCGGCTGCTGCGGCGCCGTACCGGCCTGAGCCCGAAGTGGCTGATCCAGCGCCGTCGGCTGCAGGAGGCCGCCGAGCGGCTGCGCGTCGGGGACGAGACGCTGGCCGAGCTCGCCGCCCAGCTGGGCTACGCCGACCAGGCGCACTTCACCCGCGACTTCCGCCGGGTCACCGCCATGACGCCCGGACGCTTCGCGGCCCGCTTCCGGTGAGGGCCCGCGCCGGGGTCGGTCGCGACTACCGCAGGGCGTAGGTGGCCAGGGAGACGCCCACGTAGTGGGCGGCGAAGGCCAGGATGGTCAGGGTGTGGAAGATCTCGTGGAACCCGAACCACTGCGGCCACGGGTCGGGCCGCTTCAGGCCGTAGACCACGCCCCCGAACGTGTAGAGCAGTCCGCCCACGATCACCAGGACGAGCGCGGCGACCCCACCGGTGCCCAGCGCCCGCGCGCCGTCGGCCATCGCCGGGATGAAGAACACCGCGGCCCAGCCCAGGGCGATGTAGATGGGTGTGTAGAGCCATCGCGGGGCGTTGGTCCAGAAGACCCGGAACAGGACGCCCAGGATGGCGCCGCTCCAGACCACGACCAGCAGCGTGGTGCGTTGGGTGCCCTCGAGCAGCAGCAGGCTGAACGGCGTGTACGAGCCGGCGATCAGGATGAAGATGTTGGAGTGGTCGAAGCGGCGCAGGAAGGCCCACGTCCGCGGGGACCAGGTCCCGCGGTGGTAGATGGCGGAGACCGTGAACAGGATCATCGCCGAGCCGATGAAGACCGCCGAGCCGATCTTGGTGGCGGCGGTGGGCGAGAGGGCGATCAGCACGATCCCGGCCGCAAGCGTCGCGGGAACGGTGACCAGGTGCAGCCAACCGCGCAGCTTGGGCTTGATCTCGGCGATCGCCTCGCGCAGGTGGTCCCCGGCGTCATGACGGATCTCGGAGAGGCGGGGGTGTTCCATGGGTCCTAACCTACCCAACCGTAGGTTCGGCAAAACGCCGATGGGGCGCCCTCGGGTGCGAGCCTGGTCACGCCTCGATTCCGGGTCCCGCGGTTCGCGTGATGGGCGTCGCGTCACGCCGGTAACATCGGTCGGGTGGCGGACTGGAAGAGCGGGCTTCGACGGGTGCTCTACCCGGCCTATGAGGCACGGATGGTCCGCCGGCTCCCGCACGACAAGCTGCCCAAGCACGTGGGCGTGATGCTCGACGGCAACCGGCGCTGGGCCAAGGCGGTCGGGGCGGACACCGCCCACGGCCACCGGGCCGGAGCGGCCAACATCGAGCCGCTGCTGGGCTGGTGCGAGGAGGTCGGCATCGAGGTCGTCACCTTGTGGCTGCTCTCCACCGACAACCTCAACCGCGCCCCCTCCGAGCTCGAGCCGCTGCTCGCGATCATCGAGGAGGCGGTCGCCTCACTGGCCGACGAGCGGCGCTGGCGACTGAACCCGGTCGGGGCCCAGGACCTGCTCCCCGCCGCGACCGCGACCCGGTTGAAGAAGGCGGCCGAGGACACCCGCGACGTGGACGGCATGTTGGTCAACATCGCGGTCGGCTACGGCGGTCGGCGCGAGATCGCCGATGCGGTCCGCTCGCTGCTCCTCGAGCACGCCGACCGGGGCACCCCGATCGAGGAGATCGCACACACCCTGGACGTCGACGACATCTCCGCACACCTCTACACCCGCGGTCAGCCCGACCCGGACCTGGTGATCCGCACCTCCGGCGAGCAGCGGCTCGGCGGCTTCCTGCTCTGGCAGAGCGCGAAGTCGGAGTTCTACTTCTGCGAGGCGTTCTGGCCCGACTTCCGCCGCGTCGACTTCCTGCGCGCCCTGCGTGCCTACGCCGAGCGGGAGCGCCGCTTCGGCGCGTGACGACCCGCCTCGGCCTACACTGAGAGCGAGATCACGCCGTAACGCAACATTCACCCCGCGTGCGGGCGTGTCGCGCTTGCGCGGTGCGGTCGCGGCGTACCGTCGAAGGACCGGCGAGTGGGGAAGCTCGCCGCCACCGGAAGGCCCGAACGTGTCCGAGCACGACTCTTGCGCACCTCAGCCTGGCTGGTGTGCGCGGAGGGGCCGGCACTCCGGCCCGTCGGCGTCCTCCCGGTCCGTCTGCATGAGCTAGGGCCGGGGCGAGGAGTGCACGTGCCGGTCCGTGAGGGGTAAGACCATGGCGACGACGCGCAGTGCCAGCGACACCTCAGAGCCGATCCGCACCTACGTGCTCGACACCAGCGTCCTGCTGGCCGACCCGGGCGCGCTGCGCCGCTTCGAGGAGCACGAGGTCGTGCTGCCGGTGGTGGTCATCACCGAGCTCGAGGGCAAGCGCCACCACCCGGAGCTGGGCTTCTTCGCCCGCGCGGCGCTGCGCGCCCTCGACGAGCTGCGCGTCCAGCACGGCCGCCTGGACCAGCCGGTCCCGATCGGCGACGCCGGTGGCACCCTGCGCGTGGAGCTCAACCACACCGACGCCGACGCCCTGCCCTCGGGCTTCCGGCTGGGGGACAACGACACCCGGATCCTCGCCGTCGCCCGCAACCTCGCCGACGAGGGGGACGCGGTGACCCTGGTCTCCAAGGACCTGCCGCTGCGGATCAAGGCCTCCGCGGTGGGGCTGGACGCCGAGGAGTACCGCGCCGAGGCGATCAACGAGTCCGACACCGGCTACTCCGGGATGGCCGAGATCGACCTGGGCGCCGCCGAGCTCGACGAGCTGTACGAGGACGGGGCGCTGGCCCTGGAGGCCGCCCGGGACCTGCCCTGCCACACCGGGCTGGTGCTGCTCTCCGAGCGCGGTACCGCGCTGGGCCGGGTCGGCCCGGACAAGCAGGTGCACCTGGTCCGCGGCGACCGGGAGGCGTTCGGCGTGCACGGCCGCTCGGCCGAGCAGCGGATCGCGCTGGAGATGCTCCTCGACCCCGAGGTCGGCATCGTCTCGCTGGGCGGGCGGGCGGGCACCGGCAAGTCCGCGATGGCGCTCTGTGCCGGGCTGGAGGCGGTGCTCGAGCGCGGGCAGCACAAGAAGGTCGTGGTGTTCCGTCCGCTCTTCGCGGTCGGGGGACAGGAGCTGGGGTACCTGCCCGGCTCGGAGTCGGAGAAGATGTCGCCGTGGGGTCAGGCGGTCTTCGACACCCTGGGCGCGATCACCTCGCGCGAGGTGATCGACGAGGTGCTCGCCCAGGGCATGCTGGAGGTGCTCCCGCTGACCCACATCCGGGGGCGCTCGCTGCACGACGCGTTCGTGATCGTCGACGAGGCCCAGTCGCTGGAGCGCAACGTGCTGCTCACGGTGCTCTCGCGCATCGGCGCCGGGTCCAAGGTCGTGCTCACCCACGACGTCGCGCAGCGCGACAACCTGCGGGTGGGGCGCCACGACGGCATCGTCGCGGTGGTCGAGAAGCTCAAGGGGCATCCGCTCTTCGCGCACGTCACGCTGACCCGCTCCGAGCGGTCCCCGGTCGCCGCCCTGGTCACCGAGATGTTGGAGAACGTCACGCTCTGAGGGCGCCGCCGGCCCCGGCCCCGCCGGGGCCGGTGTGGCTCTCGAGCACTCGTGGGACAGATGTGGCCAGCGGGGCGCAGCGTGGCGGATTTCACCCGTCCGCAGAGCGCGGTTCGGTTTGCGGTCACTGCTTGGAGGATGCAAGGTGGCTGGTGGCCGGGGGTCAGCTCCCGGTCGTCCCCCTGTAGCCGACCCGTGAGCACCCACCTTGACCAAGCCCGAGAAGCACGTCCCCAAGCACCGTCGGGCCCCCGCCCGACCCCCGCTGGGACAGACTCCCAAGCTCGTCCTGCGCAACTCACTGCTCTTCTCCTCCGTCGCGGTCGCGGCGACCGGGGCGTCGGTCGCCGGGGGAGTGCTCACCGCCGGCTCCGAGTCCGAGCGCATCACCACGGTGGCCGCCCAGACCCCTCCCGAGGACACCGAGAACCCGGAGGACGGCGCCTTCACCGACGCCGAGCTCGCCGAGCGCAACACGGAGGTCGCGACTCGCTCGGACCGCCGTGAGGGCGCCGACCCGGTCAAGGAGGCGGCCCTCACCCCCGCGAACGGCCGCGCGGTCACCGGCGCGGAGACCCTCGCCGACGACGACCCGCGCGACATCGCCCGGGCCCTGCTCGGGGAGTTCGGCTTCTCCGCCGGGCAGTTCCAGTGCCTCGACTCGCTCTACGTCAGCGAGAGCAACTGGCGCGTGGACGCCGACAACCCCACCAGCTCGGCGTACGGGATCCCGCAGGCGCTGCCCGGCGAGAAGATGGCCTCAGCCGGCGCGGACTGGGCGACCAACCCGGTCACCCAGATCCGCTGGGGCCTGGGCTACATCGCGGACCGCTACGGCACCCCGTGCAGCGCCTGGTCGTTCAAGCAGGCGAACAACTGGTACTGACCCACTAGTTCCGGGCGGCCGCCGCCGGGTCAGGGGTGGGTCATCGACTCCACGTCGAGCCCGGCGTCGAGCTGCTCCTCGGTGAGCTCGCCGCGCTCGAGGAAGCCCATCGCGACCACCGTCTCGCGGATGGTGGCGCCGTCGGCCAGCGCCTTCTTGGCCACCTTCGCGGCGTTCTCGTAGCCGATGTACTTGTTCAGCGGCGTGACCACCGAGGGCGACGACTCGGCGTAGCGGCGCATCCGCTCGGCATCGGCGGTGATGCCGTCCACGCACCGGTGCGCCAGCAGCACCGTCGAGGTGGACAGCAGCCGGATCGACTCCAGCAGGTTGCTGGCCATCACCGGCATCATCACGTTCAGCTCGAAGCTGCCGCTGGCGCCGGCGTGCGCGATCGTGGCGTCGTTGCCGATCACCTGCGCGCAGACCATCAGCGTGGCCTCCGGCAGCACCGGGTTGACCTTGCCCGGCATGATGCTCGAGCCCGGCTGCAGGTCGGGCAGGTGGATCTCGGCCAGACCCGTGGTGGGGCCGCTGGACATCCAGCGCAGGTCGTTGCAGATCTTGGTCAGCCCGACCGCGATCGTGCGCAGCACGCCGCTGAGCTCGACCAGGGAGTCACGCGCGCCCTGAGCCTCGAAGTGGTCGCGGGCCTCGGTGAACTCCTGGCCGGACTCCTCGGAGACGATCTCGATCACCCGGGCGGCGAAGCCCGGCGGGGTGTTGATCCCGGTGCCCACGGCGGTGCCGCCCAGCGGCAGCTCGCGCACCCGGGGCAGCACGGAGTCGAGCCGCTCGAGCGCGTAGCGCATCGTCGCGGCGTAGCCCCCGAACTCCTGGCCGAGCATCACCGGGGTGGCGTCCATCAGGTGGGTGCGCCCGGACTTCACCAGGCCGGCGAACTCCTCGGCCTTCGCCTCCAGGCTGGCGGCGAGCACCCCCAGCGCGGGCTGGAGGTCCTCGGCCACGCCCAGCGCGGCCGCCACGTGGATCGAGGTGGGGAAGGTGTCGTTGGAGGACTGGCTGGCGTTGACGTGGTCGTTGGGATGGACCTCGACCCCGGCCCGGGCCGCCAGCGAGGCCAGCACCTCGTTCATGTTCATGTTCGAGCTGGTCCCGGACCCGGTCTGGAAGACGTCGAGCGGGAACTGGTCGTCGTGGCGACCCGCGATCACCTCCGCGGCCGCTGCCCGGATCGCCGCGGCCTGCTCGCCGGAGATCACCCCGAGCTCGGCGTTGACGGCGGCCGCCGCGGCCTTGACCCGGGCGATCGCCTGCAGGTGACGAGGCTCCAGGGTGGCGCCGCTGATCGGGAAGTTCTCGATCGCGCGCTGGGTCTGGGCGCGCCACAGGGCGTCCTTGGGGACGCGGACCTCGCCCATGGAGTCGTGCTCGATGCGGTAGTCACTGTGCTCGATGCGGTTGTCACTGTGCTCGATGCGGTTGTCACTGTGCTCGATGCGGTTGTCACTGTGCTCGCTCATGTCCGGACAGTACCCACGACCGGGCTCCCCAAGGCCGCGGCTGCGCGCAGAGGTCAGGCCCGTGCGAGGTAGAGCCAGTACTGCTCGTCGCGGCCCTGCAGCCGGACGTCGTACCCGTGCGCCTCGACGTTGCCGAAGACCTTGGCCAGCACCGCCTCCAGCTCGCTGGACGGCGAGGCCGACCAGATCACCAGCGTCCCCCCGGGGCGGATCGCGCGCCGGGCCGCGGTGAGCAGCGGAGGCTGGTAGATCACGGCGTTGGTGGCGTGCACCAGGTAGCCGGGGCCGTTGTCGACGTCGAGCAGCACCAGGTCGTACGACGCGTCCCCGGCCTCCACCAGGGCGGCGGCGACGTCGCTGACCACCAGCCGGATCCGCTGGTCGGCGAGCAGGCCGGGCCCGTGCGGGATGGTGCCGTCGCGCATCCAGTCGACGAGCATCGGCTCGATCTCGACGACCGTGCACCGCTCCACCCGGCTGTCGGCGAGCACCTCGTGCATGGTGAAACCGAGCCCCAGGCCGCCGACGAGCACGTGCTCGACCCGCCCGGCCAGGCGCAGCGCGGCGTGGGCCAGAGCCCGCTCGCTGCTGGTCTCCAGGGTGTCCATCACGAAGATCCCGTTGGCGCGCAGCTCGAGCACCGCCGGGGCTCCGGCGACGCGCCTCTCGCGCAGCACCAGCTCGCCGCGCTCGGACTCGGCTCGGGCGATCTCGACGTGTTCCACGGTCCCATCTTGGCCCATCTTCGACCCAGGTGGGACGAGTGGCGTGGAGCCGACCGCATGGGCGGCAATGCGTTCGGGTACCTCCCGCCCACGCCACCGACGAGGAGGAAGCAATGAGCGCGCACGACAAGTCCGACAAGCAGGTCTCCGAGGTGTCGGGACTGGGACCGGCAAGTGAGGCCAACGACCCCATCTCGCCGGAGGACGCCACCGCCGGCTATCCCACCGACCTCGACTCGCAGCGCCCCCAGGAGGGGACTGCGGGCCCGGACGCTCCGCCCAAGCACGGCCGGCCGCGCGAGGGCGACCAGGCCTCGGAGGACTGAGGGCCCACGCGAACCCGGGGCGTGCGTGGGCCGGCCCTCCCAGCGAGGAGAGGCGAGCAGCGCCCCCATCTGTGAATTGGAGAAACGATGACCAGCACCCCGAGCACCAAGGAAAGAGCACAGGACGCCGCCTCCACGGCCGCCGACGAGGGCAAGCACGTCGCGGGCGTCGCCAAGGACGAGGCCCAGAACGTCGCCTCGGAGGCGATCAGCCAGGCGCGCGGTCTGGTCGACCAGGCGCTCGCGCAGGTCGACGAGCAGTCGCGCTCCCAGCGCGATCGGCTGGTCAGCACGCTGCGCAGCCTGGGCGACGACCTCGACCAGATGGCCGAGCAGAGCGAGGGCGGCGGACTGGCCACCGACCTCGCCCGCGAGTTCGCGCAGCGAGCCCGGGCGATCAGCTCGCGCCTCGACGGCCGCGAGCCCAACGAGATCCTCGACGACCTGCGTGGCTTCGCGCGGCGCCGCCCCGGCACCTTCCTGCTGGGCGCGCTCGCGGCCGGCGTGGTGGCGGGACGGGTGGCCCGCGGGGCGAAGGCGGCCCAGACCTCCGGACCCTCCGCCCTCCCCGGTTCGGGCGGCGGCTTCGAGCCGGTCGTGCCCACGCCGGGCGCGCCGCTGGCTGCCCCGGTCACGCACGGTCAGCAGACGATGGACCCGGCGAGCGACCCCGTCATCGGGGCGCCGGAGAGCGGGACCGGGCTCTACGGGGGGCCGACCTCGCCCGGCGCCGCGCCCGGCGAGGAGGGTCTGAGCGGAGGTACCCGCTCGTGAGCAGCCCGATCAACCCCCCAGGGGGCCACGTCGAGGTCACGAACCCGTCGTACACCGGTGAGCCGGAGCCTCGCGGCGCCGGCGACGAGCGCAGCATCGGCGAGATCGTCAGCGACGTCACCAGCAGCCTGACCACGCTCATCCGCCAGGAGATGGAGCTGGCGAAGACGGAGATGAAGGAGGAGTTCGCCAAGGCGGGCAAGGGCGCCGGCCTGCTCGGCGGCGCCGGCGTGGCCGGCCTCCTCCTGCTGATCTTCGTCTCACTGACCCTGATGTTCCTGCTCGACAACTGGATGCCCATCGAGCTGGCGGCCCTGATCGTCACGGTCGTCTGGGGCATCGTCGCCGCCGTCCTGGCCCTCACCGGCCGGAAGGCACTCCAGGAGAGCAACCCGCAGCTGCCCGAAACGCAGCAGAGCCTGAAGGAGGACGCGCAATGGGCGCGAGCACAGAAGAGCTGAACCAGGACATCGCCGGCACCAGGGACTCGCTGGCCGCCGACCTCGACGCGCTGCAGGACCGGGTCAGCCCGTCCGCCATCGTCGAACGGCGCAAGGCAGCCGCCCGTGGCCGCGTGCAGTCGATGAAGAGTCGGTTGATGGGCACCGCGGAGAGCGCCCGCAGCAGCGCCGGCGGCTCCGCCTCGGGGGCGGCCGGCAGCGTCCGGGGCACCGCCGACAGCGTCAAGGGCACCGCCCAGGACGCGATGAGCAGCGCCGAGGAGAGGTTCGAGGGCAGCCCGCTGGCCGCCGGCCTGGTCGCCTTCGGCGCCGGGATGCTCCTCTCCGCGCTGCTGCCCGCCAGCGACACCGAGACTCAGGCCGCTCAGCGCCTGGTCGAGCAGGCGCAGCCGCTCGTGGAGGGCGCCAAGTCGATGGGCCAGGAGGTGGGCGAGCAGCTGAAGGACTCGGCCGCCGAGGCGGCGCAGGAGGTCAAGGGCGCCGCCCAGGACTCCGCCCAGCGTGTGCAGGAGGAGGGCACGTCGTCGGCCCAGAGCGTGAAGTCGGACGTCCAGGGCTCCTGACGCCGGACCGGTTCCCCGCCGACAGTGACCCGGCGGGGACTACCGGTGCGTGCGGCCGGCGAGAACGAGAGCCCCCGCCACTAGAACGAGTGCGCTTCCACAGACGGGCACGAGGAGGGTCCTGAGCTCGGCGCCGCCTCCTGCCACGTACAGGAGCAGCAGGAGCAGCATCGCGCCGGCCAGGACGACGCTCGCAGAGCCGACCCCCGCCAAGGGCCGACCGCGCCGCCTGGCCCGGGCGAGCCAGAGCGCCAGGATCCCGTGCGGGAGCGACCACAGCAGCCCGCCGACCATCATGATTGCGCCCAGGAACAGGCCCAGGCCATCCCACTCCTCGCCCTGCGCCGAGGCGTCGTCTCCGATGGCCCAGAGGCCGAGCGTGGCGACGAGCATGCCGATACCGACACAGGCCCAGAGCGAGAAGCTCAGCAGGCGGTAGGGAGCGAGGCGGACGCGGGCGGCGTGAGTCATGAGCCCAGGATGATGCTCCTGCGGGTCCCGGGCATGAGCACGGATACTCGTCCGTCGCCTCCGGCCTGCGATCGCGGGGGGTCAGAGCTGCGCGGAGCGCACCCGCAGTCCGGTGACCGGGACGGTGACGGCGCCGGAGGGGTCGGTGAAGAAGTCGTTGCCCTTGTCGTCGACGACGATGAACGCGGGGAAGTCCTCGACCTCGATCTTCCAGACCGCCTCCATCCCGAGCTCGGGGTACTCCAGGACCTCCTGGCTGCGGATGCAGTCCTGGGCCAGCCGAGCCGCCGGGCCGCCGATCGAGCCGAGGTAGAAGCCGCCGTGGGCGTGGCAGGCCTCGGTGACCACCTTGGAGCGGTTGCCCTTGGCGAGCATCACCATCGAGCCGCCGGCCGCCTGGAACTGCTCCACGTAGGAGTCCATCCGCCCGGCCGTGGTCGGGCCGAACGAGCCCGAGGCCATCCCCTGCGGCGTCTTGGCCGGTCCGGCGTAGTAGACCGGGTGGTCCTTGAGGTAGGCCGGCATCTCCTCACCGGCGTCGAGGCGCTCCTTGATCTTGGCGTGCGCGATGTCGCGGGCCACCACCAGCGGACCGCTCAGCGAGAGCCGCGTCTTGACCGGGTGCTTGCGCAGCTCGGCGAGGATCTCGCTCATCGGCTGGTTCAGGTCGATGGCGACGACCGCGCCGCCGGAGATGTCCTCGGCGACACCGGCGTCGGGCATGTACTGCGCCGGGTCGGTCTCCAGCTGCTCGAGGAACACGCCCTCGGGGGTGATCTTGCCCAGCGCCTGACGATCCGCCGAGCAGGACACCGCGATCGCGACCGGGCAGGACGCGCCGTGGCGGGGCAGACGGACCACGCGCACGTCGTGGCAGAAGTACTTGCCGCCGAACTGGGCGCCGATCCCGAAGGACTGGGTCAGCTTGAAGACCTGCTCCTCCAGCTCGAGGTCGCGGAAGCCGTGGGCGTCCATCGAGCCCTCGGTGGGCAGGTTGTCGAGGTAGTGCGCGGAGGCGTACTTCGCGGTCTTCAGGGCGAACTCGGCCGAGGTGCCGCCGATCACCACCGCCAGGTGGTACGGCGGGCAGGCGGCGGTGCCCAGCGAGCGGATCTTCTCGTCGAGAAAGCTCAGCATCCGCTCGGGGTTCAGGATCGCCTTGGTCTCCTGGAACAGGAACGACTTGTTCGCCGAGCCGCCGCCCTTGGCCATGAAGAGGAACTTGTACTCCGGCTTCCCGCTCGTCTGCGGGGTGGAGTAGATCTCGATCTGCGCCGGCAGGTTGGTGCCGGTGTTCTTCTCCTCGTAGGTGGTGAGCGGGGCGAGCTGGGAGTAGCGCAGGTTCAGCTCGGTGTAGGCGTCGTAGACGCCCCGGCTGATCGCCTCGCCGTCGTCGGCGTGGGTGAGCACGCCCTCGGACTTCTTGCCCATCACGATCGCGGTGCCGGTGTCCTGGCACATCGGCAGCACGCCGCCGGCGGAGATGTTGACGTTCTTGAGCAGGTCGAGCGCCACGAAGCGGTCGTTGCCAGAGGACTCGGGGTCGTCGATGATCCGGCGCAGCTGCGCCAGGTGCGCGGGGCGCAGGTAGTGCGCGATGTCGTGCATCGCCTCGGCGGTGAGCCGCTGGATCGCCTCCGGTTCGACCTGGAGGAAGGTCCGCCCGCCCACCTCGAAGGTGGAGACGCCGTCGGTGGTGACCAGCCGGTACGGCGTGGGGTCCTCGCCGAGGGGGAGGAGATCGGAGTAGCGGAACTCGGGCCCGGGGCCGGCAGCAGTGCTCACGGCTCGTGAGATTAGCCCAGAGCGCGCGCCGTCGCCGCGCAGGGGCCGGACAGTGGTGTGAACGGTGCCACAGTGATCGCCGGTCGTTAGGGTGGGGCCCATGGAGGGACCAGGGCCGTGGGTGAACGACCCGGCACAGCTGCGGATCTCGGACGCCGATCGTCATCAGGTGGCCGAGTTCCTTCGTGAGGCCGCCGGCGAGGGGCGCCTCGAGCTCGACGAGCTCGACGAGCGTCTCGAGGCGACGTACGGCGCGAAGGTCTACGCCGACCTCGTCCCGATCGTCGCGGACCTGCCCGGCCAGGCCCCGGCCGCCGCCCAGCGCGGCGGCGCGCCCGCCGTGCCGCCACCACCGCCCGGCCCGGCCGTCCCGCTGCCGCCCGGCGGCTACCTCCCGCGTCACGACGCCAGCCTGGCGGTGCTGAGCGGGCAGGACCGCAAGGGGCCCTGGGAGGTCGGCCCGACCCACACCGCGTTCACGCTGATGGGCGGCATCACCCTGGACCTGCGTCAGGCCCGGTTCGCCAGCATGGAGGTGGTGATCAACGCCAACGCGGTGATGGGCGGCATCGACATCGTGGTCAACCAGTGGACCCAGGTCTCCGTCGAGGGCCACGGCGTGATGGGCGGCTTCGACCTGGTGCGCTCCAAGGTCGAGCCCGAGATCGGCCCCGGGTCCCCGCTGGTGCGGGTGCGCGGCATCGCGCTGATGGGCGGGGTGACGGTGAGCCGCAAGCGGATGCCCGGCGAGCCGCGCCCCAAGCGCCTGCGCAAGGCCTGAGTCGAGCAGACAGCCCCGCCACCGCCGACGGGCGGTGGCGGGGCTGATCGTCGCTCAGGCGGGGGTGTCCTCCGGAGCCGTCTGCTGCTCGGTGATGGCGTGCTCGCGCTCACGCTGCTGCGCGGGGTCGGCCTCGGTCATCAGCGCCGGGATGTGGCCCGCGTGCTCGACGTCGAGGGTGAGGTTCTCGCCGGTCTCGGGGTCGAAGAGGTGCATCTTGGAGGAGTCGACCCAGATCTCGGCGTCGTCGCCCTCGGCGATGGTGCTGGCCCCGTCCAGCGAGACCACCATCTGGGTGCGCAGCGACTCCCCGTCCAGGTCGCGCTCGAGCTGATCGAGCTGGGCCTGCACCTCCGGGGGCGCCTCGAACGGGACGTAGGCGTAGGCCTGGTTGCCCAGCCACTCCACCACGTCGACCTGGGCCCGGAACGTCGAGCCGCGCTGCTTGGCGGGGTCGACGACCGAGGCGTCGTTGAAGTGCTCGGGGCGGATGCCGGCGATCAGCAGTCCCCGGCCCTCGGCCCGCTTCGCCTTGTCCGCGGGGATCTCCACCTGGCCGAACGGCAGCTCGACGGTGGTGCCGCGGACCGTGGCCGGCAGGAAGTTCATCGGCGGGGAGCCGATGAAGCCGGCCACGAACAGGTTGCCCGGGTTGGTGTAGAGCTCGCGCGGGGTGGCCAGCTGCTGGAGCAGACCCCGCTTGAGCACCGCGACCCGGTCGCCCAGCGTCATCGCCTCGGTCTGGTCGTGGGTGACGTAGACCGTGGTGATGCCGAGCTTCTTCTGCAGCCGGGAGATCTCGGTGCGCATCTGCCCGCGCAGCTTCGCGTCGAGGTTGGACAGCGGCTCGTCGAAGAGGAACGCGTCCGCGTCGCGCACGATCGCGCGGCCCATCGCCACCCGCTGACGCTGACCACCCGAGAGGTTGCCGGGCTTGCGGTCCAGGTGCTCGTCGAGCTCCAGGGTCTTGGAGGCCTCGCGGACCTTCGCGTCGACGGTCTTGTCGTCCATCTTGGCCAGGCGCAGCGGGAAGGCGATGTTCTCGTAGACGCTCAGGTGCGGGTAGAGCGCGTAGTTCTGGAAGACCATCGCCAGGTTCCGCTCCCGCGGGGCGAGGTCGTTGACCCGGCGGTCGCCGATGATCATGTCGCCGGAGGTGATGTCCTCCAGGCCGACGATCATCCGCAGCAGCGTGGACTTGCCGCATCCCGAGGGCCCGACCAGGATCACGAACTCCCCGTCGGCGATGTCGATGGAGACGTCGTTGACCGCGGGGAAGCCGTCGCCGTACTTCTTCACGATGTTCTTGAGCTGGATGGCAGCCACGGAGTCACCCCTTCACCGCGCCGGACGTCAGCCCGGCCACGATCTTGCGCTGGAAAATCAGGACGATGAGCACGATCGGGATCGTCGCGATGACGGCTCCCGCGGCCAGCAGCGAGGCCGGCCGGTTGAACGGGTCGTTGCCGACGAAGAAGGACAGTGCGGCCGGGATCGGCCGGGCGGCCTCGGTCGAGGTCAGCGAGATCCCGAAGACGAAGTCGTTCCACGCGAAGAAGAACGTCAGGATGGCCGCGGTGAAGACGCCCGGCGCCGCGAGCGGCACGATCACCTTGCGGAAGGCCTGCCACGACGTGGCGCCGTCGACCTGGGCCGCCTGCTCCATCTCCCACGGGATCTCGCGGAAGAAGGCGGACAGGGTCCAGATCGCCAGCGGCAGCGTGAAGGACATGTAGGGGATGATCAGGCCCGGCCAGGTGTCGTAGAGGCCGAAGGCGCGCCACATGTCGAACAGCGGGCCGACCAGCGAGACGACCGGGAACATCGCGATCGCCAGCGCCATCGTCAGCACGAACTTCTTGCCCTTGAACTCCAGGCGGGCGATCGCGTACGCCGCCAGGGTGGCGACGATGACCGAGAGCAGTGTCGCGATCAACGAGATCCCGATGGAGTTGAAGATGGCCCGGCGGAACTGCTCGTTGTCCCAGACGTCGATGTAGTTCTGCCACCCGGCGCTGGTCCCCTCGGCGGGGAAGAAGCCCGGGTTGCCGTTGGTGATCGACTCCTGGGACTTGAAGGACAGCGAGATGATCCAGGCCACCGGCAGCAGGCACCAGGCCAGGATCAGCAGGCAGCCGAGGGCGATTCCGACTTTTCTCATTGTCACGACTCCTGCCTGGCCTGGGCCAGATCGACCTTGAACAGCTTGACGATCAAGAACGCGATGAGCAGCACCGAGAGGAACAGCAGCACCGAGAGCGCCGAGCCGATGCCGAGCTGGAACTGCTCGATGGTCTGGCGGTAGGTCAGGAAGCTGATCGACTCGGTGCGCTGGGCTCCGGCGGTCATCACGAAGATGTTGTCGAAGATGCGGTAGGCGTCCAGGGCCCGGAACAGCACCGCCACCATGATCGCGGCGCGCATGTTGGGCAGGACCACCTTCCACATCCGCTGCCACCAGGTGGCACCGTCGACCTTGGCCGCCTCGACCATGTCCTCGGAGACCTGGGCGAGTCCGGCCAGCAGCAGCAGCGACATGAACGGCGTGGTCTTCCAGATCTCCGAGACCATGATCGCGATCATCGCGGGCGCGGTCTCGCCGAACCAGTTGAACGAGTCGCTGATGAACGGCAGCCACTCGTTGACGAAGCCGTTGGTGCTGCTGAACGCGAACTGCCAGGCGAAGCCCGAGACGACGGTGATGATGCCGTAGGGGATCAGGATCGAGGTCCGGATCACGCCCCGGGCGAAGATCACCCGGTGCATGACCAGCGCGAACGCGAACCCGATCACGAGCTCGACGGCCACGGTCACGACCATGTAGAGCACGGTGACCGCGGTGGTCTGCCAGAACAGCGGGTCGGTCAGCGCGGTGAGGTAGTTGGACAGCCCGATGAACTCGCGGTCCTCGGGCGCGGTCAGGGAGTAGTCGAACAGCGACAGGTACAGGGCCCGCAGCATCGGGAAGGCGGTGACCAGGAGCATCACCAGGATCGCGGGAAGGACGAGCCGCTGGCCGAGCCGGTTCTCCGCGCGGGAGCGGTCACTGACCTCGGGGCGGCCCTTGGGGGCCTTCGGGGTTGCCGCCGGGTTGGCGATCGTCGTCTGGGTCACAGGAGCGCCTTTCCTTGCAGGACGTCCTTCAGGAACTGCGCCGACTTCTCCGGCGTCGACTCGGGGTCGACGTTGTCCGGCGCGTGCCATCTGCTCTGGATGGCGCTGGAGATCATCGAGTAGAAGGCGCTCTGGGGGCGGGGGCCGCCGGTCTCGATGCTCTGCTGGAACAGCTCCAGCAGGCTGGCCGGATAGGCCTCCTTGAGCTCCGGGGCGTCGTAGGCCGAGGCGCGGGCCGGCATCAGGCCGCTGGTCACGGCCAGCTGGACCTGGGCGTCGGGACTGGTCACGCAGACCGCCGCGTCGCGGGCGAAATCGGGGTGCTTGGTGAACGCGCCCACGCCGATGTTGATGCCACCGATCGGGGGCCGCGACTCCATCCCCTTCACGGTCTCGGGGTAGCGGGCCCAACCGAGGTCCTCGAACTGCTTCTCGGTGATGCCGTTGGTCTCGTTCGGCTCGAAGTTCTTGTAGACGAACGTCCAGTTGACCATGAACTCGCCGGCACCCTCGGGCGGGTACATCCCGGCC
This sequence comes from Nocardioides sp. Z43_10, assembly GCF_059766615.1. Lineage (NCBI taxonomy): Bacteria > Bacillati > Actinomycetota > Actinomycetes > Propionibacteriales > Nocardioidaceae > Nocardioides > Nocardioides sp. Z43_10. The sequence goes on along the minus strand of NZ_JCBAJY010000003.1, from coordinate 167,849 downwards.
AAGGCGGTGCCCTCGTTGGAGACGCTCAGGTCGGGCTGGGCGGCCTTGGAGTCGGCGAGCTTGCGGATGATCGCGGCGGCCTTCTGCCCGGCCTCGGAGTCGATCTCGATCGTGGCGTCCTTGCCCGCCTCGGTGTCGGTGATGATGTCGCCGCCGGCCCCCTCGATCATCGCGTTGATCCACACCACCAGGCCCTCGTACTTGTTGCCCTGGACGCCGACGGTGCCGTCGTGCTTGGCGGCGGCGTCGATGATCTGGTCCCAGGTGACCGGCTGGCTCATGTCGAGACCGGCGGCCTCGGCGAGCGACTTGCGGTACCAGAGCACCTGGGTGTTGGCCCACTGCGGCGCCGCGTAGATCTTGTCCTCCCACTCCACGGTCTCCGCGGATCCGGCGAGGACATCGTCGTCGACGACCTTGCCGGCCAGGTCGCCCTCGAACTCCAGCAGCCAGCCGGCGTTGGCGAACTCGGGCAGGAAGACCGGGTCGAGGCTCATCAGGTCGGTGGCGTCGTCGTCGGCAGCCAGGCGCCGGGCCAGCTGGGTGCGCTGGTCGGTCGCGCTCGAGGGCAGCAGCTGCACCTCGATGTCGTACTCCTCGGTGCTGCACTCCTCGGCCAGCTTGGTCAGCGTTTCCACCCCGTCGGGGTTCACGTACCAATTCAGCGTGGGCTTGCCCTCGTCGCCCGAGGCGATGCCGCAGGCGGTGAGCAGGCTGCTGGTCAGCACCACCACGCCGGCGAGCGCGAGCCCGGAGCGGCTGCGATGGTTCTTCCTCCGGCGGCGCTCCGGCCGCCCGGAGGGCTGGGGCTTCAACATGGAGCTCCTTCCCTTCCCGTCGCGGGCGCGGGTGGCCCACATCACACGTCTAGTCCGCTCTGGGCAGTATGTCCACCCTGGCAAGGGCTAATCCCAGAAAGGGGTGGGACCTGTGGGACGGGCGGGATCGGCCCGCCCGGGGTGTCGGGGGGAGGTGCTCAGGCGCGGTCGGCGGTGCGCCGGATGACGTCGACGAAGGTGTCGAAGAGCCCGTCGGGGATGTCGTGGCCCATGCCCTCGATGATGACGAGCTCCGCGCCGGGGATGGCGGACGCCGTCGCCCGGCCGCCGGAGACGTGGACCATCTTGTCGGCGAGCCCGTGGATGACGGCGGTGGGGATCCGCAGGCTGCGCAGCGGCCGCGACCGGCTGGGCTGCAGCAGGATCGCGAGCATCTGGCGCAGCACGCCGGCCTGGGTGATGCCGCGGTCGTAGGTCTCCGCGCCGCGCCGGAGCAGCTCCTCCTCGGTCTGCGGGTAGCCGGGGGAGCCGATCAGCCGCGACATCGCCACCGTGCCCTCGACGTAGGCGGCGCGGCCGGGCTTGCGCGGCGCGATCATGATCGTCAGCAGCCGGGGGTGCTGCCAGCCGACGGTGCGCTTGCCGGTCGTGGACATGATCGAGACCATCGAGCGCACCCGGCCGGGGTGCTCGATCGCCATGGTCTGCACGATCATCCCACCCATCGAGACCCCGGCGACGTGGGCTGAGGCGATGCCGAGGTGGTCCAGCAGCCCGATGCCGTCGCGCGCCAGGTCGCTGAGCGTGTACGGCGCACGCACGTGCCGGCCCAGGAAGGCCTGCACGATCTGCGCCCGGGTGACCCGCTGGCGCATCCTCGTGGAGCGCCCGGCGTCGCGGTTGTCGTAGCGGATCACGAAGAACCCGGCCTCGGCGAGGCGCCGGCAGAGCTCCGCGGGCCACCAGGTCATCGGCCCGCCCAGCCCCATCACCAGCAGCAGCGGCTCGTCCGTGGGATCGCCGAAGGTCTGGTAGCACAGCTCGACGTCCGGGCTGACCGGGGCGAAGAGCTCTTCGGAGACCGAGGGGGAGGGGGTCGCGGCGGCGCTCATTCCTGTAGTCAACATCCAAATGGGGGATGTGGAACACCCCAGGTCCGCAAAATGCAGACACGGGGCCCTCCGCGGGCCTACCGTCGAGCGCTATGGGCTCACCCTTGGCGGCGTTCCTCACCCCACACGGCTTCGCGCCGCCTCCCGCGGCGGCCGTGCTGCGCGAGGCGAGCCTGCTGCCGGAGTCGGCCCGCTACCTGGCGCGGCACCTGGGCGAGCGGCACGCGCGCCGCGCCACGCCGTACGTGGACCGGGTCCCGCTGCGCGGGGGCGATCCGGTGGTGCTGGTGCCGGGGTTCCTGGCCGGGGACGCCTCGCTGGCGATGATGTCGCGGGCCCTGCGGCACCTGGGCTACCGCACCTACCGCTCGCAGATCCGCGCCAACATCGGCTGCACCCTCGACGCCGCCGCCCAGCTCGAGCGGCGCCTGGACCAGGTCGCCCAGCGCCGCGAGAGCAAGGTCCAGATCGTCGGGCACAGCCTGGGCGGGATGCTCGCCCGCGGGCTCGCCGCGCGGCGTCCCGATCTCGTCTCCGGGATCGTCACGATGGGCAGCCCGTCGCTGGCCCCCGGCGCCCACCACATCAGCCTCAGCGCCAGCGTCGACGTGCTGGTGCGGCTCAGCCGCGCCGGCGTGCGCGGGGTGATGGCCGCCGAGTGCGTGGCCGGAGCGTGCGCGCGGCAGAGCTTCGAGGACGGCCGGCTGGCGCTGGCCCCGCACATCGGCTTCACCTCGATCTACTCCAGGCGCGACGGCATCGTCGACTGGCGCGCCTGCGTGGACCCGCTGGCGCACCCGGTCGAGGTCACCGCCTCCCACATCGGGATGGCGGTGGACCCGCGGGTGCGCGACGCCGTCGTCCAGGCGCTGGGCCGGCACGCGGCGCACGCGGCCCGGCTGGGGCACAGCCCCCTGGGCTCAGGGGGCGAAGGCTCAGTGGTCGAAGGCTCAGTGGTCGAAGTCGATGGCCGAGTAGGCGCGTAGCTTCTCCAGGCGGTGCTCGGAGGTGATCCGGCGGATCGTGCCGCTGCGCGAGCGCATCACCAGCGAGTCCGTGGTGGCTGCCCCGGCGCGGTAGCGCACGCCCTGCATCAGCTCGCCGTCGGTGATGCCGGTGGCCACGAAGAAGCAGTCGTCGCCGGTCACCAGGTCGTCGGTGGAGAGCACGAAGTCGGGGTCGAGGTTGTGCCCGGCGTCGAGGGCGCGCTGGCGCTCGTCGTCGTCCTGGGGCCACAGCCGGGCCTGGATGACGCCGCCGGTGCACTTCATCGCGCAGGCCGCGATGATGCCCTCGGGGGTGCCGCCGACGCCCAGCAGCAGGTCGATGCCGGTGTTGGGGCGCGCGGCCATGATCGCGCCGGCGACGTCGCCGTCGGAGATGAACTTGATCCGGGCTCCCGCCTCGCGGATCTCCTGGGCCAGCTTCTCGTGGCGGGGGCGGTCGAGGAGCACCACCGTGACGTCCTCGGGGGTGGAGCCCTTGGCCTTGGCGACCCGGTGGATGTTCTCCGCGACCGGGAGCCGGATGTCGACGACGTCGGCGGCCTCGGGCCCGGCGACCAGCTTCTCCATGTAGAAGACCGCGGACGGGTCGTACATCGTGCCGCGCGGCGCGACCGCCAGCACCGCGACCGCGTTGTTCATGCCCTTGGCGGTCAGCGTCGTGCCGTCGATCGGGTCGACGGCCACGTCGCACTCGGGGCCGGTGCCGTCGCCGACCTCCTCGCCGTTGTAGAGCATGGGCGCGTTGTCCTTCTCGCCCTCGCCGATGACCACGGTGCCGCGCATGCCGATCGTGGAGATCATCACCCGCATCGCGTTGACCGCGACGCCGTCGGCGCCGTTCTTGTCGCCGCGCCCGACCCATCGGCCGGCCGCCATCGCGGCCGCCTCCGTGACCCGCACCAGCTCGAGAGCGAGGTTGCGGTCGGGAACCTGGGCGGACACGGACAGCTCGGGAGGCACGCTCGCAGACATGCCCGCACCCTACCGGCTCTGCGCGGGGGGTGGCTGCGTCGTGTCCGCGCGGTAGCGCCGCACCGAGGTGGCCTTGACGCTCAGCCAGACCTCGCGCCCGGGCACCAGGCCGAGCTCGGTGGCGGCGCCGGGGGTGACGTCGGCGAGCAGGTCGCGCTCGGCGCCGACCAGCACCCGGACGGCGCCGCCGTGCGGCACGACGCTGCGCACGGTGCCGTGCCAGCGGTGCCGCGCCGAGCCCACCGGCTCGGCCAGCGAGACGGTGACCTCGTGCGGGCCGAAGGCGACCAGGTCGTCGTCCTCGCGCAGCACGTTGAGGCCCACCAGCCTGGCCACGTGCTCGGTGCGCGGACGCGCCGCCACCTCCGCGGGCGACCCCTCCTGGGCGACCCTGCCCTCGTCGAGGACCAGCACCCGGTCGGCCAGGGTCAGCGCGTCGAGCGCGTCGTGGGTGACCAGCAGCGTGATCCCGTCGTACGCCGCGAGGTGGCCGGCCAGCTCGATGCGCAGTGCGGTCGCCACCCCGACGTCGAGCCCGGCGAAGGGCTCGTCGAGCAGCAGCAGCGCCGGGCGGGTGGCCAGCGCCCGGGCGATCGCGACCCGCTGGGCCTGGCCGCCGGAGAGCTGCCCGGGCCGGCGGTGGGCGAGCGGCCCGACGCCGAGCCGGTCCAGCCAGGCCGCGGCCTGCGCACGCGCCTCGCGGCGCGGCGTCCCGCGGCTGCGCAGCCCGAAGGCCACGTTCTCCAGGGCGCTCAGGTGGGGGAAGAGCGCCTGGTCCTGGAACACCAGGCCGACGCGTCGCAGCCGGGCCGGCAGCGGCGGAGAGGACCACGGCTGCCCGTCGACGGTGAGCTCGCCGTCGTGGGGGAGCAGCCCGGCCAGCGCCCGCAGCAGCGTGCTCTTGCCGGCGCCGTTGGGCCCGATCACCGCGATCACGTCGCCCGGCGAGGCCTCCAGGGTGGCGGCGAGCCGGCCGGGGACCTCGATCCGGGCGCGCAGCGTGCTCACGAGCGCACCAGCCACTGGTTGCGCAGCGCCGCGAGGATCGCCACCGAGACGATCAGCAGGATCATGCTCAGGGTGCGGGCGACCTCGGGGTCGCGCTGGAGCTCGGTGTAGATCAGCGAGGGCATCGTCTGCGTGGTGCGCGGATAGTTGCCCGCGAAGGTGATGGTGGCGCCGAACTCGCCGAGCGAGCGGGCCCAGGCCAGCACCGCGCCGGCCATGATCCCGGGCATCGCCAGCGGCAGGGTGATCCGCCGGAACGTGGTCCACCGGGTCGCCCCCAGGGTGGCGGCCACCGCGTCGTAGCCGGCGCCGGAGGCGCGCAGCGCACCCTCGACCGCGATCACGTAGAACGGCAGCGCCACGAAGGTGTGGGCCAGCACCACGGCCGTCGTGGTGTAGGGCACGCTCTGCCCGGTCAGGTCGCGCACCAGCGAACCGAGGGGCCCGTTGCGGCCCAGGGCGGTGACCAGCGCGACGCCGGCGACCACCGGCGGCAGCACCAGCGGCACGGTCACCGCCGCGCGCAGCAGCGCCCGGCCCGGGAAGTCGACGCGGGCCAGCAGCCAGGCCAGCGGGGTGCCGAGCAGCAGGCAGGCCAGCACCGTGGCGCCCGAGGTCAGCGCGCTGAGCCACAGCGCGTCGAGGACGGCCGCGCTGCGCAGCTGCGCGAGGAACGACCCCCAGGGCGTGTCCAGCACCAGCGTGACCAGCGGGATCACCAGGAAGAGGGCGGCGATCGCGGCCGGGACGACGAGCACCACCGGTGGGCGGCCCAGGAGCGGGCCGGCGGGACGGGTCACCTCAGGCTCCACCGTCCTGGCCGGAGGCGGCGGTGAACCCGGCCGCCTCGAGCACCGCGCGCCCCTCGGGCGAGACGACGAGCTCCACGAACTCGCGGGCCAGGTCGGGCTCCTCGGACTGTTCCAGGACCGCCAGCGGGTACGTCGTGGTGTGCGCGCCGGCTCCGGGCACGTCGAAGACCCGCACCTGCTCGCCGGCCGCCTTCGCGTCGGTGGCGTAGACGAGCCCGGCGTCCGCCTCCCCGGACAGCAGCCGGGCCAGCACCGCCTTGACGTCGACCTCGAGGCTGGCTGGCTCGTGGCCGATCCCGCCTTCGTCGAGGACCTCGGCGGCGACGGCTCCGCACGGCGCGGTCCGTGCGCAGACGACGTAGGTCACGTCCTCGCGCTCGAGGTCGGCGAACGAGGCGAGGTCGGCGGGGTTGTCGGCCGGGGTGGCCAGCACCAGCGAGTTGCTCGCGAACGGGGTCGCCGGGCCGGCCAGCGCGCCGGCGTCCTCGGCGGCGGTCATCGTGGCGAGGTCGGCGGTGGCCAGGACGTCGGCGGGGGCGCCCTCGGCGGCCTGGGCGGCCAGTGTGGCCGAGGAGTCCAGCGCGAGGTCGACGGTGACCTCGGGGTGGTCGGCCTCGAAGTCGGCGGCCAGGGCGGTGAAGGTCTCGGTGAGCGAGGCGGCGGCCAGGACCGTGAGCCGGCCCCCCGGCTCGTCGCTCCCCCCGGTGCACGCGCTCGCCGGGAGCGCCACCAGGACGGCGGCGAGCAGCAGTCGCGCCGGCCGGCTCACGGGCGCTCCACGATCACGTTGGTCGACTTGACCGAGGCGATCGCCCGGGCGCCCGGCTCCAGGCCGAGCTCGTCGGCCGCCTCGCTGCTCATCAGCGAGACCAGGCGGTAGGGCCCGCAGATCAGCTCGACCTGGGCCATCACCGTGTCCTTCTTGACCCGGGTGACGATCCCCGGCAGCCGGTTGCGCGCGCTCACCGCGGAGGCCCGGGTCAGGGCCCGGTCGGGGTGGTCGGCCAGCGACTCGGCCAGCACGGCGAGGTCGGTGCCGCGGATCACCGTGCGACCGGAGTCGGTCTCGGCCGGCAGCCGGCCGCCGTCGACCCAGCGGCGCACGGTGTCGTCGCTCACCCCGAGCAGATCCGCTGCCTCCGCGATTCGGTACGTTGTCACGGGAGAAGTGTGCCGCATCTGCGGGTCTAGATGGGAGTTTCATCCGCAGATGCTGTGATCGACCTGTCCGGTTCCGGGGTGCGTCGGGGGTCCCGGCCCGGCGCCTGCGTCAACGAACTGTGAGGATAGTGCCGTGAGTGAGAAGCCTGGCCGCTACCAACGCAGCACCGGCGGACTCATCGGGGCGATGATCGTGCTGCTGCTCGCGGTCGGCGCCTTCGTGGGGTACCGCGCGCTGTTCCGCACCGAGCTCGTGGTCGAGCCGGAGGCGCTCGAGTACCTCGAGTACGTCGACGCCGCCCAGGCCAACGGGGTGGAGGTCGTCTACCCGCCGAGCCTGCCCGAGGGCTGGATCGCCACCAGCGCCGGCGCCAGCGGAGGCGAGCGGCCGGTCTGGCGCCTGGGGATGCTGAGTGACGAGGAGCGCTTCGTCGGCGTGCGCCAGGAGGACCGCTCGGTCGAGGAGATGATCGAGTTCGCCGTCGGCGAGGCCGATGCCTCCGAGGTCGAGGAGGGCGAGGCGATCCGGACCCCCGGTGCGGTGGCCCAGGAGTGGCGCACCTTCGACGCGCCCGACGAGGACGTCCTGCTCGTCGCCGAGGTGGACGGCACCACGGTGCTGGTCTACGGCCGCACCGACCGCGAGACCCTCACCGACATGGCCGAGTCCCTCACCACCGAGCCGCGCTGAGACCCGCGGCGCTGCGCGGTCCGGCGGGTCGGGTGCCCACCACCACGGTCGCGTCGCGCTCGTCGTCGGCCACGACGTGCGTCCTCAGCCCCGCCGTCCGCATCAGGGCGGCGGCAGCGCCGGCCTGATGGGCGGCGCTCTCCACCAGCAGGTGTCCGCCGGGAGCCAGCCACCGCCCGGCCGCCGCGATCACCCGGCGCTGCACGTCCTGGCCGTCGCGCCCGCCGTCGAGCGCCACCCGCGGCTCGTGCAGCCGGGCCTCGGGCGGCATCGTCGCGATCTCCGCGGTGGGCACGTAGGGGGCGTTCGCCAGCAGCACCCGCACCCGGGCGAGCAGTCGCCGGGGGAGCGGCGCGTCCAGGTCGCCGTGGTGAGCCGTGCCTCCGACGCCGGCGACGTTGCGCCCGGCGCAGGCGACCGCGGCGACCTCGACGTCGGCCACGTGCAGCTCGGGCCGGATCCCGCGCGCCAGCAGGCGATGAGCCAGCGCCGTACCGGCCGCGCCGGCGCCGCAGCACAGCTCGACCAGCACCGGGGCGTCCGCTCCGGCGGTGGCCGGGTCGGGACCCTCGAGCAGGCGCAGGGCCTCGGTGACCATCAGCTCGGTGCGGCGGCGTGGCACGAACACGCCGGGGTCGACCGCCAGGCGCAGTCCGTCGAACTCGACCCAGCCGAGCAGGTGCTCCAGCGGGACCCCGGCGACCCGGCGCGCCACCAGACGCTCGAGCTCCACGCGGCTGCCGCCGGCCGCACCGGCCAGCAGCCGGGCCTCGTCCTCGGCGAAGACGCAGCCGGCGCCGCGCAGCTGCGCGACCAGGCGGGGATCGGGGCTCGGGGCGGGGTCGCTCAGCGCGCGTCCTCCTCCTCGGCGACCGCGGCGTCGAGTCGCTGACGGGCGCCGTCGAGCCAGCGCTGGCAGATCTTGGCCAGCCGCTCCCCGCGCTCCCACAGCGCCAGCGACTCCTCCAGGGTGGTGCCGCCCGCCTCGAGGCGCCGTACGACGTCGATCAGCTCCTCGCGGGCGTCCTCGTAGCTGGTCTCCTCGCGACCCGCCACCTCCGGGCCGACCGGCTCGGCTCCCTGCTCAGGCATGGCTCTCCTCGTCACTGGGTTTGATCGGGCTCGGGTTGATCGGGCTCGGGTTGATCGGGCTGGGTTTGATCAGGCTGGGTTTGATCAGGCTGGGCCAGCGCCTCGACCCCGGTGCTCTGCGCGTGCACCCGGCCGTCGGCCACCCGGACGCTGATCGCCGCGCCCGGGCTGACCGCGTCCACGGAGGTCACCACGTGGCCCTCGGCGTCCTGGAGCACGGCGTAGCCGCGGCGCAGCGTCGCCAGTGGGGAGAGGGCGCGCGCCCGGGCCAGCTGGTGGTCGGTGTCGTCGGCGGCCCGGTCGAGGGAGTGGCCGAGGGTGCGGCGGGCCCGTTCGCGCAGCCGGAGGATCTCCTCGGCGCGGTCGTCGAGCAGGCTGCGCGGGTCCGCCATCGCCGGTCGCGAGCGCAGCGCGTCCAGGCCCGCCTGCTCGCGGGCGACCCAGTGGCCGAGCAGGCTGCGCAACCGGTCCCGGGAGGCGACGATGCCGCGCTGCTCCTCGGCCATGTCGGGCACCACCCGCTTGCCCGCGTCGGTGGGGGTCGAGGCGCGCCAGTCCGCGACCAGGTCGAGCAGCGGCTGGTCGGGCTCGTGGCCGATCGCGGAGACGACCGGCGTGCGGGCCTGGTGGACCGCGCGGATCAGCGCCTCGTCGGAGAAGGGCAGCAGGTCCTCGACCGAGCCGCCGCCGCGGGCGATCACGATCACCTCGACCTGCGGATCACGGTCCAGTCGCTGGACGGCCTCGATCACCTCGCCCGCGCAGCGCTGCCCCTGCATCGTGGCGTAGGCGATCTCGAAGCGGACCGCGGGCCAGCGCCGGCGCGCGTTCTCCAGCACGTCGCGCTCGGCGGCGGAGTTGGCGGCGGTGACCAGCCCGACCAGGCCGGGCAGGAACGGCAGCGTGCGCTTGAGCTCGCGGGCGAACAGGCCCTCGGCGGCCAGCAGCTGGCGGCGTCGCTCGAGGCGCGCCAGCAGCTCGCCGAGGCCGACCATCTTGATGTCGCGGGCGTAGAGCGAGAGCGTCCCGCGGTTGGCGTAGTAGGAGGGCTTGGCGTGCACGACGACGCTGGCGCCCTCGACCAGCGGCGGGTTGAGGCCGTCGAAGAGCGTGCGCGAGCAGGTCAGCGGCACGGAGATGTCGGCGACGGCGTCGCGCAGCGTCATGAACACGGTGTTGAGCCCCGGGCGGCGGCTGATCTGCGCCACCTGGCCCTCGACCCAGACCGCCCCGAGCCGGTCGACCCAGCCCGCGATCGCGTTGGCGATCTGCCGGACGGGCGCCGGCGACTGGGGGGAGGTCTCCATGGCCACGGCCGCGAGCCTAGGTCACCGCGCCGACAGAGCGGCAGCGGTGGGGCGGCAGCGACGGTGCGCCGACGACTCGCCCGGCCCGTAGACTGTGGCGCATGAGCATCGACCTGGGGACCCCGTCCGTCCTCTCCCCCGAGGAGGCGGAGAAGGCCGTGCTGCTGGCGGCGCCGCGTGGCTACTGCGCCGGCGTGGACCGTGCGGTGATCACGGTCGAGAAGGCACTGGACCTGTACGGCGCACCCGTCTACGTGCGCAAGCAGATCGTGCACAACAAGCACGTGGTGGCCACCCTGGAGTCGCGCGGCGCGATCTTCGTCGAGGAGCTCGACGAGGTCCCGGCCGGCCAGACGGTCGTCTTCTCCGCCCACGGCGTCTCCCCGGAAGTGCACCGCCAGGCCGCCGAGCGCGAGCTGAAGACGATCGACGCGACCTGCCCGCTGGTGACCAAGGTCCACCACGAGGCGAAGCGCTTCGCCGCCGACGACTACGACATCCTGCTGATCGGCCACGAGGGCCACGAGGAGGTCGAGGGCACCGCCGGTGAGGCCCCCGAGCACATCCAGCTGGTGCAGAGCCCGGCCGACGTGCCGAACATCGTGGTGCGCGACCCCGAGCGGGTGGCCTGGCTCTCGCAGACCACGCTCTCGGTGGACGAGACCCTGGAGACGGTGGCCGCGATCCGGGAGCGGTTCCCCAAGCTGCTCGACCCGCCCAGCGACGACATCTGCTACGCCACCCAGAACCGCCAGCTCGCGGTCAAGGAGATCGCGCTCGGCGCCGACCTGGTGATCGTGGTCGGCTCGGGCAACTCCTCGAACTCGGTGCGGCTGGTCGAGGTGGCGCTGGAGGCCGGCGCGAAGGCCTCCTACCGCGTCGACGACGCCAGCGAGATCGACGAGGCCTGGCTCGACGGCGTACGCACCGTGTCGGTGACCTCGGGCGCCTCGGTGCCCGAGGAGCTCGTCGACGGGGTGCTCGCCTTCCTCGCCGAGCGCGGCTACCCCGACGCCAAGGCGGTGCACAGCGCCGAGGAGTCGCTGATCTTCGCCCTGCCCGTCGAGCTGCGCCGAGACCTGCGCGCGGCCGAGGCCGCCGCGCGCGGCTGAGGGACGACCCGGTGGCGCGCTATGTCGACCTGCATCCGGACAATCCCCAGCCGCGGCTGATCACCAAGGTGGTCGAGGCGCTGCGCGACGACGCGCTGATCGCCTACCCGACCGACTCGGGCTACGCGCTGGGCTGCCAGCTCGGCAACCGCGACGGCCGGGACCGGATCCTGCGGATCCGCCAGCTCGACGATCGCCACCACTTCACGCTGATGTGCCGCGACTTCGCCCAGCTGGGGCAGTTCGTGCAGGTCAACAACGCCGCGTTCCGTGCCATCAAGGCGGCCACCCCGGGGCCGTACACGTTCATCCTGCCGGCCACGGCCGAGGTGCCGAAGCGGCTGATGCACCCCAAGAAGCGCACGGTCGGCGTCCGCATCCCCGGGCACCCACTGGTCTCCGCGCTGCTGGAGGAGCTGGGGGAGCCGCTGCTGACCAGCACCCTGATCCTGCCCGGCGAGGACGGCCCGCGGACGATGGGCTGGGAGGTCAAGGAGGACCTCGACCACGACGTGGACATCGTCATCGAGTCCGGCGAGACCCCGGCCGTGTCGACCACCGTCGTGGACTTCTCCAGCGGGGCGCCCGAGGTGCTCCGTCGTGGGGCGGGCGACCCTGAGCGGTTCGAAGGCTAGTCGGGCAGCCGGCGGGTGCGGACCGCGAGCGCGGCCAGCGCCAGCACGTAGCCCACGGCCAGTGAGGTCGCGTGGGTGAACAGCCCGGAGATCACCGCCTGCACCGCGCCGTCGCGCTCGTCGGCGATCGTGCCCGGCGCGACCAGCGCGAGCAGCAGGAAGACCGCGAGCATGATCAGCGGCGGCAGGATGGCGACGGTGAAGAAGTCCCCGGGGCGCACCTGCAGAGCCAACCCGAGGCAGAGCACGATGAAGCACAGGTCAAAGAAAAGACTGAGCCGACCGCTCAGGGCGAGGTCCAGCACCACGGTGGTGAGCGCGACGGCCACGCCGAGGACGACGACCTGTCCGCCCGGCTCCTGACCCTGCGCCCACACGGAGCGTGTCTGGCTCACGGGGTCAACCTAGGGCGCCGTTCGGGCTCCGCGGGCGCGGCGCGCCGAGTCGAGATCCAGCTCCGGCCCGTCGGCCGCCCCCTCCGGCTGCAGCTCCAGGGCGCCCAGGGATCGCGTGGTGGCCTCGACCTGGCGGGGACTCGGCAGCTCGGCATCGGTGACCGACAGGTCCTGAAAGCGCCGCGCGGTGACCAGGACCCGGCTCTCCAGCGAGCCGACGGCCTGGTTGTAGCTCTTCACCGCCGTCCCCAGCGAGCGGCCGAGGAGGTCGAGGTGGCCCCCGACGGTGCCGATCCGCTCGTGCAGCTCGCGGCCGAGGCGGTGGATCTCGCGGGCCTGCTCGGCCAGCGTCTCGTGGCGCCAGCCGTGGGCGACCGTGCGCAGCAGCGCGATCAGCGTGGTGGGCGTGGCGAGCACGACCTGGCGGGTCGCGGCGTGCTCGAGCAGGTCGCGGTCGGTCTCCAGGGCGGCGGAGAGGAACGACTCCGCGGGCACGAACAGCACCACGAACTCGGGGCTCTCCTCGAGCGCGCGCCAGTAGCGCTTGGCCGAGAGCTGGTCGACGTGGGTGCGCAGCTGCCGGGCGTGGCGTCGCAGGTGCGCGTCGCGCTCGTCGTCGTCCTCGCTCTCGGCGGCGTCGAGGAACGCGTCGAGGGGGACCTTCGAGTCCACCACCACGCACTTGCCCCCGGCCAGGCGCACCACGAGGTCGGGGCGCAGCGCACCGCCCTCGAGGACGACCTGCTCGGCGAAGTCGCAGCGGTCCACCATCCCGGCCAGCTCGACCGCGCGGCGCAGGTGCAGCTCACCCCACTGCCCGCGCACCTGCGGTTTGCGCAGCGCGGTGGACAGCGCGTGGGTCTCGCGGCGCAGCCCGTCGGCGGTGTGGCGCATGTCGAGCACCTGCTGGTGCAGCTGACCCTGCCAGACCGCGCGGTTGTGCTCCAGGTCGCGCATCTGGTCGCCGATCCGCTCCAGGCCCTCGCGCAGCACCGCGTCGCCGGCCGCCCGCTGCTCCAGGGCCGCCAGGGCAGCCGGCAGCCCGGCGGAGGCCGGCGCCCGGCCACGCGCCCAGAGCACCCCCAGCGCCGTACCCGCCGCCATCCCCACCACCAGCAGCACCAGCGCCAGCGCCATCCCAGTCACGTCCATGGCGCCAGCATCCACGACGCCACCGACAGTGCCCGGCGCGGCGCGGGCTACCCGCCGGCCCGGGCGGCGATCACCCGGGCGGCCTCGCGCTCGGCGGCGACGTTGGCGACGCCGGCGCGGGAGCCGGCGAGCTTGGCGCGCAGGTGCTCGCCGACGGTGATCGGGGGGTACGGCGAGCCGTCGCCGATGCAGGTCGGCAGGGTCTCGATCAGGGCGTCGATGTTGCCGTCGTGGAAGTACGCCGCGCTGCGGCGCCGCTGGACGGCGCCGTCGACGATCGGCGGCTTGACCCGGTGCAGCGTCGACATCCACCGCTCGTTGGTCCACCGGGCCATCAGGTCGCCGAGGTTGATCAGCAGCGCCCCCTCGGCAGGCATCACGTCGTTCCAGGAGCCGTCGCCGCCGAGCACCTGCAGGCCCGCCACGCGGTCGGCCCACAGCACCGTGACGATGCCGTAGTCGGTGTGCTCGCCCATCCCGGTCAGGTCGCCGTCCAGGTCGAGGGCGCCGGGCTCGAGGGCGTAGTTGTTCATCCGCAGCACGTCCACGCTGTGGTCGGTGAAGGAGGCGAAGAAGCCCGGTTCGAGCCCGAGCGCGTCGGCGAAGAGCCCGGTCAGGGTGCGCGCCACCCGCGCGGCCTCGTCGAAGTAGGCGTCGACCGCCTCGACGAACCCGGCGACCTCGTGGGGCCACACGTTCTCGGGGTAGTCGGCGGCCGGCAGGTCCAGGCCCGGGAAGTCCGAGCGGGCCGCCCCGACGTTGAACGCCTCGAAGAAGTCGTTCATCCGGTTCGCCGGGGCGATCCCCAGGCTCAGGCTCAGCGACTCGGTCTTGGGCGGGGCGTAGCCGCGGTTGACCTCCGGCGGCGTGCGGTAGGCCTTCTTCGCCTCCAGCGGCAGGCCGAAGAACCCGTCCAGCGCGTCGGCGAACGCGGCGAGGACCGCGTCGGGGACGCCGTGCCCGACGATCTGCACGAACCCGACGGTGCTGGCGGCCGCGTCGAAGGCGGCCGCGGCCCGGGCGCGCTCCTCGGCCGTACTGCCCGCGACGTAGGAGGAGATGTCGACGGTGGGGACGTGGAAGCCGGTGCTGCCCATGCGGGGTCCTCCTGGGGGTGGGGGTCATCGGGGATCGCGGCGACGGCGTGCTCGACGCGTCGGGCCAGCGCCGCCTTGTCGGTCTCGTCGAGCCAGCAGGCCTCGACGGCGTTGCGGGTGAAGCCGGCGAGCTCGTCGCGGCCGTAGCCCAGCGCGTGCGCCAGCACCCGGAAGTCGTGGGTGGGGTCGGTGCCGAACATCGGCGGGTCGTCGGAGTCGATGCACACGCGCAGCCCGGCGTCGACCATCTGCGCGATCCGGCGGTGGCTGCCGTCGCCGCTGCCGGAGTAGCGGCCGATGTCGGAGCTGACCGGGGTGCAGGTGAACGGCACCCGCTCGGCGACGCAACGCGCGGTGATCTCGGGGTCGTCCACCACGTGGTAGCCGTGGTCCACGCGGCTGCAGCCCAGGTCGTCGAGCAGCGTAAGGATGTGGCCCGGCGGCCCGGACTCCGAGTGCGCGGTGCGCTGCAGCCCGTGCCGCGCGGCCAGCCGGTAGGCCTCGACGAAGCCCCCGGGCGGTCCGTTCACCTCGGCGTAGTCCAGGCCGATGCCGACCACCTCGTCGACGCGGTGCGCGATCACCTCCTCGACCAGCGCCACCGCCTCCGCGCCGCTGCGCTCGCGGTTGATGCCGACCACCAGCCGGGCCTCGATGCCGGTGTCGTGCTGGGCGTCGCGCATCCCGGCCAGCACTCCCTCCAGCAGCCGCGGGTAGGGGACCCCGGGGTGCCCGGGCGGGCTGAGCTGGATCTCGCGGTAGAGCACGTGGTGCGCCGCACCGCCCGCGGTCAGCGACTCGTAGGTGATCCGGTGGAAATCGTCCACGTCGCGCACCACCGAGCCGACCAGGTCGAGGACCCGCAGGAACTCCCCGAGGTCCTCGTAGCTGGCATGGTCGTAGAGGCTCTTGGCGTCGCGTCCCTGCCAGGGCCCGGTCATCGGTACGCCGTGCTTGCGCGCGAGGTCGAGCACGGTGCCGGCCGCGACCGTGCCGATCAGGTGGCAGTGCAGGCTGACCTTGGGCAGCGCGGCCACCAGCGTCTCGACGTCGGCCGGCGTCATCGCGTCTCCTCGCCGAGACGGGCGAGCACCAGCGACTCGAGCAGCTGGGCGAGCAGGTAGAGCAGCAGCGAGGCCAGGGTGATCACCACGACCAGCGCCCAGACCCGGTTGATCTGCGAGCGGGCGGCGGCCGAGACCACGGCGTACCCGACGCCTTGGCCGGTGGCCAGCCATTCCGCGAGCAGCGCGCCGGTGATCGCTCCGGGCACCGAGATCCGGATCGAGGCGAACAGTGCGGGCATGGCCGAGGGCACCGCCACGGTGCGCAGCACCGACCAGGCGCCGCCGCCGTAGACCTGGACCACGTCGCGCATCTGCGCCGAGACCGAGCGCAGCCCCAGCACGATGCTCACCAGCGCCGGGAAGAGCACCACGATCCCGCTCATCACCGCGACGGCGCCCACGCTGCGTCCGACCGAGAGGATGATGATCGGCGCCAGCGCGATCAGCGGCACCGAGCGCAGGATCATCGCCACCGGCATCACCACGCTCTCCACGGGCCGGGACAGCACGATGGCGGCGGCCAGGACGACCGCGGCCGCCATCCCCGCCACGAAGCCGATGGCGGAGTCGGTCAGGGTCCTGCCCAGCAGCGGCCAGATCTCGGCGCGCACCTCGGCGGCGTCCGGGTCGGTGACCAGGTAGGCCCACACGTCGCCGGGCCCCTTGCCGACGTAGTCGGAGACGCCGAAGGCGCGCAGCCCGACCACCCACAGCACCACCACCACGCCGAGCACGAAGGCCATCGTGGCCACGGTCCGCAGCACCGCCCGGCCGAACGTGGCCGGCCCGCTCATCGCGCGCCCCCCGTCGACCAGGGGGTTACCAGCCGGGAGAGCAGTCCCAGCACGGCGTACGCCGCGCCGGCGACCAGGGCGCAGCCCAGCCCGATGCCCCACGCCTGCTCGACGTCGATGTTCTGCTGGGCGATCTTCAGCGCCAGGCCGACCCCGCGCTCGATGCCGCCGGCGTACTCGCCGAGAATCGCGCCGAGGAAGGCGGCCGGTGCCGCGATCTGCAGCGACGCCAGGATCGAGGGCAGCGCGGCGACCAGCTGGACGCGGCGCAGCTGCTGGAGCCGGCCCCCGCCGTACACGCGGACCACGTCGAGGCTGGTCCGATCCGCCGAGCGGTAGCCCAGCACGGTGCCGACGACCGTGGTGAAGAAGACCGACAGCGCGGCCAGCGCCACCGCGGTGCCGGAGCGCTGACCGGGGTCGGGGACGCCGATCACGATGTAGAGCACCGGCGCGATCGCCACGATCGGGATGCAGTAGCTGATCACCGCGACCTGCATGATCACCGGCTCGGCGAACGGCACCAGCAGCACCAGCGAGGCCAGCAGCAGCGCGGCAAGGTTGCCGTACAGGAATCCGACGCCGGCCTCCTCGACGGTGACCGCGAAGTGGGTCCAGTAGAAGTCCCAGCCGTCGTCGAGCATCGAGGCGACCACCCCGCCGGGGGTCGGCACCCGGGCGTCGGCCAGCAGCGTCGCTGCCGCCAGCCACCACACCGCGATGCCTGCGACCAGCCCGGCCAGGCCCATCAGCGCCGAGCGGGTCGCCTGGGCGCTCGGCTGCGGGAACCAGCGCATCGGCTCAGTCCTCCGCGCCGGGCTGGTTGCCGAAGAGCAGCTCCGAGGCCCGGTCGTGCAGTGCGTGGAACTCCGGCGTGCGCATCATCTCGGGCAGCCGGGGCCGGGGCAGGTCGACCTCGATCACCTCCTGGACCCGTCCCGGCCGCGCGCTCATCACCGCGACCTGGTCGGAGAGGAAGATCGCCTCGCTGATGCCGTGGGTGACCATCAGCGTGGTGGCCGGCTTCTCGGTCCAGATCCGCAGCAGCTCGACGTTGAGCCGCTGGCGGGTCATGTCGTCGAGCGCCCCGAACGGCTCGTCGAGCAGCAGCACCGAGGGCTTGACGACCAGCGAGCGGGCGATGGAGACCCGCTGGCGCATCCCGCCGGAGAGCTGGGCGGGCTTGGCCTTCTCGAAGCCGGTCAGCCCGACCAGGCGGATCAGCTCGGCGACCAGCGCGTCGTCGGGCTTCTGGCCGGACACCTCGAAGGGCAGCCGGATGTTGGCGAGCACCGTGCGCCAGGGGAGCAGGGCGGAGTCCTGGAAGGCGATGCCGAGCTCGTGGTCGCGGCGCAGCTCCAGCGGGGTCTTGCCCTCGACCAGCGCGGTCCCCGAGGTCGGCGTCTCCAGCCCGGCGAGGATCCGCAGGATCGTCGACTTGCCGCAGCCCGAGGGGCCCAGCAGGGACAGGAAGCTGCCCTTGTTGGTGAACAGGGTGGCGTCGTCGAGGGCGCGGACGCTGCGGCGCCCCACCCGGAACGTCTTGCTCAGGCTCTGGATCCGGACCCCCGTCCCGTGGGAGCCCTCAGGCGTGCTGGGGGCTCCCACGGATACGGTGCCGGAGCCCGTGTCGGTCACGGTCTCGGACATGGTCACGCAGCTCTCAGGAGGGGAGTTCGGTGAGCTCGGGCTTCTCCTCGAGGAGCTCCTCGAGCAGGGAGAGGTCGAAGAGCTCGTCGGCCTCGATCTCGATGCCGGCGGCCGCCAGCGTCTCGATGCACTGCGCGATCAGCTCGTCGGTGATCGTGAACAGGCCGTTCTCCTCGACCTCGGGGGTGACGATCAGGCCGGTCTGCACCTTGGACTGCTCGAGCTCCTTGTCCATGTCGAGGTCGAGGTCCGCGCCGTACTCCTCGACGGCCAGCCGGGCGCCCTCGTCGGGGTCGGCGAGCGCGTCCTGCCAGCCGCGGATCTCGGCCTCGAGGAAGTCCTTCACCTTCTCGGGCTCCTCGGCGATCATCTGATCGGTGGTGATCACGCTCTCCGCGACGAACGGCAGCCCGTTGTCGGCGAAGGGCAGGTTGGTGACCTCGTGGCCCTCCATCGACAGGGTGATCGACTCGTTGGTGACGTAGGCCAGGAAGCCGTCCACCTCGCCGTCGACGAGCGGGGACGGGTCGTACTCCACCGGCACCTTGGTCACGTCGCCCGGGTCGATGCCGTTGACCTCGAGCAGGGCGTCGAAGAGGGTCTCGTTGCCGCCGGCCTGGACGCCGATCTTCTTGCCGACGAGGTCCTCGGGGGTGGCGATGTCGGCGCCGTCCTTCATCGACAGGATCGTGAAGGGGTTCTTCTGGAACTTCGTGCCGACGATCTTCAGCGGCGCGTCCTCGGCGGCGACGACCTGGGCGGTCGCGACCGCGTTGCTGAGCGCGAAGTCGGCCTCGCCCGCGGCGACCATGGTCTCGATCGGGCCGGGGCCGGGGGTGAGCTTCACCGAGCTGAAGCCGGCGTCCTCGTAGTAGCCCTTGGAGTCGGCGAAGAACTCCCCGACGAACTCGGCGTTCTTGATCCACGACAGCTGCACGGTGATCGCGCCGTGGTCGGCGCCCTCGGCCGCGGCGGCGGAGTCCGGCTCGTCGTCGGAGCCGCAGGCGCTGAGAGCGAGGCCGGCCACGAGGAGGGCGGTGAGGCTCGCCGCGCGGCGACGGCCTTGGAACGACAGGGTCATGGTTGATACTCCTTGGTTTCTGCGCCGGGCCGGCGCACGTCGTGGACGAGCCTCCGAGACGAGAGGGACGCTAGGAGCGGCGGATTTCGGCCCCCGACGGCGCAGGTTTCGGTCGCGTTAAAACGCTCGTTTCACCCCGGCCGGCGCAGGTTTCAGGCAGCTCAGTAGTCGGTTCGGGCCGGGTCGGCCAGCCACGCCGCGAACGGCGTCGCCGCATCGGGCAGCTCCAGGCGCTCGACCCGGGTCGGCCAGGTGGCCCGGTCCTGGGCGAGCAGCTCGTAGAAGGCCCGGTCGTCGAAGCCGCCGTGCGCGGCGTCCTCGCGGTCGGCGGCGTAGACCACCCGGTCCAGGCGCGCCCACAGCGAGCCGGCCACGCACATCGGGCAGGGCTCGCAGGAGGTGTAGAGCACGCACCCGGCCAGGGAGAAGTCGCCCAGCACCCGCCCGGCCGCCCGGATCGCCTGCACCTCGGCGTGCGCGGTGGGATCGAAGTCGCGGGTGACCCGGTTCTGCCCGGTCGCCACCAGCTCGCCCGCGCGCACCACGAGCGCCCCGAACGGGCCGCCGCCCTCGGCGACGTTGGCGACGGCCAGGTCGATGGCGTGGGCCAGCCACAGGGAGTCGGAGCTCATGCGTCGTCCTTAGGGGTCGAGGGGTTCGGGTTCTGCAGGAGCCGCCACACCCGGTCGCGGCTCAGCGGCAGCTCGTGCGGGCGCGCCCCGAGGGCGTCGCGTACGGCGTTGGCCAGCGCGGGGGCGACCGGGTTGTAGGGCGCCTCGCTCATCGACTTGGCGCCGCGCGGCCCGAGCAGGTCGTGGGTGTCGGCGAAGAGCACCTCGGTGTCGGGCACATCGGCCATCTGCGGCACGCGATAGCCGCGGAACGAGCGGGTCAGCACCTCGCCGTCCTCGAGCATCATCTCCTCGTAGAGCGTGCTGCCGATCGCCTGGGCGACGCCGCCCTCGACCTGCCCGCGCAGCTGCTCGGGGTTGATCACCACCCCGGCGTCGACGGCCTGCACCGAGTGCAGGATCCGGACCTCCCCGGTGCGCCGGTCGACCGCGACCCGGGCGCCGTGCACGTTGAAGGCCACCGAGCGCGGCGAGCCGTGGTGCTCGCCGGCCGCGCTCAGCGGCGCCGCCAGCAGCACGTCGTACGGCGTGAGTCGGCCGTCCTCGTGGCGCACGCCGTCGGGGCCGGGCTCACCGCCGCCGGCCAGCTTGACGAGCTCCTCGCGCAGGGACCGGGCGGCCGCCGCGACCGCGCCGCCGGCGACCACCGAGCCGGTCGAGCCGTAGGCGCCGGTGTCGTGCCCGCCGAGGTCGGTGTCGCTGGAGCGCAGCGTGACCCGCGCGGGGTCCACGCCGAGCTCGCCGGCCACGATCTGGGTGTGCACGGTGGCGGTGCCGTTGCCGAACTCCGCGGTCCCCACCTCGACGGTGACGGCGCCGTCGGGGGCGATCGTGACGCACGCGTCGGCGTGGTGCCCACGCGGCGGGATCGTCGCGATCATCGAGGCGGCCATGCCCTCGCCGACGGCCCAGTGGGGCCCGTCGGGCAGCGGGTGCGCGGCCTGCGCCAGGGAGCGCTCCACCAGGTCCAGGCACTGGTCGAGCCCGTAGCTGCCGAAGACCAGGTCGGCGTCGGGGGCCCCGTTCACCACGAAGTCGTCGCCGGGCACGACCACGTTGCGTCGCCTGATCTCGTACGGCGTGAGGCCGAGCTCGCGGGCCAGCTCGTCGAGCGCCGACTCGATCGCGAAGATGACCTGGCCCAGCCCGTAGCCGCGGAAGGCACCCGAGGGCACGTTGTTGGTGTAGACCGCCTCCGCGTCGAGGCGCTTGTTGGCGCAGCGGTACAGCGCGATCGACTCGTGGCAGCCGTGGAACATCACGCCCGGCGCGTGGTTGCCGTAGGCGCCGGTGTCGGTGAGCACGTCGAGGACCATCGCGGTCAGGGTGCCGTCGGCGTCGGCGCCGAGGGTGACCTCGACGCGCATCGGGTGGCGGCACGGCACCAGCGTGAACTGCTCCTCGCGGGTCAGCTCCAGCTGCACCGGGGCCGGCTCGCCGCGCTCGGCGAGCCGGAGCACCGCGAGGCCCACCAGGTCCTCCACGAGCATCTCCTGCTTGCCGCCGAAGCCGCCGCCGACCCGGGCGGCCAGCACCCGGACCCGGTCGCGGTCCAGGCCGAGGAGGTGGGCGAGCTCGTCGCGCACCAGGTAGGGCACCTGGGTGCTGGTGCGCACCACGAGCCGGCCGTCCTCGTCGATCCAGCCGCGCGCACCGTGGGTCTCCAGGGCGGCGTGGGTGACCCGGCCGGTGCGCCAGGTCCCGCTGACGACCGCGGCGGCCACGGCGAGGCCGGCCCCCACGTCGCCGACCTCGCCGTGGGTCTGGGCCACGACGTTGCGCTGAGGCTCGGCGATCCGCGAGCGCGTCGTGGGCTTGTCGCCGTGCAGCAGGGGAGCCCCGGGCGCGCGCGCCGCCTCGGGCTCGAAGACGGCCGGCAGCGGCTGGTAGGTCACCTCGATCAGCCGCAGTGCGGCCTCCGCGACGGCGACGGACTCGGCGATCACCGCGGCGACCCGCTGGCCGCGGTAGCGCACCACGTCGTCGAGCATCCGGGTGTCGTCGGGGTCGTCGAGGCGGCTCTGGTGCCGGCCGGTGGAGTACAGCACGTCGGGCACGTCGGCGTGGGTGAGCACCAACCGTACTCCGGGCAGCGCCTCGGCGCGGCCGGTGTCGATCGCGGTGATCCGGGCGTGGGCGTGCGGGCTGGTGAGCAGCTTGAGGTGCAGCACCCCGTCGCCGGGCAGGTCGAGGGTGTAGCGCTCCCGCCCGGTCACGATCCGCGGGCCCGCCGGGGCGGCCAGCGAGGTGCCGAAGGCGCCGCAGCCGGCGCGCTCGACGTTGCCGGTGCCGCGCAGGGCGTCCTTGATGGAGCGGTAGCCGGTGCAGCGGCACAGGTTGCCCTTGAACATCCGCGCGACCTGGTCGGCGTCGGCCAGCGGGTCGAGGCGGCCCTCCTCGTCGGCCAGCGACGCCGCGGTCACGACGTACCCGGCCGTGCAGA
Source organism: Nocardioides sp. Z43_10 (assembly GCF_059766615.1). Classification (NCBI taxonomy): domain Bacteria; kingdom Bacillati; phylum Actinomycetota; class Actinomycetes; order Propionibacteriales; family Nocardioidaceae; genus Nocardioides; species Nocardioides sp. Z43_10. Next base: position 145,850 of record NZ_JCBAJY010000003.1, on the reverse strand, counting down.
AGCCGCACTGGAAGCCGCCCGCCTCGACGAAGCGGCGCTGCACCGGGTGCGGCTCCTCGGGGCTGCCCAGCCCGGCGGCGGTGGTGATCTCGTGGCCGGTGCCGCGCACGGCCGGGACGAGGCAGGAGTGCACGGCGTGGCCGTCCACCAGCACCGTGCAGGCGCCGCAGTCACCGGAGTCGCAGCCCTTCTTCACGTCCAGGCTGCCGTGCTCGCGCAGGAACGTGCGCAGGCACTGCCCGGGCGCGGGGACGGCGTCGACCGGCTCGCCGTTGACCAGCATGCTCATCGGATGCTCCCCTCGAGCAGCTCCGCGCAGACCTCGAACGCGAGCACGCCGGTGACGGCCCGGCGCCAGTCGCGGGGGCCGTGCGGGTCGTCGTACCAGCAGTCCACCTCGCCGAGCAGCGCCTCGAGTCGCGCCTGCGGCAGCTGGCCGGACACCGGGGAGACCGTCAGCCCGACCGGGCGCTCGGTGGCCGCGGTGAGGACCAGGTGCACGGTGCCCGAGCCCGTCAGCCGGCCGGTGACCACGGCCGAGGAGCGCCCGATCGGGCTCAGCGAGATCTTGCGGAAGGCGGTGCGCAGCGTCCGGCGCGGGTCCAGGGCGGCGCCCGGCACGTCGACGGCGCGCAGCACCTCGCCGGGGGCGAGCGTGGTGCGACCGGGACCGGTCACGAACCCGGCGACCGGCTCGCGCCGCTCGCCGCCGTCGGGGGTCCAGACGACGACCTCGGCGTCGAGGGCGGCCATCAGCGAGATCATCGCGCCGGCGGGCAGGGCCAGGCAGAGGTTCCCGCCGACGGTGGCGCCGTGCTGGACCTTGAACGACATCAGCAGTGCCTCGGCGCACGCGCGCACCATCCGGTGCGCCGAGCCGAGCACCGGCGGGGGTACGGCGAGCAGCTGCTCGATGGTGCACGTCGCGCCGATCCGCAGCCGCCGGTCCGCGCCGGAGCCGATCAGCTCCCAGGCCGGCCAGCCCAACGTGGTCAGGTCGACCAGCCCGGTGGTGTGCGGCTGTGGCTCGGAGAACAGCCAGGTGCCGCCGGCCAGCAGCGTCTCGCCCGGGGCCAGGGAGAGGTCGGCGCGGGTGCGCGCGGGGCGCAGCGAGGCCACCGTGCCCAGGTCCATCACTCCACCTCCCCGAGCCGGCCGTAGGAGCGGCTGATCGCGCCCACCCGGGCGCGGGCGGCGCGGCCGACCTCGCAGAGCACGCCGTCGGCGATCACGCCGACCAGGCTCATCGCGGCCGCGTAGCTGTCGAAGGCCAGCCCCGAGGCGACCGGGCACTCCAACCACACGTCGGCGTGGGCCGCGTGCTCGCGCGCGGTGGGGTCCGCGACCAGGACGACCATGGCGCCGGTGGCGGCGGCCTCGGCCATGAACGCGGCGAAGCCGGCGGGACGGCGGCGGAAGCCGATCACGACCAGCGCGTCGCCGCGGCCCAGGTCGGCGAGCTCCTCGCCGGTCGTCTGGCCCGGCAGGGGGGCCAGGTGCACGTCCGGGCGGGCGTGCGCCAGCTGGGAGCGCAGGTGCAGCGCGACCGGGTGGCTGTTGCGCCAGCCGACGACGCTGACGCGCCGGGCGCCGGCCAGGCCGGAGACCACCTCCGCCAGCCGTGGCTGGGTCAGGGCGCGCAGCACCGCCTCGGCCTCGTCGCCGGCGTGGGCGGCCAGGTCGGGTGCCCCTTCGAGGCGGTGCGGCTCCCCGGCCTGGCGCAGCGCGCGCAGGTGGTCGCGGACCTCGTCGAAGTCGGCGAAGCCGAGGCTGCGGAACAGCCTGCTCATCGTCGCCTTGGACACCCCGGCCAGCGTCGCGAGCTCGGCGGCGCGGTAGGTGGCCAGGTCGTCGAGGTGCTCCAGCAGCGTCTCGGCGGCCCGCCGCTCCTGTGGGGAGAGCTCGGCGTGGTGGGCGGCGATCCGCTCGTCGATCCTCATGACCGCGGCGCTTCGGCGGTGCGGGCGGCCACCGCGAGCACGGCCGCCTCGAAGGCGTCGAGGCCGCGCGCCACGTCGAGCTCGCGGACGTCCTCGTCGGGGGCGTGGGAGATGCCGTCGTGGCAGCGCAGGAACAGCATCGCGATGTCGGTGCCGGCGGCGGCGAGCGCCATCGCGTCGTGCCCGGCGCGGCTCCACAGCGCCATCGGGGTGCGGTCCCCGGTGGCCGCGATGCCGGCGACCACCGCCTCCTGCAGCCACCCCGCGCACGGGGCGGCCGGCGCCTCATGCGTCTGGGTGACCTCCAGGCGCAGCCCGCGGGCGGCGCACAGGCTCTCCAGCTCGGCGCGGATGGTGTCCCACATCGCGTCGCGCTCGGCGTCGGTGGCCGCGCGCAGGTCGAGGGTGAGCTCGGCACGCCCGGCGATCACGTTGACCGCTGCGGGGTGCACCTCGATCCGTCCCACCGTGGCGATGCACTCCGAGGCCCGGCCGAGCCGCTCGATCGTGGTGATCGCCTCGCCGGCACCGGCCAGGGCGTCGCGCCGGCGCGGGTACGGCGTGCCGCCGGCGTGGCGTGCCTCGCCGAGGATCGTGAGCAGGAAGCGCCGCGCCCCGGCGATGGTGGTGACGTAGCCCAGGGAGGCGTCCGCTTCCTCCAGGTGCGGGCCCTGCTCGATGTGTGCCTCGAGGTAGCCGAGGAGCTCGCCGGGGGCGCGCGCCGCCTCGCCGACCCGGGCCGGGTCGAGCCCGAAGGCGGTGAACGCCTCGCGCAGGGAGGTGCCGTGCTCGTCGGCGAGCGCCCACCAGGCGTCGTCCCAGGTGCCGGCCACGGCCCGGCTGCCGAGCAGGGCGGTGCCGAAGCGGGCGCCCTCCTCGTCGCCGAAGCCGATCACCTCCAGGGCGAACGGCAGTTCCTCGGCCCGGGCCGCCAGCCGCTCGGCCACCGCCAGCGCCATCACCACCCCGAGCATCCCGTCGTAGCGCCCGGCGTCGGGCACGGTGTCGAGGTGCGAGCCGAGCAGCAGCGCCGGCAGCCCGGGGGCGCGGCCCTCGCGGCGGCCGCAGACGTTGCCGGCCGCGTCGACCCAGGTGCGCAGCCCGGCGCGCTGCATCCAGGAGGCGACCAGGGCGTTGGCCCGGGCGTGCTCGGGGGTCAGGTGGAGCCGGGTCAGCGAGCCGGGGGTGGAGGTGAGCGCGGCCAGCTCGTCGCAGCGGGTGAGCACCTCCGCAGCGGTGTTGCGCGTGCTCACGAGGCGTACACCTCCCGTGCCGCGCCGACGCCGCCGCCGGCGGTGAGCGCCACGCCGGCGGCCCGCAGCACCTGCTCGAGGGCGGCCAGCGTCGTCAGCACCGCATCGCGGCGGGCGTTGTGGCCCATCGTCCCGATCCGCCAGACCCGCCCGTGCAGCGGCCCGAAGGAGGTGCCGATCTCGATGCCGAAGTCGTCGAGCAGCGCGGCGCGGACCCCGTCGCCGTCGACCCCGTCGGGGATCTGGACGGCGACCACGTTGTTCATCTTGTGGGCGAGGTCGCCGAAGACGCCCAGGCCGAGGCCCTGCACGCCGGCGAGCATCGCGGCCCCGTGCAGCCGGTGCCGCTCGACGGCCGCGTCCAGCCCCTCGGCGACCAGCAGCCGGGCGCACTCGCGCGCGGCGTACAGCATGCTGGTGGCCTCGGTGTGGTGGTTGAGCCGGCGCTCGCCCCAGTAGTCCATGATCATCGCCAGGTCGAAGTAGTTCGACGCGATCCGGGTGCCGCGCGCGGCGTCGCGGTCCTCGCGCAGACCCGCCTCGACGTGGCGGCGGGCCTCGACGACCTCCACCGCGCGCGGGGACAGCGAGATCGGGGCGCTGCCCGAGGGCCCGCCCAGGCACTTCTGCAGCCCGGCCGAGGCGACGTCGATGCCCCAGGCGTCCATCTCGAAGACGTTGCCGCCCAGCGAGGCGGTGGCGTCGCAGTAGAGCAGCACGTCGTGGCGCCGGCAGATCTCGCCGAGGTCGGCCAGCGGCTGGCACATCGTGGTGCTGGTGTCGCCCTGGACCAGCGCCAGCACCTTGGGGCGCACGGCGAGCACGGCCTCCTCGACCTGCTCGGGGGTGAAGACCTCGCCCCAGGGCACCTCGATCGTGTGCACCTCGGCGCCGCAGCGCTGCGCGATCTCGGTGAGCAGGTGCCCGAAGCGGCCCAGCACCGGCACCAGCACCCGGTCGCCTGGCTCGAGCAGCGAGACCAGGGCGGCCTCGATGCCGGCCCGCGCGGTGCCGTCGACCAGCAGCGTCTGCGGGTTGGCGGTGCGGAAGACCTCGCGGTAGAGCGCCATCGTCTCGCCCATGCACGCGGTCATCGCGGGGTCGAACTGCCCGACGAGCTGGGCCGACATGGCCCGCAGCACCCGCGGGTCGACCGTGATCGGCCCGGGGCCCATCAGCAGCCGCGGCGGCGGGTTGATCTCGTCGAGGTCCATGGGGTCCTTCCGGTCGGACAGAGGCGTGCGGGGAGCCTAGGAAACCGGTGTTTCGCCGGTGTTGCCGTTGCGAGTCGGCTGTTTCACCAGTTCCGGGCGGCGCAGCAGCCGGCCCCGCCGACCGGTCCCGGCGACGAGGTGACCGCCGAGCAGGGTGTGGGTGACCTGCCCGTCCAGGCGGTGCCCGTCGTAGGCCGAGAGCGGGTTGCGGTGGGCGAGACGCTCGGCGCGCACCAGCAGCGGGGCGGCGGCGTCGTACACGGCGAGGTCGGCGTCGGCGCCCACCTCGATCCGGCCCTTGCCGGGCAGGCCGACCAGGTCGGCGGTGCCGCGGGCGGTCCACCGGCTCACCTGCGCCATCGACAGCCCCCGGCGCAGCGCCTCGTGGGCGAGCGCGGCGAAGCCGACCTGGAGGCCGGCGATCCCGCCCCAGGCGAGCTGGAGGTCGCCGTCGCCGCGGAGCTTCTCGGCGGCGGTGGCGGGGGAGTGGTCGCTGACCACCACGTCCACCACCCCCTCGGCCAGTGCCGCCCACAGCTCCTCACGGTTGCCGGCGTCGCGGATCGGCGGGCAGCACTTGTGCACCGCGGAGGCGTCGGGGATCGCCTCGGCGGCGAAGGTCAGGTAGTGCGGGCAGGTCTCCACGGTGATCGCCAGCCCCTCGGCACGGGCGTCGGCGATCAGCGGCAGCGCGCGGGCGCTGGACAGGTGCAGCACGTGCACCCGCGCGCCGCTCTCGCGGGCGCCGCGGACCACCTGCGCGATCGCGGCGGTCTCGGCCTCGTCGGGGCGGGAGGCGAGGAAGTCGGCGTAGGCCCGGCTGGCCCGGGCGGGCGCCGCGGCGAGCACCCCGGGGTCCTCCGCGTGCACGACCAGCAGCGCGCCGAGGCGGGCGACCTCGTGCAGCGCGGCGCGGAACCCGGCCGGGTCCAGCGGCGGGAACTCCTCGACGCCGGAGGGGGACAGGAAGCACTTGAAGCCGAACACCCCGGCCTCCCACAGCGGCTCCAGGTCCGCGACGTTGCCCGGCACGGCGCCGCCCCAGAAGCCGGTGTCCACGCTGAGCTGGCCACCGGCGGCGGCGCGCTTGGTCGCCAGCGCCGCAGCGGTGGTGGTCGCCGGGATGCTGTTCAGCGGCATGTCGACGACGGTGGTCACCCCGCCCAGCGCCGCCGCCCGGGTGCCGGTGGCGAACCCCTCCCAGCGGGTCCGGCCGGGCTCGTTGAGGTGCACGTGGGTGTCCACGGCCCCGGGCACCACGTAGGCGGTGTCCGGCGCTGCCAGCAGCCGGGTCCCGGCCGGCAGCGGGTGGTCGTACGGCGCGACGGCGCCGATCCGGCCGTCCTCGATGAGCACCGTGGCCGCCACCGTGTCGTCCCCGACGACGACCCGGCGACCGCGGACCGCCTGCAGGGGCGCTGTGCCGTCCGTGCCGTCCGTGCCGGTCATCGCCGCACCCTCAGCAGAACCCGGGCACGCCGGCCCAGAGCTCGGGGACCTGGGCGGCCCCCTCGCGCTGGACGCTCGCCTGGATCAGGCCGTAGGGACGGTCGGCGGCGAGGAAGACGGCGTTCGGGTTGTCCAGCCCGAACGGCTCCAGGTCGACCAGGAAGTGGTGCTTGTTGGGGCACGACAGCCGCACCTCGGCGACCTCGGCGAAGGCCTCCAGCACCGCCTTGCCCATCTCGAAGATCGTCTGCTGCAGGGCCAGCGAGTGCAGGTCGGCGAAGCGGGCCAGCATCAGGTCGCGGATCGCGGCGTAGCTGGCGTTGAAGTCCAGCGCCTCGAGGTCGGCGTCCTCGCGGTAGCGCCACCACACGGTCAGCGAGGTGGCCAGGATCCGGTCGTCGGTCTCGGCGAGCGTGGTGTAGCGATCGCGCGGGAAGCCGTGGAACTCCGAGCCGGTGGACTTCAGCACCGTGCAGTCCTTGAGCCCGGCGATCACGTCGACGCGGTCCCCGTCGCGCTGGACCACGGCGGTGCGGGTCTCGCGGCCCTCGCGGACGAAGGCGTGCTCGTGCGGGGTGCCGTCGACGCCGATCCGCGCCCAGGCGTACTGCTCGGCCTCCCAGCGGCCCCCGGTGACCCAGTCGAAGGAGCCGACGAAGTGCTCGGCGAGCCGCATCAACAGCCGCTCGGGGGAGCCCACCCCGTGCTCGCGGGCGAAGGCGTAGAGGGTGTTCTTCTGGGTGTCGGTGGCCACCACCCGCGCGTTGTCGCCGACGGTGTGCGCGGCGGTGAAGTCGCCGCGCAGCTGCGAGGTGACGTTGAGGTCCTCGATCTCGTGCACCCCGCCCTGGGCCTCGCTGTCGTCGCGGGTGATCCGCACCAGGCGGCACTCGGCCTTGCCGTACTGGTTGGGGCCCAGGACGATGCGTCCCTGCTCGATCGTGGCGTCGCTCACCGGGTTCAGCTCCCTCGGTAGGTGGTGTAGGAGTAGGGGCTCAGCAGCAGCGCCAGGTGGTAGTGCTCCTCGCCGGCGGCGACGTGGAAGGCGACGCGGACCTCGGGGAAGAGCGAGTCGCGCCCGGCCGCGGCGTACCAGGGACCGGTCGCGAAGACGAGGGTGTGGCTGCCGGGGGCGAGTCCGTCGGCACCGGTGTCGAGGCGGACCCGGCCGTCGGCGTCGGTGACGCCCTCGGCCAGGGTGGCCGGACCGTCGCGCCCGTCCGGTCCGAGCAGCCGTACGCCGATGCCGGCGCCGGGGCGGCCGCGGGCGGCGTCGAGGACGTGGCTGCTGCAGGTGGTCATTGGAGCACCTCGCCGAGGCGCAGCAGCGCGATCTCGCGCAGCTGCTCGGCCACTACGGCGTCCTCGGTCTCGGGGTCGTGGTGCAGCCGCTGCTCGAGGCTGTCCAGGATCTCCTCGGCGCTGCGCCCGCGGGCGCGGATCAAAAAGATCCGCCCGAAGCGCTCCTCGTAGGCGCGGTTGCCGGCCGCCAGCCGGGCCCGCAGGTCGGCGTCGGAGCCGTCGACCCCCTGCTGGTCGCGGGCGCTCATCGACGCGCTGGCGCCCTCGCCCGTGTGCGCCGAGCCGATCCGGGGATGGTCGGCCAGGGCCTCGTCGACCTCGCGGCGCGACCAGCCGCGGGCGGCCAGGTCCGCGGTGGCCAGCACCTCGCCCAGACCGGCGTGCGGCCTGCCCGCGACGACCTGCTCGACCCACGAGCCGACCGCCGCGCAGGGGCGTACGACGCCTGCGGCGGCGTCCGGTGTGAGCCGGTTGAACTCTGCTATGTCCACGGGGACCTCCCTCTGCGCCCCGACCGTAGGGGGCGGTTGTAACGCCAACCGGAACATGCGTTTCTTGGACGTTAAACCTGAAACGTCCGGTGCTGGGCCCCCCCCGACGCTCGGATCAGGAGGTGAGCGAGGCGGCGAGGTGGAGCAGCTCGCGGTCGCGTCCCGGTGCGGCGACCAGGCAGACGCCGCAGGGCAGGCCGTCGGCGGTCTCGATCGGGAGGCTGACGGCGGGCAGGCCGCCGATCCCGGCCAGGCAGGTCAGCGCCATGGTCGCCTCGCGCACCGCCTGCAGGCCCTCCCCGAGCCGGGGGGCGACCGAGGAGGCCGAGGGCAGCACCAGCACCCGGTCGCCGAGCAGGTCGCGCAGGATCGCCCGGGCCTCGCCGACCCGGGCGCCGGCCCGGGCGGCCTGCCCGGCGTCGATGCGCGAGGCCGCCCGGAAGCGGCCGCCGACGTCCTCGCCCAGCAGCCCGGGGGAGTCCATCAGTCCAGGGGAGTCCAGCCGCGGGCTCAGCCAGGACCCGTGGACCTGCCAGGCCTCCCAGGCCTGCAGGGTCTGGAAGGCGGCGAGCCAGTCCGCCAGGTCGTCCAGCGGCCAGGCCTCGCGCCGGGTGGGCCACTCGTCGCAGGCGGCCTCGACCGCCTCGGCCACGTCCGGGGCGGCGAGCCCGACCAGCTGGGCGACGACAACCAGGTCGGGGGCGGACAGCGCGTCACTGCCTGGGGGCAGCAGCACGTCGCCGACGGCGGCGAGGGTGGCGGCGTCGCGGGCCAGCCAGCCGACGGCGTCGAAGGACGGGGCCAGCGGCAGCACCCCGGCCTGCGGCACGGCGCCGTGGCTGGTGCGGATGCCGAAGAGGCCCTGGTAGGCCGCCGGTACCCGGATCGAGCCGCCGGTGTCGGTGCCCAGCCCGACCCGGGCGTGGCCCAGCGAGACGGCGCTGGCCGAGCCCGACGTGGATCCGCCCGGGACCCGGTGCGGTGCCCGCGGGTTCGGCGGGGCGCCGGTGTGCGCGTTGGTGCCGGCCAGGCTGTAGGCGAACTCGTCGGTGCGCGCGATCCCGCGCACCGCCGCCCCCGCGTCCAGGAGCCGGCCCACCGCCCACGCGTGCTCGGTCTCCACCGCCGCCTCGGCGAGCCAGGCCGGGTTCCCCGCACCCACCCGATGCCCGGCCACGGCGTAGAGGTCCTTCACCGCGACGTCGACCCCGTCCAGCGGGCCGGGCGCGGTGGGCGGCACCAGCGGGTCGCCGACGACGCGCCAGACCCGGGTGTCCAGGGCCGGGGACGGCGCGCTGACGTGCGCGGCGGTGATCGCCCAGCCGGTGGGCAGCCGGGCCCAGAGCTGCGTCTGCTGCCCGCGGCCGCCGCGCAGCGGCTCGGTCACGGCGACGACCAGGGCGTGGTCGTCGTCGACGGGACGCACGTGGAGCTCCACGATCGTCCGCGGCGGGGCCCCGCCGCGGGCACCGCGGAAGGCGCTGATCGTCTCGTGGCCGACCAGCAGGCCGGCGGCGTCACCGCGCAGGGTGGCCGGCCCGGGGGCGAACAGCCGGTCGAGCGCGGCGAGGTCGTCGCTCATCAGCGCCCGCTCGTACTCCCAGAACGCCGCGACCAGGCCCTCGGGGGCGCAGGGGAGGCTCATCGGAAGTCCGCGGTGCGGATCTTGGCGTGCACGCCCTTCACCACGTCGACGACCTGGGAGATGTCGAAGTCGGTCGCCGCGCTGAGGTAGGCGTAGGCCAGCCGGGGGTCCATCCCGTAGCGCGCCTGCAGCAGCGCGATCGCGGCCCGCACACAATTCTGGACGGCGACGTGGAGGTCGGGGTCCATCCCGGTCGGCACCAGCAGCTCCGCGGTGCGCGCCAGCGGCCCGGCGAGCTCGCCGAACTCGCGCACCGCGTCCTCGCGGGCCAGCACGTCGAAGCGCAGGGTGGCCCGCAGCGACGCCTCCATCGCGGTCAGCGACACCTCGCCGTCACCCTGCGCGAAGTGCGGGTCCCCGACGTAGGCCAGCGCCCCCGCCACCTGCACCGGCAGGTAGAGCGTGGCGCCCACGGTGAGCAGGTTGATGTCGATGTTGCCTCCGTGCGCGCCCGGGGGGACCGAGTGGGGCCGCTGGTCGCCGTCGACCGCCACGCCCATGATCCCCAGGAAGGGGGCCAGCGGGAAGGCCACCCGCGGCTCGCCCCCGGGGACCAGCGGCAGCACGCCGTGCGGGCCGTCGGGGCCCTCGCGCACGCCGGCGAAGGCGCTGAAGACCTCGGCCCCCTCCAGCGGGTACTCGCCGGGCAGCGCCCCGCGTCCGTGCCGGTTGGAGATCACGCCGTACGGCACCCGCGGCAGCGTCTCGAGGACGGTGATCGCGAGCAGGTCGCCGGGCCGGGCCCCGCGCACCTCGATCGGGCCGGTGACCACGTGCGGGCCGTCGCGGCCTGGCCGGTGCTCGACGTCGGAGGCCGCGAGCGCGACCGCGTCGTCGAGCACGCCCGGCACGCCGTACGGCTCGAAGAACGCGCACGGGTCGCGGCCCTGGTCCTCGAGGATCCCCTCGTGGCTGATCGTGTCCACGGTGACCTCGGTGCCGGGCTCGATGCTCAGCACCGGGGAGTCCGCCGCGCAGGGCAGCCGCCCCCAGAGCAGGTGGTCGACGGTGGCGGGCAGGTACGTCGCGGCGCGCACGGGCCCGACGCCGGGCTGGAGGATCATGGCCCGAACGTAGGCAACGCGTGTTTCAGTTGTGTGCCGCCGCGTGTTCCGCAGGTTTCAGCGGTTGCGCCAGACTTTCAGCGGCTGCGCCAGGCCCGGAACTCCTCGAGGATCTCGGCGAAGTCCGCCAGCCGCAGCACGTCCTGCTCGAGGACGAACTGCTCGAAGCTGAGCGCGGCGATCTCGGCGACGGTGCGCTCGGTGACCTCCGGGCGTCGCTCGCGCCAGATCACCGCCTGGCCGTGGTTGTCGCCGATCGTGCGGTAGGTCAGGTCCTGGTAGAAGGTGTCGATGAACCAGACCAGCTTGTAGACGTCGCCCATCCACGCCTTGCGCTGGACGCCCAGCCACTCCTTGACGGTCAGGAAGTTCTCCCGGTCGGAGATCGAGGCCAGGTACGTCGGCGGCTGGACGTCGTCGATCACGATGACGCCGTCGGACTGCAGGTGGGCCAGCGCGTTGGTGAGGTCGCGCAGGGTCTGCTCGAAGGTGTGCAGCCCGTCCAGGAAGATCACGTCGAACAGCTCGTCGGCGCCGACGATCGAGCCGAAGTACTCGTCGCTGGTGACCTGGTGGTAGGCCGTGTTCGGGTTGGCCCGCTCGGCGGCGACGTGGTCGAAGAGGAAGTCCGGGTCGACCGCGACCTTGTGGGCGGCCGTCACCCGGTCGAACGTGCGACCCCGCTGCACCCCGACCTCGAGGTAGCGCGGCTTGTCGTAGAGCTCGAGGAGCTGGCGCAGCACCACGGGGCGCGCGACGAACGGGGGCCGGTCCGGCTGGCCGGGCGGGGCGGGCTGGTTCACGGGTGCTCCTGTCGGTTCGAACAGGCTGTGGCGGACGTCACCTGGACCCTAGCCACCCCGGGCCCGGAATCAGCGCAGATCCACGACCACCGGCGCGTGGTCGGAGGCCCCGGTGCCGGCGCGCTCCTCGCGGTCGATGAACGCGTGGGTGACCCGCTCGGCCAGCGAGGGGGACCCGAGGACGAAGTCGATGCGCAGCCCGCGGTTGCGCTCGAAGCGCTGACGGTAGTAGTCCCAGTAGGTGTAGACGTCCGGTCCGGGGGTGTGCGGGCGCACCACGTCGACGTACCCGTCGTCGAGGAAGGCCTGGAAGGCGGCGCGCTCCGGCGGGGTGACGTGCGTGGACTTCGCGAACTGCAACATGTCGAAGACGTCCTCGTCGCGCGGCGCGATGTTCCAGTCGCCGACCAGGGCGGTGTCCTCGCCCAGCCAGCCGCCGGCCGCCTCGCGCAGCCGGGCCAGCCACTCGAGCTTGTAGACGTAGTGCGGGTCGCCGACCTTGCGCCCGTTGGGCACGTAGAGCGACCAGATCCGCACCCCGCCGCAGACGGCGCCCATCGCGCGGGACTCCGCGACGGCCGGGTCGCCGAAGCCGGGCATCTGCTCGAAGCCGACCTGGACGTCGTCGAGGCCCACCCGGCTGATCAGCGCGACCCCGTTCCACTGGTTGGTGCCACACGCGGCGACCTCGTAGCCGAGCGACTCCAGCCCCATCAGCGGCAGTTGCTCCGGGCGTGCCTTGGTCTCCTGCAGGGCCAGCACGTCGACGTCGTGGCGCTGCAGGAAGGCCTCGACGCGATCGATACGGGAGCGAAGCGAGTTCACGTTCCAGGTGGCGATGCGCATGTGAGGAATCTACGGTGAGCGCTGAGGGCCCTACGATCCTGCCTCATGGACACGATCACCAGGGCCACGCCGGGTGCGCGGGTTGCCGCCGGACTCGTCCACGTCTACACCTCCGTCGGCGTCGCGCTGGCCCTGCTCATGGTCCACCTCTCCTACGAGGGCGACGTCAAGGCCGTGCTGTGGCTGTTCCTCGCGGCGATGGTGATCGACGGCACCGACGGGTTCCTGGCGCGTCACCTGCGGGTGAAGACGGTGATGCCGGGCTTCGACGGGGCGCTGCTGGACAACATCGTGGACTACATCACCTACGCGTTCGCGCCGATGGTGCTGCTGTGGGCCAACGGCTACCTGCCCGACGGCGTCTGGGGCGGGGTGGTCGCGATGCTGCCGCTGCTCGCCTCGTGCTACCAGTTCTGCCGCTCGGACGCGAAGACCGACGACCACTTCTTCCTGGGCTTCCCGAGCTACTGGAACATCGTCGCCTTCTACGTGGTCGTCTTCGGGTGGGGCACCGGCGTCACCGCGACCGTGCTGCTGGTCTTCGCGGTGCTGGTCTTCGTGCCGATCAAGTACCTCTACCCCTCGCGCACCGAGGAGCTGTGGGCGCTGAACATGACGCTGGCCGTGGTCTGGCTGGCCCTGTTCGGCGCGATCGTCGCGCAGCTGCCCGACCCGTCGGTGCTGCTGGTGGCGCTGTCGTTCGGCTACCCGCTCTACTACACCGCGGTCAGCCTGTGGCTCACGCTCAGGACGCGTGCCGGCTCCCGGAAGCAGGCGCGGACAGGTACGGCGTCAGCATCCCCGGAGTCGCCGCGTCTGCCAGGGCTATCCCCGTCCGAAGGGGGACGTCGGTGACGACCACCCGCTCCGGGCCGGCGGCGGTGGTGGCGACCAGTGTGGCCAGTCCGCGGCGGCGCTGAAACCAGCTCTGGCGCACCACCCAGCCGATGATGCCGTCGGTCTCCAGCGCGGTGGTCACCCGGGCCACCGACGGCGCCCGGGAGACCAGGTGGTCGTGGTGCAGCCCGTGGCCCAGGTGGGCGTAGCCGACCTCTGCCACCGCAGCCCCGATCCCGGCCAGGACGGCCAGCACGAGCGGGGGCACCCACAGCGGCCCGTCCAGGCCGACGGTGGCCGCGGTGACCCCGGCGGTGAGGAACACCGTGGGCCACTGGCAGCGCACGTGGCGGCGCCGGCGCGCGTCCGGCCCGTGCGGAGTCAGCGCCGCGTCGAGGACGCCGGCCACCCCCAGGATGTCGTGCCCGACCCGCCGGTCGACGTCCACCGGGCTGGGGGGGAGCACCTTCGTCGCCCCCGACTCGCCGGTGCCGGTGGCCAGCGTGGTGAGCTCGGCGCCCCCGGCGAGCCGCAGCAGCAGCGGCTCGCTGAGCTCGACGCCGCGCACCCGGGCCTCCTCGACGCTGGTGGAGCGGGTGGTGAACAGACCCGCGGTGAGGCGCAGGTTGCCCGACTCGCGGGTCAGGCGCAGGTTCCACCACTGGATGACGTAGCCGCCGATCGCGACGGCCAGCCAGACCAGCAGCGCCAGCACCGCGCCGACGACCACGATCAGCACGAGGGCCTGGGAGGCGATCCAGTCCCCGACGGAGCGCACCCGGTCGGCCTCGAGCACCGGCACCTCGCCGGCCAGCTGAGACCCGGCGCCCAGCACACCGGCCAGCACCACCAGCCGCCCCAGGCTGAGCGGGGCGAAGCGCAGCCAGGACCAGTCGATCCGGGCGAGCTCCTGGGCCGGTTCCTGCGTGGGCCCCTGGGCGGGCTCCTGGGGCGGCTGCCAGCCGGGCTCCTGGGGGACCGGCACCGGGACCTCGGCGGTCGCGGAGGCGCGGGTCAGCAAGCGCGTGCGCAGTCGATCGGCGTCGGGGACGGTCAGCGCCTCCAGCTCGATCCGGGTCTCGTCGACCCCGGTCCCGACCTGGACCTTGGTCATCCCCAGGAGCCGGTGCAGCAGCGGAGCCTCGAGGTCCACGCTGCGCACCCGGTCCAGCGGCGCGGTCAACCGGGTCTTGTTGAGCAGGCCGCGGCGCACCTCGAGCTGGGTGGCGCTGACCCGGTAGAAGGTCGTGAACCACGGGATGAGGCCCAGCAGCAGGGCGCCGCCCACCAGCACGGGCAGCGCCACCAGCATCCAGACGATGTCCTGACTGCTGATGCCGATGACGGCGACGATCAGCGGCACCGCCATCTGGCGCAGCGTCCGCACCGGGCCGATCAGCATCAGCTGGGGAGCCAGCCGCAGCCACCCGTCGCCGGGGTCGCGGCTCACGTGGCGTCGCCCTCGGTGGCGCCGGTGATCTCGGTCAGCTCGGCCACGGTCACCCGGGCGACCTCGTCGTCCAGGCCGAAGATGGTGATCGGGCCGGCGGCCGACGCGGTGGTCACCGTGATCGAGGTCAGGTGGAACAGTCGCATCAGCACGCCCTGGGTGGAGTCCACGGTCTGCACCCGCGACAGCGGTGCGATGCGCTGCTCGCGGTTGATCCAGCCGCTGCGGGTGAACACCGCGACCGGCGTGACCTCCCAGCGGTGGATCCGGAAGCGGACAGTGGGCATCACCAGCACGTAGCCGATCGTCGCGAGCACCACGGCCGCCGCCGCGGCGTACGCCCACCAGGGCCGCTCGGGCAGCAGCCAGCAGCCGACCCCCAGCGCGATCCAGAGCAGCAGGGTGTTGATCGTGGCGCCCAGTCGCCAGTAGGAGACCGCGCGCGGCGAGACGCTGCGGTCCGGGTCGCGCAGGATGGGGCCCCGGTCGCGGGCATCGGGGGGAGTGGTCACCGCAGCACCCTAGGGGGTGGCTTTCTGTCTCTCGACGCCGAACCGCGCCCGGAGGGACGATGTCGACCGTGGAGGGAATCGAGCCGGTGGTCGAGGGTGCTCGCGCGGCCACGCCCGACCCGGCCGAGGCCCGGTTCGGACTGGCCGACTTCGTCGGCGAGGCGATGCTGCTGCTCGGTGCCGGGTCGACGGTGATGTACCAGCTCGCCAGGAAGGGCGTGGGGCTCGGAGTCGCCGAGCACAGCACGACGTTGGCGCGGCCGGTCGACCGGCTGCGGACCACGCTCAGCTACGTCTACGTGATGACGCGGGGCACCGAGCCTGAGCGCCGGGAGATCGCCCGGCTGGTCAACCGGATGCACGCGACCGTGCGCTCGCCCGGCCGGTACCGCGCCCACGACCCCGACCTGCAGCTGTGGGTGGCCGGCACGCTGGCCCGCAACGGCGAGGTGATCTACGAGCGGGTCTTCGGGGCGATGGACGAGGCCACCCGGGAGCGGGTCTACCGGGAGGCGTGGGTGTTCGGCACCGCGCTCCAGGTGCCGGAGCGGATGTGGCCGCAGACCCGCGCGGAGTTCGAGGCCTACTGGCAGGAGTCGCTGCTCAGGCTGGAGGGCGACCCGACGGTGCAGGCCTATGCCCGAAGGCTGCTCTCGACGCGCGAGTCCCCGTGGCTGCTGCGCCCGCTGATCGTGCTGCAGAGCCTGATGACCCGCGGCAACCTCGACCCGCGCACCCGCGAGCTCCTGGCGCTGCCGTGGTCGAGGCGCGACCAACGGCGCTACGACAGGTTCTGGCGGCTCTTCGTGCCGGTCTACCGGCGGATCCCGCGGCCCGTGCGTCAGTTGCACGCCACCTGGCTGATGCGCGACCTGCGCCGGCGGCTGCGCCAGGGTCGGCGGGTGATCTGAGGCTTCCGCGGTTGACGGCGCAGCGTTAACAGCGCCGGGCGTAGCGCACGGACCCGTCGGGCATCCAGTGATGGTCGTAGCCGCTGTCGTGGGCCCGATGGTGATGGTGGGAGCACAGCAGCGACAGGTCGGCCCGATCGGTGGTGCCGCCGCGGGCCCAGGGGTCTCGCCGGTGGTGGGCCTCGCACCAGGTCGCGGGGATGGTGCAGCCCTCGGCCTGGCAGCGGGGGTGGCGCAGGGCGTGCGCGTGGCGCTGCGCGGTGCTGAAGAAGCGGCTGCTGCGGCCGAGGTCCAGGACCTGGCCGCGCCCGCCGAGGACCGCCGGGATGATCCGGGACTGACACGCCAGGCGACGCACTTGGTGCAAGGACAGTGCGACGCCGTCGCCCTCGCTGCCCCCGGTGAGGGTGGCCGTGCCGGTGTCGCGTCGGAGCTGGTCGAGGCCGACGGTGACGATGACCGTGACCGGTGAGCGGCCATGGCTGGGCAGCTGGTCCACGGGCAGGCGCTCGAGCAGGGCGCAGAAGGCGTGGCCGAGGAGCTGGTCGTGGGGCAGTCGCTCCCCGGTGGCCGAGTCGCGAGTCTCCACGCCGTCGCGGCGGGGAGAGGTGAGGGCGTGCAGGGCCGTGCTGAGGATCGCGGCGCTGGCGGTGGGCAGGTCGATGGTGATCCGCTTCAGCCCGGGGCCGAGGGTGCGGGTGCTCAACCGGGTCTTGGCGTAGGCCTGCTGCTCCTCGCGCTCGAGGGCCCGGCGCTCGATCTCCTCGGCGACGTCGGGGGCGACGACGTCGAGGATGCGCCGGGCCAGGCGGGTCAGGTCGTCGGGGCCGAAGTCGGCGGCGTAGCCGATGAGCGTCCTCTCGGCGCGCGACATCACCTCGGCGCCCAGGCGCGTCGCGGGCAGGGCGTCCAAGGCGGTGGCGATCACCCGCGCCTGCGCGATGTTCACCTCGCCGGCGCGCAGCGCGCTCCCGGTGGCGGGGTAGGTGCGTTCCAGGGTGGTGGCGAGCCGGGCCTCCTGAGCGGCGCCGGCCCGGTGGGTGCGGGTGGTGTGCGCCAGCCAGGACGCGATGGTGCGGGCGCCGGCATCGGCGGCGACGTCGTCCGCGTGGGCCAGCACGCTCAGCTTCAGGCCGGCCAGACGCGCCTCGAGGCGGGCCAGGTCGACGAGGAGGCCGGACTTGACCTCGGCGGACAGGTAGAGCGGGTCGCTGGCGCTCGCGTCGTCCAAGGCCTCGGCGATGGTCTCGACGCACGCCTGCAGCGGGTGCGGGGACGGGGCCGAGGACTGCTTCATGACCCCACGCTAGGCGTCGCCACCGACATCGCGAGACGACCTGATCGACCCTGTGGACGACCGCCGCCCGGATCGGCCCTGTGCACGAAAACCGGTCCGCAGCGACCCCGCCCGCCGTACCGTCGCCCGCTGATTGCGGCCAACTTCCTCGCCGCCCGTAGACTCGCGCCCCGTGGCTCTCACCATCGGTATCGTCGGACTCCCCAACGCGGGCAAGTCGACCCTCTTCAACGCCCTGACCAAGAACGACGTGCTCGCGGCGAACTACCCGTTCGCGACGATCGAGCCGAACGTCGGTGTGGTCGGTGTCCCCGACGACCGTCTGCCGCGCCTGGCGGAGATCTTCGGCAGCGCCAAGATCCTGCCCGCGACGGTCGAGTTCGTCGACATCGCCGGGATCGTGGCCGGGGCGTCGCAGGGGGAGGGGCTGGGCAACAAGTTCCTCGCCCACATCCGTGAATCCTCCGCGATCTGCCAGGTGACCCGCGTCTTCCGCGACGAGGACGTCACCCACGTCGACGGCGAGGTCAACCCCGGCAACGACATCTCCACCATCCAGACCGAGCTGATCCTGGCCGACCTGCAGACGGTGGAGAAGGCGATCCCGCGCCTGGAGAAGGAGGCGCGCGGCAACAAGTCGCTCACCGCCAACCTCGAGGCCGCCAAGGAGGCGCTGGGCCACCTCGAGGCGGGTACGCCGATCATCGCCACCAAGGTCGACCGCGAGCTGATCCGCGAGCTGTCCCTGCTGACCGCGAAGCCCTTCATCTACGTCTTCAACTGCGACGCCGACGAGCTCGGCGACGAGGAGCTCAAGGACCGGATGCGCGCGCTGGTCGCCCCGGCCGAGGCGATCTTCCTCGACGCCAAGTTCGAGGCGGAGCTGGTCGAGCTCGGCGACGACGACGAGGCCCGCGAGATGCTCGCCGAGATGGGCGTGACCGAGCCCGGCCTCGACGTGCTGGCCCGCGTCGGGTTCGACACGCTCGGGCTGCAGACCTACCTGACCGCCGGCCCCAAGGAGACCCGCGCCTGGACGATCCCCAAGGGCGCCACGGCTCCCGAGGCGGCCGGGGTCATCCACACCGACTTCCAGCGCGGCTTCATCAAGGCAGAGATCGTCTCCTTCGACGACCTGGTGGCCGCCGGCTCCATGCAGAAGGCCAAGGAGGCCGGCAAGGTCCGCATGGAGGGCAAGGACTACGTGATGGCCGACGGCGACGTGGTGGAGTTCCGCTTCAACGTCTAGCCCTGCTCCAAGAAGTGCTTCCCGGATTTCGATCCGGGAAGCACTTTTTGTTTGCCTGCAGCCTTACGAAGCGTGGCTCCACAGCAGGTATGCCTGTGCCAGCTGGGCCTGCACCTTGGGCGCTGCTTCACGGATCGGGGGGATCTGCGGCCGAGTGATCGTCGCTACCGCGACGATGACCTCCAGTGCGGTGAGGTCCTGCCGTACCGCCCCCTGCATCTTGAGCGCGGCCAGCACCTGATCCAGCGCCTCGACGGCAGGCCGTTGAACCTGCGCCAGAGGTGTGGCTTCCAAAGCCTGGGCCCCAGCCTGCAGCGCGAGCCCGTCCGTCAGTGCACCGAGTTCCATTGCCGTCAGGCTGGAGAGCAGGTCCTTCCATGCCGCAGCCGGATCAGTGTTCAGTGTGCTCCGGGTCTGATCCACGGCCTGGATGATCTGTTCCACAAGGTCCTGGACCACCGCGTGCACAAGGTCCCCGCGGGAGGGGAAGTTGCGGTACAGGGTGGCAATCCCGACGCCGCTTGCGGCGGCTACAGCCTCGAGCGCAACATCGCCGCCCCGCTCGGCAAACAGGTGCCTCGCATGGGTGATGATCGCTTCTCTTCGCTGCACAGCGTCAGCTCTCATCCGCACCCCTCAAGTTGACCTTCAGTCTAGACCGGAGGAATATCCTCCGTAGAAGTGGAGGAAGTTCCTCCGAAGAAGAAGGATCATGACAACGCAGACGCCGTCATCCGGCTCTCATCGAAAGCACGCGGCCGTTTGGGCCGGTCTGACCACCGGGCTCTCCGTCATCCTGCTTGCCCTCCTGATGCTGTTCATCTCGCCGTCGCTCCTCTCCGGACCACGGGATCTGGGTTTGGGAGTGGTGGGGCCGCAGGACCGGGCAGACTCGGTCTCGAAAACCCTGGAGGCCCAGTCGCCGGGTGCTTTCGTGGTGCAGTCCTACGAGAATGCAGAGGACCTCGAGCAAGGAATCCGTGACCGGGAGATCGTTGGCGGATTCGACTTCACCGATCCGGATATGACCGTCTATGTGGCCAGCGCCGGCTCAACGGCCGTTTCCGGGACGGTCAGCAATGTCGGGGCCACCATGGCGGGCAACATGGGACAGACCGCCGAGATCGTGGACGTGGTTCCGCTTCCCTCGGGCGACCCGACCGGCGTCGGCATCGGAGGCCTGGCTTTTCCGCTGGTGTTCGGCGGCATCGTGCCGGCCGTGGCGTTCCGGTCCATGCTGTCCGGCCAGCGCTGGTGGATCTTCGCCGGCCTCACCGGTTTCTCGGTGGCCGGCGGGTTCGTGGTCGCGGCCGTATTGAAGTACCTCTTTGGCAGTATCGAGGGCCCCCTGGTCCCGGTTGCCGCAAGCGTTGCCCTGGGCATCGCAGCCCTGGCCCTGCCCCTGGCCGGCCTCAATGAGTGCTTCGGCACCAAGGGGTTCACCCTTGCGGCCATGTCCATGATGTTTGTGGGCAATCCCTTCGCGGGCATCGCCACCAGCGCCCAGTGGCTGCCCGCCGGGGTAGCCATGATCGGCCAGCTCCTTCCTCCCGGTGCTGCCGGAACCCTCGTCCGCACCGTGGCCTACTTCGACGGCGCCGGCGGAGGCGCAGCGGCCCTGACCCTAGGCGTCTGGGTCCTGGCGGGGATCGTGTTGTGGTTCAGCGGCCCGCGCATCGCGGCCGCCAAGGCCAGGAAAGTTCGCTCACGGAACGTGGCGGAGTTCCACTTCAACGTGTGAATCGGCGCGTTCGCGCGGCCGGATGAGGTGTGACTCGCGGGTAACTGGAGGATCCCGTGCACCTGGCCGGTGGTGATGCTGGCCCCTCGCTTCGCGGTCGCCCTTCGTCGCTGCTGGTAGAAACGGGGCATGCCCACTGACCCCTTCGAACCCCATCCGCTGGTCCGCCTTCTCGGGAAGCCGGCCGCCGATTTCACCTGCGGCGACCTCGTTCAGGCCGCGGAGGAACTGGACCTGCGCCAGGTGAACCTGCGCTACGTCGGCGGGGACGGGCGGCTCAAGACGATCGCGTTCGCCATCAACTCCCGTGAGCACCTCGTCGAGGTCCTGACCCGGGGTGAGCGGGTGGACGGGTCCAGCGTCTTCGAAGGCACCGACACCGCGGCCAGTGATGTCTACATCGTGCCGCGTCATCGCACCGCCTTCCTGAACCCCTTCGGGGAGCGCACCTCTCTCGATGTGCTCTGCTCCTTCTACGACGAGGACGGCAAACCGCTGCCGCACGCGCACGAGCAGATCGTCCGGCGCGCTGCCGAGGTGCTCACCGAGGAGACGGGGATGATCCTCGAGGCGTTCGGCGAGCTGGAGTACTACCTCGTCGACGAGGTCGATCCGATCTTCCCGGTGGAGGAGGAGCGCGGTTATCAGGAGTCGTCGCCCTTCTCGAAGGGCGAGCGGGTGCGTGAGCAGGTCCTGGGCCACCTCTCGGCGATGGGCATCAAGCTGAAGTACGCCCATGGCGAGGTCGGGAACATCCTCGAGGACGAGCGGCAGATGGTGCAGCACGAGATCGAGTTCTGGCCCGTGCCGGTGGAGCAGGCCGCGGACGCTCTCGTCCTGGCCAAGTGGGTCGTGCGCGAGGTCGCCTACGCGCATGGCCTCGAAGTGACCTTCGCCCCCTCGGTCAGCAGCGACAGGGCGGGCAGCGGGTTGCACGTCCACACCAGGCTCGTGCGCGACGGCGCCAGCGCGATCGTGGATGAGGACGGCATCAACGACACCGCCCGGCGGCTGATTGCCGGGTACCTGTCGGCGGCCAAGGCACTGACGGCCTTCGGCAACACCGCGCCGACGTCGTACCTGCGCTTCACCGAGGGTGACGAGTCACCGGAAGGCATCTGCTGGGGCGAGACCGACCGTTCTGGACTGGTGCGGGTGCCCCTGGCCTGGGGTGGTGGCGTGCTGCCCGGCATGGTCGCCCACGCCAACCCCGGCCGCACCGAGTCGATCCCCGAGCCGCCCATCCACCCCCAGACGGTGGAGTTCCGGCTCGGCGATGGCTCGGCCGACGTCCACCTGTTCCTGGCAGGCATCGCCGTCGCGGCCAGGCGAGGCCTGAGCAGCTCCGACGGTCTGAAGCTGGCCGCACGGCTGAACACCGAGGACAACGACGACTTTGAGCAGCTGCCGTCCTCGTGCGCCGAGTCGGCCGACGCGCTCGAGAGCGAGCGGGCGTCGTTCGAGGCCGACGGGGTCTTCCCCAGCGAGCTCATCGATGCCGTGCTCGAGCGGCTTCGGGAGGCCGACGATGCCGCAGAGATGAAGAAGGTGGCCAAGAACGACGAGGCGCGCGTCGCGCTGGTCAACCGCTACTGGCACGTCGGCTGACGTCAGAGAGCGCGACGTCAGCGCCTGGACGCGTAGTGCGCCAGGGTCACCCCGTCCGGGAAGGTCCTGGTCTCCACCAGGCGCAGGTTCGCCCAGCTGTCCAGCGCGCTGAAGAACGGCGTGCCGCCGCCGACCAGCACCGGGTGCGTGACCACCTGGTACTCGTCGATCAGGCCGGCGCGCATCGCAGTGCCCGCGAGGGCGGCCCCGCCGATCTCCATCGGGGCGCCGTCCTCGGCCTTCAGGCGGCTGATCTCGGCCACGGCGTCGCCGGTGACCAGGCGCGCGTTCCCGCTGACCTCGTCGAGGGTCGTGGAGAACACCACCTTGGGTGTCTTCTGCCAGGCACGGGCGAACTCGACCTCGATGGGCGTCGCGTCGGGCTGCTGGTCGGCGGTCGGCCAGTGCGCGCTCATCAGCTCCCACAGCTTGCGGCCGTACAGGGAGAGGCCGATCTCGCCGGCTCGGTCGTTGAACCACTGGTGCAGCTCGGCACTGGGCACGCTCCAGGCGATGTCGTCGCCGGGCGCGGCGATGTAGCCGTCCAGGGACGTGTTCATCGAGTAGATCAGCTTCCGCATGGCGTCAGCTCCTTTCAGGTGGGTCTATCTCGGGTGTACCGATCGCGTGACGTCGAGAACTCATCGGTGCAGGATCTGAGGACCTCGCCCGCCCGCTGTGCGAGGGTGTGACCTCCGATCTCGAGCGGGAGGCACGGCCGGAGTGACGAGGACTGTGGAGAACCACACCGAGGTGCCCGCTCCCGCGGCGGCGGTATGGGACCGGGTGGTCCAGCCCGAGGGCATCAATTTCGAGATGCTGCCCTGGATGACCATGAGCATGCCGCGCGGGGCGAGGGGGCTGTCCGTGGACACCGTTCCTCTGGGACAGCCCGTCGGTCGAGCTTGGCTGCGGCTGTTCGGGGTCATCCCGTTCGACTTCGACCATCTGATGGTGGCCGAGGTCGATGCCGGCACTCGCTTTCTCGAGCGTTCCACCATGGTGAGCATGCGGCGTTGGGAGCACGAGCGGCGCCTGACTCCCGTCGCCGGCGGCACCCGGGTCCATGACCGGGTCACCTTCCAACCGCGGCTGCCCGTACCCGGCCTCGCCGCACTCTTGGCGGTGGTCATCGACGCCTTCTTCAAGCATCGGCAGCGACGTCTGCGACGCTACTTCTCGCGCTGAGCGGGCCAGGTAGCCCCACGTCGAGGCGGTCGCCCACCGCCGGCGTGCGCACCACCGGGCAGGCTCAGGCCGGTACGGCGAGCCCGTCCAGCCAGGCCTGCCAGGCGGGCTGCTCGCGTCGTACGTAGTCGGCCGCGCCGGCGGAGAACAGGTACGCCCGCACCCCGGCGCTCGCCTTGGCGTCGCCCTCGCCGTAGGTGAAGACGCTGAGCAGGCCCGGGACCGGTGCGGTGAGCCGCACCAGCGCCTGTCGCTCGCCGACGCGCTCGAGGGTGCCGGTGGCGCCGCGCACCTCGACCGGCGCACCCTCCTCTGGCAAGGCCAGCGCATCGTGCATGGTGGACCAGAGCGCCTCCGCGTCGCAGTGGTGGGAGGCGGTGACCTCCAAGTGCGTGGCCTCCTGGCCGGGGAAGTGTGCGAGGTAGAGGCGCAGGTTGTCGAAGAACGGCATCCAGCCGGGGCCCATGGTGTCCCAGAACTCCGGCTCCCAGGCGGCGCCGGTGCCGAAGCCGCTGCTGGTCACTCGCACCACGCAGGTGCCGCCGGACTGGGCCTCGACGATGAACTCCGAGGTCAGCGGACTGAGCGCCGACGCGTCCACGCCCATCAGGCCCGCCCAGTCCTCCTCGTAGACGAGGCGGCGGGGCGGGTCCCAGCCGGTGACCCGGCCGTCCGAGCCCATCTCGGGGCCCATGGTGAAGTGCAGGGAGCCGCCCTCGCGCTCTTCCATCTCGGTCGGCGCGAACCAGGCGCTCATGCCCTTGGCGGTGGCGATGGCCTCCCAGACCTGCTCCGGGGTGCCCGGGACCTCGACGCTGAACTCGAGGCGATAGGGGACGTTCGGTGTCGTGCTCATCTGCTCTCCTCAGGAAGTGGGTGTGCGGCGACGACGAGCCGGTGGGGCCGCCCGTCGTCGTGGTGGTAGCGGGCGGCCAGGTCGAGCACCGCGGCGGTCAGGTCGTCGGCGAACGCCGCCCGGTCGGCGGCCGAGCGGAAGCCGATCTGCGTGTCGATGGTCAGGGTCGGCAGCCGCTTGCCCGACGCTCCGGCGCGGCGCGCCAGCGTGCCGACCTCACGCACCAGCCGGCCGGCCAGTGCGACGAGGTAGCCCGCCGAGAGGTGGTCGGCTTTGGAGTCGGGGTCGGCGGCGTCGGCACTGACCGCCGCCGGCGACACGACGTACGTCGCCGCCGACGCCTGCAGGACCCGCTCGGTGAGCCCGCCGTGCCGACGCTCCTCGGCCAGCTCCACCAGCCCGTGCGCCTCGAGCGCCTTGAGGTGGTAGTTGACCTTCTGTCGCGCGATGCCGACCCGCGCCGCCAACCCGGCGGCGGAGGCCGGGACGGCCAGCTCGCCGAGCAGCCGGGCGCGGACCGGGTCCAGCGCCGCGGCGGCGGCCTCCCGGCTCTCGATGACCTCGATGTCCTGCATCACTCCACGGTGCGCCTTGACAGGAAATATTGTCAAGGGTCGTTCCCGGCTTCTGCTCTAGCCACATCGGCGTGGGAAACGCAGGATGTGACGCAGCGGTCTGGCGCCGCGCGAACCCTGCGGAGGTCGTGATGTCCTATCAGCAGCAGCTCCAGCGCATCGTCGAGGACGTCGTCGCGCCTGAGGCCGCCGACATCGACGCCGAGGCGAGGTTCCCCAAGCGCGCGATGGAGGAGCTGGCCGCGGCCGGCATCCTGGCCCTGACCGTTCCCCAGGAGAACGGTGGTGGCGGGGGCGGCCTGCGCGAGGCGGCCGATGTCGTGCAGACGCTGGCCGGGTCCTGTGGCTCCACCGCGATGGTGACCACCATGCACTACGCCGCGACCGGCATGCTCGCGGCGGCCGGGCGCTCCGATGTGCTCGCCGAGATCGCCGGGGGAGGGCACCTGACCACGCTCGCCTTCTCCGAGTCCGGCTCCCGAGCACACTTCTGGGCGCCCCTGGGCACCGCCGTCCTCGACGGTGACGAGGTGGTCCTGGACGCCCGCAAGAGCTGGGTGACCGCCGCGCACGAGGCCGACAGCTATCTCTGGTCCTCGCGGCCGGTCTCCGCGCAGGGCCCGATGACCTTGTGGTGCCTCCCGGCCACGACGCCCGGGCTGAGCGTGGTCGGCGGCTTCGACGGACTCGGCCTGCGGGGCAACGACTCCTGCCCGGTCACCGCCGAGGGCGTCCGCGTGCCCCGGGACGCTCAGCTGGGCGAGGACGGCGCCGGGCTGGATCTGGCGCTGACGTACGTGCTGCCGACGTTCCTGGTCCTCAACGCCGCGATGAGCGTCGGGCTGGTCCAGGCGGTCGCCGCCGCGACCGCCGAGCACCTGCGGAGTACCAGGTTGGAGCACGTGGGCCAGACGCTCGGCCAGCAGCCGGTCGTCCGCGCGAAGCTGGCTCAGCTGCAGATCCAGGCCGACCAGGCGAAGGCGCTGCTCGAGGCCACGCTGAGCGCCGTCGAGCAGGGCCGCCCCGACGCGCAGCTGCTGGTGCTCGAGGTCAAGGCCGCCTGCGGTGAGATCGCCGCCGCCGCGAGTGACCTCGCCATGGTCGTCTGCGGAGGCGCGGCCTTCCGCAAGGATCTCTCCATCGAGCGCCGCTTCCGCGATGCCCGCGCCGCCCGCGTGATGGCACCCACCACCGACGCACTCCACGACTTCGTCGGCCGCGCCCTGCTGGGTCAGCCTCTGTTCGACTGAGCCGGACGGGCCGTGCGCGCGTCCCCCTGGAAGGAGCCGGAGAGATGACTCTGCTGCTGGGCGCTGTCGCCTACGACCCGAAGGTGGTCACCATCTGGAGCGGGTTCCGTGCCTGGCTGCGCGAGCGCGACATCGATCTGGACTTCATCCTCTACTCCAACTACGAGCGGCAGGCTGAGGACCTGGTGGCCGGCCGGGTGGACCTGGCCTGGCACTCCCCGCTCGCCTGGCTGCGCTCGCTGCGCCTGGCCGAGGCGGCCGGCACGCGGGTCGAGGCGGTGCTGATGCGCGACACCGACCGCGACCTCACCTCGGCACTGGTCGTCTCGGCCCACTCCGAGCTGGCCTCGCTCGCCGACCTGCGGGGACGCAAGGTCGCTGTCGGCGCGATCGACTCGCCACAGGCGACGCTGCTGCCTATGCACCTGCTGCGCTCGCGCGGGCTGGTGCCCGGTGACGACGTCACCCTCGTGCGCTTCGACGTCGGCGTCGGACTGCACGGCGACCACATCGGCGGTGAGCGAGAGGCCGCGGCCGCGATGCGCGACGGTCGGGTGGACGCGGCCTGGATGACCGACGCCAACCTGCTGCTCTTCAGCCAGGAGGGCACGCTGATCCCCGGGACCACCAGGGTGCTGGCGACCACGGAGCCGTTCGACCACTGCATGATGGCCGCGTCCCCGCACGCCGAGCGTGATGCGGTGAGCCGGTTGGCCGAGGCGCTGCTCTCGATGTCGTACGAGGACCCCCAGGCCCGGGTGCTGCTGGACCTGGAGGGCCTGACCCGCTGGCTTCCGCCCCGCACCGAGCAGTACGCGCAGCTCGAGCGAGCCATCGACGAAGCCGGCTTCTACGACCACACCGGAGCGATCCGTGCCGCCGACTACCGACCTTGAGGCCCTCGGCCTCGACAACGGAGGCCACCTGCTGCTCGAGCGGGCCCTCGCCGGTCTGCGGCCCGGCGAGCGGCTCGACGTGACCGGCACCAACCCGATGCTCGGGCTCCAGCTGCGGGCCTGGGCCCGCTCCCGCGGACACGGCTTCGTCCTCGCCGAGGGTCCCGGCTCGCCCGGGGTGGCGGCCCTGGTCAAGGGCACCGCCTCCGATGCCCGCTGGGTGGGTGCGGAGCGCGCGGGCCGTCCGGACCGGGCCAGCGATCGTGCCGAGCGCCGGTGGGGACTGGCCGCGCGCGGTGCGCTGGTCGAGGCCGGCGGCCCGAGCCTGGACGTGGCCTGGGTCGAGCGTGATCTGGTGTGGGCCGACATCGCCCCGCAGCTCTACGCCCGCGCCGACGCCTCGCAGTGGGATCCGGCCAGGATCCTGGACTGGTCCGCGCCCCTCGACGTCCCCCCGGACGTGGAGGACGCGGTGGTGCAGGTGATGACGTTCCTGGTCGAGAACGAGCACGCCGCCATGATGATCCCCGCCCGGATGCTGGCCAACCTGCATCCGCACTACCGGGAGGTGATGCAGCTGCTGGCCTCTCAGGTCGCCGACGAGGCGCGGCACGTGGAGATCTTCACCCGCCGCGCGCTGATCAACCGGGCCGAGCTCGGCGTCTCCGGCGTCGAGGGCCGCGCCTCGCTGCACACCCTCCTCGGTGAGCCGGACTTCACGCTGGCCTCCTTCCTGCTCTCGGTGCTGGGGGAGGGCACCTTCGTGGACCTGCTGCAGTTCCTGCACACCCACGCCCCGGACTCGGCCACCGCGACGGTGACCCGTCTGGCGGGGCGTGACGAGGCCAGGCACGTCGCCTTCGGCGTCGCCCACACCGCCCACCTCACGCGCAGCGACCCGGCCCATCTCGGGCGGTTGCGCGCGGCGGTGGAACGGCGTCACGACGCCTTGGTCGACACCGCCGGACTGAACCAGCGCGTCTACGACGCGCTGGTGGTGATGGCCGCCGGCGGCTGGGACGCCGGCTCCATCTCCCGCGGCTGGCAGGCCGTCCAGGACCTGCAACGCAAGATGGACGAGGGGCGCCGGCAGCGGCTGGCCTACATCGGCTTCCCCGACGACGAGGCCGCGGAGCTGTCGGCGCTGCACACCAAGAACTTCATGTGAGCGCCGCCGCCGGGGATCCATCGCTAGCCCGTCGCCGGCTCGCGCCGGGCGGTCACGGCCCGCGCCACCACCGGCACCACCGTCAGCAGCGGGATCAGCAGCACCGCGGCGCTCAGCCCGGCGTAGCTCGCCAGATCGACCGGCGGCAGCGCCGGGCCGAGCAGGCCGAGGCTGGCGCCGAGGACCGCCGGGATCACCGTGATCGTCCCGATCAGCCAGGCCACCAGCCCGATGACCAGCGCCTCGACGCCCGCCATCGCGATCAGTTGGCGCCGGGTCGCACCGGTGCGCTGGAGCAGCAGCAGCTCCGCGCGCCTCCCGGCGGTGGCCAGGACCAGCGCGTTGGCGGCGGCCACGCCCACGAAGACCAGCAGCAGGAGCAGTAGCACCGCGGACAGGTCGCGCTCCGCATCGCCGCCGGCGAGCGCCGCGTCGACGTAGGCCTGCTCGTCGCTGACGCCCAGTCCGAGGTCGGCGACCGCGGACCGCACGGACGCGTCGTCGGTGCGCAGCAGCACCGTGTCGGGTCGGACGTCGACACCGTGCGCGGCGGGGGTGCCCTGGCCGACGAGGTAGTCCCCGAAGCCCAGGCCCCGGTCGTAGACCGCGACCACGGTGGCCCAGGTGAGTTCGCCGTCGTCCCAGCGCACCGCTAGTCGCTCGCCGAGGCCCTTGCCGGTGTCCAGGCGGGCGTCGCGGCTGAGCGCGACGGTGTCGTCGCGCTCCAGCGCGGCCAGCTCACCGTCGATCACCTGCGGGTCGAGGGTCCCGTCCGCGCCGCCGGCGGGCAGGGCGCGCATCTGCAGCGCCTCCCAGCCCAGGGTGCCGAGCCAT
Organism: Nocardioides sp. Z43_10; assembly: GCF_059766615.1. Taxonomy (NCBI): domain Bacteria; kingdom Bacillati; phylum Actinomycetota; class Actinomycetes; order Propionibacteriales; family Nocardioidaceae; genus Nocardioides; species Nocardioides sp. Z43_10. Next base: position 117,471 of record NZ_JCBAJY010000003.1, on the reverse strand, counting down.
CCACTCTCGTCGTCGGTGCGCACCTGCGCCGGCACCGAGGCGAGCGGTGCGCTCGCCTCCACCCCTGGCACGTCGGCGATCGCGGAGAGCCGCCGCTCGTCGAGGTCGGTGCCGGTGACGATCAGGTCGGCGTGCAGCCCGTCCTCAAGCTGGCGGGCGCCCGCGGCCACCGCGGTGTCGTCGATCGTGGCCTGCACGGTGCCGACCGCCAGGGCCAGCGCGAGCGGGACCACCACGGTGGTCAGGCGCCGCGAGAAGCCGCGGGTGTTGGCCAGCGCCAGCCGGGTGGCCGGACCGCCGCGCGGCCGGCCGGTGCGGTGCAGCACCCAGCCGATCAGCACCGGACCGGCCAGTGCCGCCGCCCCGACGAGGAAGAACGCCGAGACCGCCGCCGTAGCAGCCCCCAGCGCGCCCGGCATGAACAGCGGGCTGAGCGCCGTGAAGAGGCCCACCACCGCCAGCACGACCGCGGAGGTCCGGCGGACGCGGCCGATCCCGACCGGCTCGACGACGCTCTGCGCGACCGCCGCCGTGGGCGAGGTGCGCAGCGTCTGCCGGGTCGCCAGCCGGGCGGCGAGATAGGCCACCGGCAGCAGGAACACGGTGGCCGCCAGCACCGGCAGCGGCGACAACGACATCGCGAAGCCCGGGTCGACCATCTCCGCCTCGCGCAGCATCGGCGTGAGGCCGCGTACGGCGACCAGGCCGACCAGCGCGCCCACCGGCGCCGCGGCCAGCGCCAGCAGGGTGACCTCCCGTCCGACCAGGCCCCGGATCTGCCGGCGGGTAGCGCCGACCGCGCGCAGCAGCGCGAAGTCGCGCTGGCGCTGGCGCAGGGCCAGCGAGACGGTCGCCGCGACCACGAAGACGACCAGCACCAGCGCGGTGCCGCTGAAGGACAGGGTCAGCGCGATCAGCAGCCCGGCGTCGCCGGGGGAGCGCAGACCGGACTCGATCAGCACGCCGGTGCCCGAGAGCAGCACCCCGGCCAGCGCCACCACCAGGAACGGCGCGAGCAGGCTCGGCAGGTGCGCGCGGGCACCGGAGCGGGCCAGACGCCACATCGCGCTCACCTCTCCAGCCCGAGCATGCGGTCCGCGACGCTCTGCGCGGTCGGGTCCGCGAGCCGGTCGACGAGCCGTCCGTCGGAGAGGAACAGCACCTCTTCGGCGGTGGCGGCCACCTGCGCGTCGTGGGTCACCATCACCACGGTCTGGCCGTACCGGTGGGAGGCGTCGCGCAGCAAGGTCAGCACCGCGGCCCCGGTACGGGCGTCGAGCGCGCCGGTCGGCTCGTCGGCGAACACCACGGTGGGCCGGGAGAACAGCGCCCGGGCGATCGCGACCCGCTGGGCCTGTCCGCCGGAGAGCTCGCCGGGGCGACGCTCCTCCATGCCGGCCAGCCCGACCGCCGCCAGCAGCTCGGCCTGCCAGCCCAGGTCGGGCTCGCGCCCGGCGAGGATCTCCGGCAGCGCGATGTTGTCGGCCACGCTGAGGTGGGGGATCAGGTTGTAGGCCTGGAAGACGAAGCCGATGTGGTCGCGGCGGAACCGGGTCAGCGCCTCGGCGGAGAGCGCGCTGATGTCGCGCTCACCGACGGTGATCCGGCCCGAGCTGGGGGCGTCGAGGCCGGCGGCGCAGTGCAGCAGGGTCGACTTGCCCGAGCCGGACGGGCCCATCACCGCGGTGAAGGAGCCGGTCTCCAACGCGAGGGAGACCCCGCGTAGGGCGTGCACCGGCTCGGGCGCGCCGGCGTACTGCTTGCGTACGTCGAGCAGCTGCAAGGCGGCGCCGCCGGCGGCGGGGGCGTGGGGGCTGGGGCGGGCGGTGTGGCGGGATGTGGAGGCGATCATCGCGGTTCCCTTGGTCGCAGGAGGAGGACTCCTCGAACCTAGGAATTCGCGCGCCCCACCACGAGCCGCCTGGGACGCAGATCGCGAGGTTGCATCCTTCGATGCAAGCGCCCCCGCGCGGCTCAATCGGGGACGGCGACGACCTTGTTCTGGTAGGCCCACACCGCGGCCTGGAGCCGGGAGCGGACACCGAGCTTGGGCATCATCCGGGCCAGGTGCGACTTCACCGTCGAGGTCTCCAGGACCAGCCGGGCGGCGATCTCGTCGTTGGACAGGCCCTGGGCGAGCAGCAGCAGGATGTCGAGCTCGCGCGCGGTGAGCAGCTCCGAGCCGCGGCCGGCGGTGACCGGGAGGATCTCGCGGCGGGTGACCACCTCGCGCAGCACCCGCTTGGTCAGGGCGTCGTCGAGGGTCCCGTTGCCGCGCGCGACGCTGCGCACCGCCGCAACCAGCACCTCGGGCTCGGCGTCCTTGAGCAGGAACCCGGACGCGCCCGCCTCGAGGGCCCCGAACAGGTACTCGTCGATGTCGAAGGTGGTCAGCACCAGGACCGGCACCGGGTCGGTGACGCCCGGTCCGCACAGCTCACGGGTGGCGCTGATGCCGTCCTGGCCGGGCATCCGGATGTCCATGCAGACCACGTCGGGGCGCAGGGTGCGGGCGGCCTCGACCGCCTCGCGCCCGTCCGCGGCGACGGCGACCACGTCGAGGTCGGGCTCGGCGTTCAGCAGGGTCCGCAGACCGGCGCGCACCAGCGCCTGGTCGTCGGCGATCAGGACCCGGATCATCCGTCCTCCATGGGTGTCATGCCGGCCAGGGTGTGGTCGCGCGGGGCTCGCAGCGTCACCTGCCAGCCGCCGTCGCCGGTGGCGCCGACGTCGAGACTCGCCCCGGTGAGGTCGGCCCGCTCCCGCATCCCGACCAGCCCGAAGCCGGCACCTCCGGGCTGCGCAGGCGCCGCGTCGGACCGGTCGTTGCGCACCGTGACCAGCACGGCGTCGGGGTCGCGGTCGTCGAGGGTGACCTCGGCCGTCGCCCCGGGCGCGTGCCGGGCGGCGTTGGCGAGGGCCTCCTGCGCCATCCGGTACGCCGCCAGCTGGGCGAGCGGGCCGACGCCGTCGCCGAGCGGCCGGTCTCCGGCCAGCACGGTCAGCCGGACGTCGCGCCCGGCAGTGTTGACGTCGGCGACCAGCGCGGCGATGCCGGCCAGCGACTCGGGCCGCACCCGGTCCGCGTCGGCGTCGTCCTCGCGCAGCAGCCCGACCAGGCTGCGCAGGTCGCGCAGCACCGCGGTGCTCTGCTGGCGCACCTGGGCGACCGCGGCCTTCGCGCCGGCCGGGTCGGAGTCGATCTGGGTGCCGATCGCGGCGGTCATCACCGCGATCCCGGAGAGGTGGTGGGCGGCGATGTCGTGCAGCTCGCGCGCCATCGCGGTGCGCTCGCGGGCCACGGCGGCCTGGACCAGCGCGCCGTGCTCGCGCTCGAGCGCCGCCGCGCGGCTCTCGCGGGCCTGGCGGACCTCGCGGCGGGCCGCCACCACCAGCGCGACCGCGAGCGGGAGGCTCACGGTGCCGAAGCCCTGCAGCAGCCCGCCGCCGATCGCGAGTCCCACCGACTCGCCGGCGCGCAGGCCGACCGTCAGCGTGCCGGCACCGGCGACGAGCGCGGCCAGCACGAAGGTGGGCCAGGACCGGGCGAGCGGCTGCTCGAGGCCGAGGGTGTAGGCGGCGACCAGGATCGCGAGCTGGGCCAGGCCGATCGCGTCGCCGAGCCCCCAGATCCCGCACAGCAGCATCCCGGCGGCGACCGCGAGCAGCACGGCTCGCGGCGCCGTACGACGCCAGAGCAGCGCGACGGCCTGGAGTGCCAGCGTGAGTGCGCCCAGCCCCCACGCGATCGCCGACGGCACCGGTCGCACCAGCCCGGCCTCGGGGGCGACGGCGGTGACGACGACCGCGGCGGCCAGCAGAGCCAGGGCGATCCCCCCGGTCGCCAGCGCGACCCGCACGTCGAGGCTGGCGACACTGCCTCGACGTCTCACGCCCGGCACGCTACCGCCGCGCGGGCGCCGCCCCAAACGAGTCAGGGGATGACGCGGGCGTCGCGGTACTGCTGGGCGTAGCCGAAGAAGCTGGCCCGGCTGTCGCGGGTCGAGCTGAACCCGGCGGCGCGGCTCTTGTTCATGTCGGTGACCACCTCCATCTCACGGCCCAGGTCGGCGTCGGAGTGCCACCACGACGCCACCCGGGCCAGGTCCGGCTCGACCAGGCCGTGGCGCGCGGCCAGGTCGCGCCAGGCCGACTCCATGCCGGCCATCGACGTCTCCAACGGACGCGGCCGCTCGGCGTAGCCCTCCCACTCCAGGTCGAACCAGGCGGCGATCTGGGGCCACAGCCAGCGCCACCGGAAGACGTCGCCGTTGACGGTGTTGAACGCCTGGTCCTGGCCGGCGGGGGTCTGGGCCGCCCAGGTCATCTGCTCGGCGAGCAGGTCCGCGTCGGTGACGTCGGTCAGCGAGTTCCACTGCGTCTCGGAGCCGGGGAAGACGAACGGCAGGCCCTGCTCGCGGCACAGCGAGGCGTAGGCGCACAGCGTGGCGACCATGTTCATCGCGTTGCCGGTGGCGTAGCCGAACACGGTGTGCGAGCGGTGCACGCTCCAGGTGAAGCCGTCCCGCTCGGCCGCGGCGAAGAGCTCGTCCTCCTGGGCGTAGTAGAAGTTCGGGTAGGGCAGCCGCTCCTCGTCCTCGTGGAACGGGGTGTCCGGCATCGTGCCCTGGCCGTAGGCCTCGAACGGGCCCAGGTAGTGCTTGAGCCCGGTCATCAGCGCGACGTGACGCACGGCGCCCGACGGCGACAGGGCAGCCAGCAGGTCGCGCACGGCGCCGCCGTTGACGCGGATGTTCTCGGCCTCGGTGTCCATCCGCGTCCACGCCGTGATCGCCACGAACTGCGGGGCGACGTCGGCCAGGGCCGCGGCCAGCCCTTCGGGGTCGCCGAGGTCGGCGCGGACGGGGTGCACCTCGGGGTGCGGGGTCGCGCCGCTGCGGGAGAGCCCGTAGGTCTCCCAGCCGTCGGCGACCAGGCGCCGGGCGACGGCCTGACCGACGATGCCGGTGACGCCGACGACCAGGGCGCGGCGGGGGGTGGCGGACGGTGACTCGGTCACGCGAAGTCCTCTCGGCGTCCGGGGGAACGCACGTCAGGTGGAGATGCAGGGGATCCTCTCCGGTACCCGCGACGAGCCGCCCCTACCTGTGACCTCCCCGACCCGAAGGGGCGCGGTGCGGCAGCATGGCCCCTGTGTCAGCCGACAGCTATCACCTGCGAACGATCGCCGACGACTGCAGCGACCTCATCGCCCTGCGGCGGCGGTGGCAGCCGGGCGAGGACCCGTGCTTCGAGGAAGACTTCCGCGCCTGGTGGGCCCGCGAGCGCCACCAGCGCCACGCGGTGGTGGCCGCCACCGCCGACGGCACCCCGGTCGGGATGGCCAACGGGCAGATCTTCTCGCGGATGCCGGCGCCCGGCCGTCCCCGCGCGCGGTGGCTGTACGGCGCGAACGTGTACGTCGTCGACGAGCACCGTCGCCAGGGCGTCGGTCGCGCCCTCACCAGGGCCCTCATCGAGTTCGCCGAGGCCAACGAGATGCTGCGGGTGGTGCTGGCGCCGTCGCCGATGTCCGTGCCGCTCTACGAGTCGCTGGGGTTCCGGGCCGCGCACGACCTGATGCGGCTCGACCTCGGCCGATAGCCCGGCAAGCCGTGGTGTCATGGACCCATGCGCTCCGCCCCGGCCCCGGCCGCCACCGGGATGCTCGACGTCGGTGACGCCCAGCAGGTCTACTGGGAGGAGTGGGGCGCTCGCGACGGCGTCGCCGCGCTCTACCTGCACGGTGGGCCCGGCAGCGGGCTGCGTGACAGCGGCTACCGCCACCACTTCGACCTCGAGCGCACCCGGGTCGTCGGCCTCGAGCAGCGCGGCTGTGGGCGCTCGGTGCCGCACGCCGCGGAGCCGTCCACCTCGCTGGCCGCCAACACCACCGCCCACCTCGTCGCCGACCTCGAGCTGCTGCGCACGCACCTCGGCATCGAGCAGTGGATCGTCAACGGCGCCTCGTGGGGGTCCACGCTCGCCCTCGCCTACGCCCAGGCCCACCCCGAGCGCGTCCTGGCCCTGGTGCTGTTCGCCGTCACCACCACCAGCCGCAGCGAGGTCGACTGGATCACCGAGGGAGTCGGCGCGATCTTCCCGGAGGCCTGGGACCGTTTCGCCGGCCACGCGGAGCGCGCCGAGATCGGCTACCGGCGTGGCGAGGGCCGCCTCGTCGAGGCGTACGCCCGGCTGCTGGAGTCGCCGGACCCGCGGGTGCGCGACGCCGCGTCACGGGAGTGGGCGCTGTGGGAGGACACCCACGTCTCGATCGGGGCCGGGGGCTTGCGCCGCGACCCGCGCTGGGAGGACGACCGCTTCCGGCTCGCGTTCACGCGTCTCGCCGCGCACTACTGGTCCCACGACGGCTTCTGCGACCCGCCCGTCGTGGAGCGGATGGACCGGCTCCAGGACATCCCGGGCTGGCTGATCCACGGTCGCCGCGACATCTCCTCGCCGACGCGGATGGCCTGGCAGCTGCACCGCAGGTGGCCGGGCTCGACGCTGCTGGTGCACGAGGGTGACGGCCACGGTGGCGCCTCGATGCTCGAGCACTGGCGCATCGCCAACGCCAAGGCCGCCTCAGCCGGCTGAGGGCCTCCGGTCCCGCAGCTGCTCGGCCAGGATGTCGCCGTGGCCGGCGTGCCGGGCCAGCTCGGCGATCATGTGCAGGTAGACGAACCGCAGGCTCACCGTCCGGTCGTACCAGCCGAACTCCTCGTCCAGCTCGTGCTCCGCGGCGACGGCGCGGGAGTGCGCGCACGCGTCCAGGTAGGCCTGCCGCATCGCCGCAGGCGTGTCGTCGGGCTCCAGGAGGAAGCTCTCGTCCACGGTGTCGGGGATGCCGAGCTCGCCGCGGGGCACCCCGGCCACGCGGGAGTGGAACCACACCCGCTCCACGAACGTGGCGTGCTTGACCAGCCCCAGCGGCGTGGTCAGCGACGGCACCAGCCGTGCCCGGGCCTCGTCGTCGTCGAGGCCGTCGAGGAGTCCGGCGATCGCGTTCCTCTGGTTCTCGACCATGGTCTCCAGCTGGGCTCGCTCGCCGGTCGTGGGGGCAGTCATGGCGCCGATGCTAGGCGCTGGCGACCGCGCCGTGCTCCGGCGCCGGCTCCGGGCGCCACCCCGGCGGCCCGAACACGTAGCCCAGCTTGTCGCGCAGGCTCGGCGCGCGGCGTACGTCGCGCGCGATCGCGGCGTACTCGTGGGTCTGCAGGCGCAGCAGGTTGTGGGTGCCGACCGGCGTGGTGAGCCCGTACGTCGGGCGGTGCAGCTCGGGCTGGAAGGAGCCGAACAGCCGGTCCCAGACGATCAGGATCCCGCCGTAGTTGCGGTCCAGGTATTCCGGGTCGCTGCCGTGGTGGACGCGGTGGTGCGAGGGCGTGTTGAAGACCAGCTCGATCGGGCGCCACAGGGTCCGGATGTGCTCGGTGTGCACGAAGAACTGGTAGACGAGGCTGACCGAGAAGCCCCAGAAGATCAGTGCCGGCGGGACGCCGAGCAGGGGGAGCGGGAGCCAGAACACGATCTCGTGGGCGTTGTTCCACTTCTGGCGCAGCGCGGTGGCGAAGTTGAAGTACTCGCTGGAGTGGTGCGCCTGGTGGGTCGCCCAGATCACCCGCACCCGGTGCGCGACGCGGTGTGCCCAGTAGAAGAGGAAGTCCACCCCGAGCACCGCGATCACCCAGGTCCACCAGGCGTCGACCGGCAGCTGCCAGGGCGCGAGGTAGGCGAAGAGCACGGTGTAGAGGACCAGCGCCCCGGTCTTCCACGCCGTCATCGTCAGCACCGACATCGCGCCGGTGGCCAGGCTCGCCACCGCGTCGGGGCGCGAGTAGGCGCCGGGCGGGGGAGCGGCGCCCGGCTCGTCCTCGAGGAAGCGGGCAGCGAGCGCCTCGATCGCGACGAAGAGCACGAAGAACGGCACCGCCAGTGCGACGGGGTCGCGCAGCGGCTCGGGAAGCGCGCTCCAGAGGTCGGCAAGTGGCTGCATCTCGGTCCTTCGGGGGGTGACGGGGGTCACGCGAGGATAGTCGGAAAGGACTCGAGAGGAGGCGGAGTCGTCCTAGCCGCGCAACTGCGCCTCGACCCGCTCGACGATGTCCTCGACCGGCGAGGCGGCGTCCAGGCTGGTGCCGATCTCGTCGGGCTCCAGCGGCTCGAGCGTCTCCATCTGGGAGCGCAGCAGCGAGGCCGGCATGAAGTGGTCGCGGTCGGCCATCCGGTCGGTGAGCAGCGACTCCGCGCCGTACAGGTGCACGAAGAAGGTGCCCGGGTCGGCGCTACGCAGCACGTCGCGGTAGACCCGGCGCAGCGCCGAGCAGGTGACCACGGTGCTCACCCCCCGCTCGCGGTGCTGCGCGGTCCACCCGGCCAGCGACTCCAGCCACGGCCAGCGGTCCTCGTCGGTGAGCGGGCGCCCGGACGTCATCTTGGCGATGTTGGCCGGAGGGTGGAAGTCGTCGCCCTCGGCGAGCTCGAGGCCGAGGTCGGCGGCGAGGCGGACCGCGATGGTGGACTTGCCGACGCCGGAGACGCCCATCACCACCAGGTGCCGCGAGGCCATCAGAGCACCGCCCACAGCGCGGCGCTGATCACGAACGCGGTGAGGCCGAGCGTGGTCTCCATGACGGTCCAGGTCTTCAGCGTGGTCTTCTCGTCCATCCCGAAGAGCCGGCTGACCAGCCAGAAGCCGGAGTCGTTGACGTGGGAGAGCACGGTCGCGCCGGCGGCGATGGCGAGCACCAGCAGCACCAGCTGGACGTCGCCGAGCGCGGCCGCGCTGGCCGCCGGCGCGAGCAGTCCGGCGGCCGTGGTCAACGCGACGGTGGCCGAGCCCTGCGCCACCCGCAGCAGGGTCGCGATCAGGAACGCCTGGAGGATCAGCGACATCCCGAGGTCCGACAGCGACGTGCTCAGCGCCTCGCCGATGCCGCTGAGCTCGAGCACGCCGCCGAACATGCCCCCGGCGCCGGTGATCAGGATGATCGAGCAGATCGGTCCCAGCGCCTGGTCGAGGATCGTGCTGACATCGGCCATCGACCGCCCGGGGCGCCCCAGCACGAAGATCGCCGCCAGCACGGTGATCAGCAGCGCGACCGTGGTGTTGCCCAGCAGCATCAGCGACTCCGCCCAGGTGGCGCCCTCCTCGATGGTGCCCGCGGTGATCAGCGTGGACAGCACGGTGTCGAAGGAGATCAGCACCAGCGGCAGCAGCAGCAGCCCCAGGACGGTGCCGAACGCGGGAGCCGGCCGGTCGGCGTCGGAGGTGTCCTCCACCTCCCCGAACAGCGCCGTCGGGATGTCGACGTGGAAGCGCCGCCCGAGCAGCCGGGAGACCAGCAGCGACCCGACGTACCAGGACACCACCGCGACCGGCGCGCCGATCACCAGGGTCAGGCCGATGTCGGCGCCGAGCCGCTCGGCGGCCGCGACCGGGCCGGGGTGCGGCGGGACCAGGGCGTGCATGGCGGCGAACGCGCCCGCGGCCGGCAGCGCGTAGAGCAGCAGCGAGCCGCCGAAGCGTCGCGCGACGGTCATGATGATCGGCAGGAAGACGACCAGGCCGGCGTCGAAGAAGATCGGGAACCCGAAGAACAGTGCGGCGACGCCGAGCGCCAGCGGTGCGCGCCGTTCGCCGAAGCGGCCGATCAGGGTGTCGGCCAGCACCTGGGCGCCGCCGGTGACCTCGAGCAGGCGACCGATCATCACGCCGAAGCCGACCAGCAGCGCGACCGAGCCGATCGTGTCGGCGAACCCGAAGATCAGCGCGTCCGGGACGTCGCCGACCGGGATGCCCGCCGCGATCGCGGTCAGCACGCTGACCAGCACCAACGACACGAACGCGTGCAGCTTGACCCGCATGATCAGGAAGAGCAGCAGCGCCACCGCGCCGGCCGCGATCAACAGCAGCACCGTGGTGCCGTAGGCAGGTTCGATTGCTTCCACGAGAGCTCCCCCGTACGTCGCTGCCTGCCCCGAGCGGGCCGGTCCGCCACACGGTGCCGTATGGGCCTGCCTCAGGTAAAGCGGGTCAGGATCGCCTGGGCCAGCTCCTCGGGGGCCTCTTCGGGGATCCAGTGGCTGACGCCGGGCAGCTCCACGAAACGGTAGTCACCGGTCACGAAGTCGCCGCAGGCCTCGGCCGGCGCGCGCCCGATCGCCCAGTCCTGGTCGCTCCAGACCATGGTCGTGGGCACCGACACGGCGGGCAGCTCGGAGAGGTCGGAGCGCATCGCGCGGTACCAGTCCAGCGCCGCGGTCAGGGCGCCCGGCTCCTGGAGGTGGCGCACGTAGGAGTCCTGGAGCTCCTGAGGCACGGCCGCGCCGTACATCGCCCGGATCCGGCGGCCGTCGTCCTCGCTGAGCAGCTCCTCGGCACGGCCGCGCTTGCGGAAGACCTGGATGTACGACGCCCGCTCGCGCTGGTCGGGGTCGTCGCGCAGCGCCGTGCCGTACGCCGCGAGGTGGGGCACCGAGACCGCGGTCAGCGTCTCGAGGCGCTCGCCGTGCCAGGCGGCCACGCACCAGGCGACCGCGGAGCCCCAGTCGTGCCCGACGAGGTGGAAGCGGTCCAGGCCGAGCGCGTCGGCCAGACCGACCACGTCGGCGGAGAGCAGGTCGGTGGTGTAGAAGTCCGCGCCCTCGGGGCGGGCGCCGGGGGAGTAGCCGCGCTGGTCGGGGGCGATCACCCGCAGGCCGGCCTCGACCAGCCGCGCGGCGACCTGGGTCCAGGAGCGCGAGGTCACCGGGAAGCCGTGCAGCAGCATCACCGCCGGGGCGTCCTCGGGTCCGGCGAGGCGGACGTCGAAGGTCAGCTCACCGACGCGCACCGGCACGGTCGAGCCGAAAGCCCGACCGGCCGGTGCCACGGGAATGCTCAGTGCCGGCGGTCTGCGCCGGGGGTGCCGCCACCCTTGCGGGAGCGGACCTTGTCGACGGCGGTCTTGATCCGGGCCTGGTTCGCGGGCTTGCGGGCCTCGTCGTAGAACTTCTTGGCGATACCCAGGGCGGCGACGTTCCTCATGATCTTCATGGACCCACGGTACCCACGCGGCCTAGCGGCACGCGGTCGCAGTGAAGGCGCGTGTGGCCGCCTCGACGATGTCGCCGGGGGAGGCCTCCAGACGCCCCTCCAGCCAGGTCGTGACCAGCTCCGCGACACCGCCGATGAACATCAGTCCGGCCATCTCGCCCGCCTCGTCGGCCCAGGCGGTGGGGCCGTAGAGGGCGCGCGCCTCCCGGGCGGCGAGCTGGGCGAACTGGCGCAGCAGCTCGTTGCGGCGCGGGCGCAGCGCCGGCAGCGCGGCGGAGGCCACCATCGCGACGTGCCCCTTGCGCGGGTCGGCGGTGAGGATCTCGACGAAGGTGCTGATGGCGACCCGGATCCGCTGGGTCGGCTCACCGTCGGCGGACTCCAGCGCGGCGAGGCTGCGCTCGGCGATCTCGTCGGCGATCTGCTCCATCACCGCGGTCAGCGCGGCGTCGAGGTTGGTGAAGTGCTCGTAGAAGTAGCGCTCGGTGAGGCCGGCCTCGGCGCAGACCCGGGTCATCGTCACCGCGGGCCCGTCGCGGCGTCCCCAGACCTCGAGCGTCGCCTCGAGCAGGCGACGGCGGCGCTCGGCGGATCGCTCGGCGGCGCTGACTCCGCGGTACTGCCCCTCCTTGACGGCCATGACACAGATATTGACAGACAGCCCTGTCTGAATCAAAGTGGAGGTCGGATGTCGTCTGCGTCACACGCCTGCAACACACCTATGCCGCGCCCTCGGGAGGCCGCCCCATGACCGTCACCACCCCACCCACCAGCCGGGAGCTGGGGCGTCCGCGCTTCGGCTGGCCGCTGATCGGCGAGAGCCCGTCGTACGCCCGGGACCCGATCGCGATGTTCCGACGGCACTGGGAGGCCGACGGCCCGGTCTCGGCGATGGGCTTCGTGGGGGAGCCGTGGGTGATGCTGCTCGGCCCCGACGCCTGCGAGAGCGCGCTGCGCAACGCCGACAAGGCGTTCGCCAACGGGCCGGCGTGGACGTTCCTGGTCGGGCCGTTCTTCCAGCGCGGGCTGATGCTGCTCGACTTCGAGGAGCACCACCTGCACCGGCGGATCATGCAGCAGGCGTTCACCCGCGACCGGCTGAGCGGCTACACCGCCGGCATGCACCCGGTGATCGCCGAGGGCGTGGGGCGCTGGCAGGCCGGCGAGGGCTTCCGGGCCTACCCGGCGCTCAAGCAGCTGACCCTCGACATCGCCGCCGAGACGTTCATGGGCGGGGCCGAGCACACCACGCCCGAGGAGATGGACCGGATCAACCGGGCGTTCATCGACTGTGTGCAGACCGCGGCGGCGCTGATCCGCAAGGACGTCCCGTTCACCCGCTGGCGCCGGGGGATGAAGGGGCGCCGGGTGCTCGAGGAGTTCCTGCGCGGCTACCTGCCGGCGCGCCGGGCGACCCGCACCGACGACCTGCTCTCGGTGCTGTGCCACCTCGAGACCGAGGAGGGCGAGCGGTTCAGCGACGACGACGTCGTCAACCACATGATCTTCCTGATGATGGCGGCGCACGACACCTCCACCATCACCCTCTCCACGATGCTGCAGCACCTCGGCCAGCATCCGCAGTGGCAGGAGCGCTGCCGCGCCGAGTCCGAGGCGCTGGGCCCGGCCCCCACCCTGGCCGAGCTGGAGCAGCTGACCTCGCTGGACCTGGTGATGAAGGAGTGCCTGCGCCTGGTCGCGCCGGTGCCCGTGGTCGTGCGGCGCACGGTGAAGGAGACCGAGGTGCTCGGCGTGCGGATCCCGCAGGGGCGCTACGTGGCGCTGGCCCCGCAGTTCAGCCACCTGATGGAGGAGTACTGGACGTCGCCGGAGACCTTCGACCCCGAGCGCTTCGCCGAGCCGCGCCGTGAGGACAAGTCGCACCGTTACGCCTGGCAGCCGTTCGGCGGCGGGGTGCACAAGTGCCTGGGCCTGCACTTCGCCGGCGCCGAGGTCAAGGCCGTGCTGCACCACCTGCTGCGCGAGTTCACCTGGTCGGTGGACCCCGGCTACCGCGCCCCGATGAACCACCACTCGCTGCCGTTCCCCAAGGACGGGCAGCCGATCGACCTCGTCCGCCGCTGAGCCCCACCCCCCAGAGAGCAGGAACCCTGATGAAGATCCCCGTGTCGAAGACCCCGCCCCGCAGCCTCGACGGCACCCGTGTCGTGATCACCGGAGCCGGGCGCGGCATCGGCCTGGCCACCGCCCACCGGTTCACCGCCGCGGGGGCCCGGGTGGTGATCGGCGACCTCGACGACGACGTCGCGGCCAAGGCGGCGGCCGAGGTCGGGGGAGGGGCACTCGGGCACGTGGTCGACGTCGCCGACCGCGCGTCGTACGCCGCCTTCATCGGCTACGCCGCCGCGCAGGGGCCCATCGACATCCTGGTGAACAACGCCGGCATCATGCCGCTCTCGCCGCTGGTGGAGGAGAGCGACGAGTCCACCGACCGGATCATCGACATCAACCTGCGTGGCGTGATCACCGGCACCAAGCTGGTGGCGCCGGGGATGATCGAGCGGCGCCGCGGCCACGTCATCAACGTGGCCTCCGCTGTGGGCCGGATCGGGGTGGCCAACGGCGCCACCTACAGCGCCAGCAAGTACGCCGTGGTCGGCTTCACCGAGGCGATGGCGGCCGAGCTCGCCCCCAGCGGCGTCGACGTCTCCTGCATCCTGCCCACCGTCGTGGCGACCGAGCTGGCCGCCGGCGTCTCCGCGGCGCGCGGGATGAAGCCGGTCAAGCCCGAGGAGGTGGCCGCGGCCATCGTCGGGGTCGCCCAGCGGCCCCGCTTCGAGACCTGGGTGCCGGCGTACGCCAAGGGCGTCTACTACTCCTCCAACACCCTGCCGCGCCGGCTGCGCGACACCCTCAGTCACGCGATGGGAGCCGACAAGGCGCTCTCCGACGTCGACCGCGCGGCCCGGGCGGAGTACGAGCGGCGGGCGGCGCACTCGCACTGAGTCGCCGGGTCATGGAGTCGCCGGCGGTGGTCACTCGAAGTCGACGACCAGGCGCGGGGGAGCGGTGAGCGCGAAGACCCGGAACGGGGTGCGGCCGCCTCGGCGCCCGATGAAGACCTGGGTGATGCCTTCGTAGGCACCGGTGGCGTGGAGGTCGACGACGTCGCCGCCGAGCCGTCTTCGAACGGGGCCGCGGCTCTCCGGCGTCAGAGTCGGCGTCCCGGAGACGTGCAGTTGCAGGATCGTGTCGCCGGCCAGGTCGACCACGTCGCCACTTCCCTCGAGCACTGCCTGGTCGACGTACCGCACGTCCCAGCCAGGGCTGCCGGTCCCGGTGAACCTCAGCACGACCCGGTCGTGACCGGAGTGGGTCACTACCGCGGCGCTCGTGAGGATCAGGTCGTAGGGGTCGCGCTGTTCGTGCAGCCGTTGATCGGCACCGGGGATCTCCGAGGACCGCGGGGACGACCCGGGCGAGGCTCCCTCCGTCGCGGCCAAGTCTTCGGCGTCGCCGCCGCACGACGTCACAAGCGCGAGCGAGACGACCACGCTGGACAGCGCCACCAGAACTCTCATGCCCGGTGAGACGCCCGAGGTCGACGAGCGGTTGTCCGCCGCAAGTGCGCGGCGGCTGCACAAAGTTGTCGCTCCTCCGACGGCCTCAGGTTGCGGGGAGGGTGCGGGGCTCCAGGCCGTACCGATAGGGCACGCGGAGGTGTTCGCGCAGCGTCGTCCCGTTGTAGTCGTGGGGGTATAGGCCGCGGTCTCGGAGGATGGGGATGACCTCCTCGACGAAGGTGTCGATGTCGGTCTCGTTGACGTCGGGTGAGACCCAGAACCCGTCGACGGCGTCGGCCTCGAACCACTCCTGGAGGTGGTCGGCGATGACCGTGGGCGGCCCGATCGGTGTCGGGTGGTAGTCGATCACGCCGTGGGCGAGGACCTCGCGGAGCGTCCACCCCTCGCGAGCGACCTGGAGGGCCTTGGCTGACCTGGGGTCGAACGGGCTGGGGCGCGCGGCGCTCAGCTGGACGGGGGTGAGCGGCTCGTCCAGCGAAATCTCGCCGAGGGGCAGGTTGAGCATGGCGCCGAGGTGAGGGAGACGGCTCGCGAAGAGGTCCTGGTTCAGGGCGACGCGGCGTTCCACGGCGTCCTGGACTGTGCTGCCTAGGGCTGGCATGACTCCGGCGAAGTACTTGATGTCGTCGGGGTTGCGGCCTGCTTGGCGTGCTGCCTGCCGGGCGGCTTCGCGCTGGGCGCGAGCGTCGTCGATGGTGAAGGCGGCCCCGATGACGCCGTTGGCATAGCGTCCAGCAATGGTCAGGCCGTACTCGCCGCCACCGGCGGAGAAGATGACCGGCTGCCCCTGCTCGGACGGCGGGATGGGCAGCGGTCCGCGGGAGGCGACGTAGGTGCCACGCAAGTTCACGGGCTGGACCTTGTCGGTGTCGACGAAGACTCCCGTCTGTGGGTCCTTGACCCAGGCGTCCTCCTGCCAGCTGCCCCAGAGCGCTTGGACAACCTGGATGGTCTCGTGGGCGCGTGCGTAGCGCTCGGGGCGGTCGGCGATCGTCTGTCCGAAGTTGGCGGCGGCGGTGGGGTCGCTGGTGGTGACGGCGTTCCACCCGGCGCGGCCGTGGCTGATGACGTCGAGCGCCTTGAACTGGCGGGCGATGTTGTAGGGCTCGTTGAACGTCGTTGAGCCGGTGGCGACAAGGCCGATGCGTTCGGTCGAGCGGGCGATCGCGGCCAGCGTGAGCATCGGGTCGAGGGTGGCCTGAGGTACCTCGCGTTCGATCCCACGGGTGATGGCCAGGGAGTCCGGGAGGAACAGGAAGGCGAAGTTCCCGCGCTCAGCTGCCTGGGCATAGCGCACCTGGGCGTCGATGCTGGTGTAGTTGGCGGGGTCGACGCCGGCGGCGCGCCAGGCCAGGCCCTGGGAGCCGTAGCCGGTTCCCAGGTGCATGCCGAGAATCATCGTGCGGTCGGTCATGGGTGTCCTTGTCGAGGGGCAGGATCAGGCCCCCATGTCGGGTCGGGAGCGCACGCCCCGGTGGGGAATGCCGCCAGGGCATCTCGCATCTGTCGCGTGGTGGGGGTGCTCAGAAGGCGCGACCCGCCACGTCGGGGCGATGCGAGGACGCCAGATGCTCGCGAAGCCGCTGCGCGGGAAGAGGTGCGCCTTCGTCCGCCAGCCAGTCCTGGGCGAAGACGTCGAGATCAGCGACGTAGATGGTCGTGTACGCGCCCGACTCGGGCTCGAAGCGCCACGACTCGGCCAGGGAGCCGGCATCGACCGGGTCGAAGCCGAGGCTGGCGACGAGGGCAGACACCGCCCGCTTGGCCTCGGCGTCGTTGCCGGCGACGGCGAGGCCGGAGCGGTCGGGTGCGTCCGCGGGGCGTGCCAACGAGGGGATGTGGTGGGCGACGATGTTGTTGAACGCCTTGTTGACCACGGCTCCCGGCAGAAGGCTCGATTCGTACTCGGCCGTGGTCAGCGTCCCGGAGTCGAGGACCTGGATCCGACCGTCACGCGAGGGGTAGTAGTTCCCCGTCGACAGCACGATCTTCCCGACGAGCGCCTCGACTGGAAGAGCGTCGTAGGCCACCAAAGGCACAGCGAGGACGACGATCTCGCCGAACGCCGCCGCCTCGGCGGCCTCGCCCGCCCGCGCGTTCGCGCCGAGCTCGCCGACGAGGTCGGCCAGCGACTCGGGACCGCGGGAGTTCGCCAGCACCACTTCATGTCCTGCGGCGACCGCAAGGCGCGCGATCCCGGCGCCGATCGCCCCGCTGCCGATGATTCCAAGCTTCATGTCATCTCTCCTTCATGGGGTGCCCGGACGGAGTGCCCGGCGGGCGAGCGCCTCGACCGTCGCGGTCTGGCCCCTGCCCGTCGGCTCCGAGCCGGGCGCTCATCGCAGGAGCATCGTCCAACCTTCACATCAATGCGAAGGTCAAGTCGTGGAGGCCTCGACGCCCTGTGGGGTGCGTCTCCAGTCGGGCGCCTAGGGCGCGGCCCGCCGTTGCGATCGGGGGCCCCGGTCCATCGCCTCGAGGTAGCGGTTCAGCGCATCGCGGTTCTGCTCGAGAAACGCGATGCGTTCCGACATGCGCTCCCGCTCACGTACCAAGAGCTCGCGCAGCTCGGGATCTGGGTCGGCGACGACTATGCCGTTCGGCTGGTCGAGGCACGGAAGCATGTCGCCGATGATGCGCGTCGGGATGCCGGAGTCGAGCAGTCCGCGCACCTTCATCACGCGGTCGACAAGGTACTCGTCGTACTCGCGGTAGCCGTTGTGGAGGCGCCGCGGCGCGATCAGGCCCTGCTCCTCGTAGTACCGAAGCAGCCGCGGAGCAACGCCGGTTCGCTTCGCCAACTCGCCGATACGCATCTCGGACCCCTTCGTCAGCATGACATGCATGTGAAGGTTAGCCCAACCGCTGTCACTCGACTTTCGCATTGCTATACATTCGTACTGTACGTTCGTATAGAGACGGAGGCTCCGATGAGCAGGCTCGGATGGGAACTGGTGGTCGGCGCGGTCATGGTCGTCGGAGGCCTGGTGATGTTCTTCGCGTTCCACGACGTGGAGACTCCGGTCATCGGCGTGCGCCAGGGCGGCCTGGTGATCGCGGTGCTCGGCGCGGTCGAGATCGCGGCGACCGCGTGGGCGATGGTCCGGTCGAGGCGACTGGAGTCCTGATGCCCGTCACGCGCCTACTCGACGGTGTGCTGACGGTGCTCGCTGAGCAAGGGGTCGGAGCCCTGAGCGTCCGTAGTGTCGCCGTGGCGGCGGGCGTGTCGCCGGCCCAGGTGCAGTACTACTTCCGGACGAAGAGCGAGCTGGTGCGCGCAGGCTTCGACCACGCGGGGGAGCAGTTCCTCGCAGACGTGGAGGCCGCAGAGGCCACCTCGCTGATGGACGTCGTGCAGCAGTGGCTCCCGCTGGACGATCGGCGCGAGCGCCGCGCTCGCGTCTGGCTCGCCTACGCCGCCCTCTCGGCCGTCGACGCGGAGCTGGCTGCCACCTCCGCGCAGCTGGACCAGGAACTGCGTCGATGGTTCGTCGACCAGGGCCTCTCGGACCAGGCGGCCGCGCAGCTCTTCGC
This sequence comes from Nocardioides sp. Z43_10, assembly GCF_059766615.1. NCBI lineage: Bacteria > Bacillati > Actinomycetota > Actinomycetes > Propionibacteriales > Nocardioidaceae > Nocardioides > Nocardioides sp. Z43_10. Next base: position 99,354 of record NZ_JCBAJY010000003.1, on the reverse strand, counting down.
GATGATCGACGGCGTCACCGTCCAGTGCCTGATGCTGCCTCAACCGGAGCGTCGCGCGCTCGTCGAGCGCACGGTCGTGCCGTTCGTCGCGGGACTGCGCGCCATCACACCCGCGCACAGCAGGACCTGGGCCGCGACGTAGGTGAGCATCACCCAGAACCCGACCGCGGGCGGGGCCAGGTCGGTGAACGCGTTGAGCGCGATCAGGCCGTCGGAGACCAGGAAGACGACGCCGCCCACCGCTGCCCAGGTGTGTACGCCGGTGGCCAGGACCGCCATTGCGGACAGGCCCCCGGCGTACAGCACGATCGCGGGCAGCAGCACGCCGGCCTCGCCGGCGCACAGCGCGACGAGCGCGAGCGCGCCCGCGACGATCGGTACCAGCGCGAGCGGGTGCCGGCGCAGCACGCTGGCCTCCCGGTAGGGCCAGAACGCGGTGACGTAGCAGAGCTGGGCCAGGAGGAAGAAGCCCACCATCGCCAGGAAGCCGGCCTCCTCGCCGAGCAGCCGCGGCACCGCGTCGCCCAGCCAGGAGAAGCCGAGGGCGGCAAGCGTCCAGGTGACCAGGCGCCCCCGCGGTGTCGGCACCTGGACCGCCAGGGCCCCGGCCAACAGCGGCATCAGCAGCACCTGGGTGACGTCCGCGAGTCCGTCGGCGTCGAGCAGCAGGGCGATGAGATGCACGAGGGTGACGGCGCCGAGTCCGGCGACGAGAACCCGGGCGACCGGACGCAGGGGAGGCATGGGCGGCAGCCTAGGCGCCGAGGACCCAGTCGATCTCGATGCTGGTGGGGCGGTGGTGGATCCGGACGTCGAGGCCGCTGTTGGTGCCGGACGGCGGGACGGGTGGTGGTGGGGCCTTCGAATGGTGGGTGTGGCCGGTGGGGGTGGTGACCTCGACGGTGTGGCGGGTGTGGCGCTCGCTGGTGGTGCGGTGGCGCCAGCCGGGGGCCTCTTTGGCGTAGTTGCAGGCCGCGCACAGTCCTTGGCCCTGGTCCAGGGTGGTGGTGCCGCCGCGGGAGCGGGGGGTGATGTGGTCGCCGTGCCGCACGGGCGCGTCGCAGTACGGCGTGCGGCAGGTCTCGCCGTCGCGGGCGAACAGCATCCGGCGCAGGCCCCCGGTGAACAGCTGGGCGCGGGAGTCCATCGCGACCAGCGCCCCGTCGGCGGGGTTGGTGTACAGCCGCCGGATCGCGACCTCCGCGTCCGGGTCGCCCAGCAGGGTGGCGACCACCTTGGCGGGCACGGGGCCGTAGCCGACCAGGTGCGCGGGGGTGGACTGGTCGGGGTCGAGGAGCATCTCGGCGCTCATCACCAGCTGGATCTCGATGCGCCGTCCACCGGGGGTGGCGGGCTGGTCGAGACGGGCCAGGAACTCATCGGCGATGATCTGGTCGCGGGTGCGGGTGTCGTCGCACGCCTTGAGATGGTCGGCGCGCTCGGCGAGGGCCTGCATCGCCACGATCGCGTCCCAGGCCGGGACGTCGGCGCTGATCCTCACCATCCCCTCACCCAGCCCCCGGTGGGTGACCCGGCGCCGGGCCCGGGCGCGGGTGGCGCGCTGGGCGGCGCCCTCGGCGTCGAGGGCGTAGGCCAGGCGGCGGGTGGCCAGGGTGAGCTCGCGGTTACCCATCTGGCTCAGCTGCGGTGCGAGTGTGGCGTCCACGCAAGCCCGGTCCTCGCGGGTCAGTTCGGCGCTCTCGCGGGCCAGGATCTGCGCGCGGTGCTCGTTGAGGTCGCCGCGGGCCAGCGCGGCCAGGGCGTGGGGCAGGTCCTCGACCAGCGCCACCGCGAGCGTGACGTGCTCGCGGCCCGCGTGCGGGGACTCCCGGCGTGCCAGCGCGACCTCGTGGGCGACACCGCGCCCACACCGCTGCGCCGGGACGCCCCGCGCGGCGTCCTCGGCGCGGCGCCGCGCAGCCAGGTCCGCGGTCAGCCGGGCCTTGGCCGCGGCCGCCGCGGAGGTGAGCCGCTCCAGGCCGGCCAGCTCGTCGACCAGCGCGGCATCGCTGAGCCCCGCGGGTTGGACCGCGGCGAGGATCTCAACCCAGAACTCACCCGGGCGCTCGGCTGCCTCGCACTCCCCGCGCACAGGCGCGTCGGCAGCGTCGTCGCCGCCGTTCAGCCCGTAGCCGGAGAGTTCAAACATAGAAACGATTGTAGTCAAGAGAGGTCGCGCAGGTAACCCCCGCAAGCCAATCTGTGGAGAACTTCTCGAGCAGCGTCTGCCCAGGTCAGAGGCGGTTGCGCCGAGGGCGGGTGGCCAGCCCGACCAGCACCCCGACGAGCACCCCGATCACGGTCTCCACGCCGCGGTCCCAGAGCAGCTCCCCGGTCGGCGCGGGGGAGACGAGGTGGATCATCAGCAGCGCGAGCGGGGTGATCCCGATCAGGGCGATGGCGTAGTTGCGCCCCACCCAGAGCTCGGCCCACGCCTGCATCGCCACCACCATCGCGATCAGCCAGAGGCCGTCCGCGTCGAGGGAGAGCAGCAGCGCCGCGGTCCCGAGTCCGAGGAACGTGCCGAGCACGCGGTGCACCCCGCGCAGCACCCCGGCCGAGAGCTGCGGGGAGGCGAGCGGGACGACGGCGCTCACCATGGCCCAGTAGGGGTGCCCGATGCCGGAGGCGGTGGCGATCGTGCCGGCGAGCAGCACGCCGAGGGCGTTGCGGGCGACGTGGCGCCGGGCGACCTCGGCGTACGCGCCCCGGCGCAGCGAGGTGCGCCGGGCCTGTGTGGGGCGTCGCCAGCCGTGCCAGAACGCGTGGACGTTGCCGACGAGCACCGAGAACAGCGCGGACGCGGCGGCGACGGCGGCGGCGATGCCCAGGTCGCCGGGGGAGGACGGGAGGGAGGCGCAGGCGGTGAACGCGAAGATCGGGAACAGCGGGCCCGGCGGGTGCCAGTCTTGGGCGTCGGAGAGCAGGGAGGTGGCGCTGGCGACCAGGGCCGCGACCGGTACCGCGAGCCAGGCGCGATGCTCGGAGAGCCCGACGAACACACCCAGCGTGCAGGCGGCGGTCAGCACGCCGGCCAGGGTCAGCTGCATCTGCGCGCGGGAGAGGTGGACGTGGTTGCGCCCGTAGAGAGAGGTGAAGGCGCCGAACGCGGCGTAGATGGACCAGTCCAGGTGACCGACGGACCACAGCAGCAGCAGTGGGACCGACACCGAGACGCAGGCCCGCAACGCGACGCGGTGGGCTCCGGCGTGCGGACCGACGTGGACGAGCTGGCGGGCGTGGGTGCTGAGGGTCGATCCGGAGGTCACGGCCGCTATTCTCCGCGCATGTCTTATGAGTTCGACCGCGACACCGCCGTCACCGCCACCGGCCCCGGCGAGCACGAGGCGACCCTGGCCGCCGGCTGGTCGGTGGGCGAGGGGATCAACGGCGGCTACCTGCTGGCGATGATCGGCAACGCGCTGCGCGCCACGGTGCCCGGCAAGCCCGACCCGCTCGCGGTCAGCGCCTACTACCTGTCCGCGTCCACCGCCGGCCCGGCCGCGGTGACCACACGGGTGCTGCGCGACGGGGGCAGCGTCGCCACGATGGCCGCGGAGCTGCACCAGGGCGACGCCGCGCGGATCAGCGCGCTGGCGACGTACGGCGACCTGTCGGCGCTACCCGACGACGTGCGCACCACCGCGCAGCGGCCGGCGATCCCGCCGCCGGACGAGTGCGTGCCGACCACGATGTCGCCGGAGAGCATCCGCAAGTCCGCGCCGCTGATGGAGCGCTTCGACATGCGCATCGACCCGGCCCACATCGGCTGGGCGATGGGGGAGCCGTCGCGCCAGGGTGCGCTGCAGGCGTGGTTCCGCTTCCCCGACGGCCGCGAGCCCGACCCGATCTCGCTGCTGCTGGTCCTCGACGCGCTGCCGCCGGTGACCTTCGACCTCGGGATGCCCGGCTGGGCGCCGACGCTGGAGCTGACCGCGCACATCCGCGCCGTACCGGCACCCGGGTGGCTGCAGGTGCGCCACGCGACCCGCAACATGGCGGGCGGCATGTTCGAGGAGGACTGCGAGATCTGGGACTCCACCGGACGCCTGGTGGCGCAGAGCCGTCAGCTGGCCCGTCAGCCCCGGCGGTAGCCGGCGGGCCTGGCCAGGCCGCAGATCCAGCGCCGCCGCGGGTGCTCGGTGACCGTCCAGAGCAGGTCCGTGCCGGGCCACCAGGTCAGGTCCTCGGGACCCATCGGGGTCGCCCACCGGCGCCGGCGCAGCGCACCGGGCTTGCCGACGTAGAGCGAGCCCAGGGTCCACGGGCCGTGGGACGCGGTCGCGTAGAGACCTCCGGGAGCCCGCACGGCGCCCTGCATCCCGGCCACGCCCGACGACTCGATGCTGAGCAGCCGGGTCACCTCCTGCTCGTCCGGCGCGGGCAGAAACCCCTCGCCGAGTGGGAAGCGGGCCAGCCGCCGGGTCTGCTTGCGCCGGCCGTACTCGCCGACCACCAGCTCCGGGGGCGAGGCGCCGCGGTCCAGCGAGAGGAACGAGTAGCGCAGCCGGTCCAGGCCCTCGGCGGTCTCGGCGCGGTGGGTGAACCGCAGCGGCAGCACGTAGCGGTAGCCCAGCGACTCGTCCGCGTGCTCGTCGGGCACCCGCAGGATGTCGTCCAGGTGGAAGGTGTGGAAGCCGGTCGCGGTCGCCGCCACGTGCAGCCACGGACCCGCCCAGACGATCCCGCCCGCGTGCATCTGCAGCGGGGCGCAGCGCGCCTGCGGTCCCTCCAGGGACGGCGTCACCAGCAGCACGTGGCGGTAGCGCCGGGTCCGCGGGTCGAAGAAGCTCACCCGGGAGCCGTGCTTCTCGCCGTCGACCTCCTTGGCGTACCAGGTGGTCACGAACAGCCGGCGCGGCTCGCCGTCCGTGCCGGTGTAGTGGCCCGACTCGTGCGCGTCGCCCGAGGAGGAGATGCCCTGGGGCCACCAGCGCGGGTCGCGCCGGTCGTGGGCGTCCCAGGTGAAGGCGCGGCGTACGGCGCGCCCCGGCGCCCAGGTGCGGCGCCCGCGCCGGTTCAGGTCGCTCAGCACCGCGTCCAGGCCCACCCGCCCGCCGTAGCGCCGGGCCAGCGCGTCGATCTCGGCGGTGTGGTCGCGGCCGCGGCGCAGCGTGAGCCCGTCGGCGTCGGTGGGGGTCTCGGGCATGGCCGACACGGTAGCCACCGGGTCGTGAGCCCGCACCACCGGCGATGATGAGGCGGTGAGCTCACGCATGCGCGTCGTCGGCGCGGCCATCGTCCGCGACGGCCGGGTGCTCGCCGCCCGCCGTACCGCCCCCGCCTCGGCGGCCGGGCGCTGGGAGTTCCCCGGCGGCAAGGTCGAGCCCGGCGAGAGCCCCGACGACGCGATCCGGCGCGAGATCGCCGAGGAGCTCGCCTGCCCGGTCCGCGTCGTCGGCTGGCTCGCCGGGCTGGTCCCGATCGGCGAGACCCACGAGCTCGCCGTCGCGCTCGTCGAGCTCGTCGCGGGGGAGCCCGTGCCGTCCGAGCACGACGCGGTGCGCTGGTTGAGGGCCGAGGAGCTGGGCGACGTGGACTGGCTGGAGCCGGATCGGCCCTTCCTGTCCGAGCTCGCCCGGGTACTGCGCGACGCCGCTGGGGATCGGGGAGAATCGGTGTCCGTGAGAGGCATCTTCTTCGACGAGGACGACGCCCGGGCCGCGGCCCGGGCCCTGGCGCGCGCCGGCTATGGCGCCGAGGTGACGCGGGAGCGGCTGGCCGGCGAGGACGACGACGAGGATCACCCCTGGGCCGTGCTCAGCGACGCCCCCGAGCCGCAGCTCGAGCTGGTCGTCGACGAGTACGAGGGGTGGCTGGACCGGGGCCCCGAGGCCCCCGTGGTGCGGCTCGCGCCGGTCGAGCTGCCCGACGCCCCGAAGCGGGTCAAGCGGCCGGACTAGGGTGGGGCGCATGACGCAGACTCCCGACCAGCGCCTGCTGCTGGTGCACGCCCACCCCGACGACGAGTCCATCGGCCAGGGGGCCACGATGGCCAAGTACGTCGCCGAGGGGCGCGGCGTCACGCTGGTCACCTGCACCGGCGGCGAGATGGGCGAGATCCTGGTCCCCGAGCTCGAGCACCTCGGCGCCGACCGCGACGACACCCTCGGCGAGCACCGCAAGGGCGAGCTCGCCGCCGCGATGGCCGCGCTGGGGGTCACCGACCACCGCTACCTGGGCGGGTTCGGGCGCTACCGCGACTCCGGGATGAAGTGGCACGAGGACGGCCATGCCATCCCCGCCGACGACATCCACGCCAACGCCTTCTGGGCCGCCGACCTCACCGAGGCCGCCGACGAGCTGGTCAAGGTGATCCGCGAGGTGCGCCCGCAGGTGCTGGTCACCTACGACCAGTTCGGCGGCTACGGCCACCCCGACCACATCCAGGCCCACCGGGTCGCGATGTACGCCGCCCAGCTCGCGGCCGTGCCGTCGTACAAGCTGGAGCTGGGGGAGCCGTGGGAGATCGCCAAGATCTACTGGGGCGCGATGTCGGAGAGCCGGATGCGCGCCGGGCTGCGCGCCCTGCGCGACGCCGGGGACACCGCCAGCTTCGAGGGGATGGACCCCGACGGGCCGCTCCCGCACTTCGTCACCCCCGACTCCCAGCTCGCCGCCGTCGTCGACGGCACCGAGTACTTCGACAAGAAGATGGCCGCGCTCGAGGCGCACGCCACCCAGATCACGGTGGACGGCCCGTTCTTCGCGCTCTCCAACAACGTCGGCAACGAGGCCTGGGGCCTGGAGTTCTACCGGATCGCGAAGGGCACCCGCGGTGAGCTGAACGAGGACGGGCTGGAGACCGACCTCTTCGCCGGACTCTGAGGGTGGAGGCCCTCGCCCGGTCCGGGCTGGCGCTGCTCGCCCTGCTCGCCGGGACCCTGACCAGCCTGTCGCTGGTCGCCCTGCACGGGCGCTGGTGGGGGATGGCCCTCGGCCTCGCCGCCACCACCGCCGCCCTGGTCGCCACCCCACGGGTGTGGTGGGGCCGGCCGGCGTTCTGCCTGGGCTGGATCGCGGTGATCGCACTCGTGCTGCCCGGGCGGCCCGAGGGCGACTACGCGCTGGCGGCGAGCCCGTCGGGCTACCTGGTGCTGTTCAGCGCCCTGGTGGTCCTGGTGTGGGGGCTCGCGACGATGCCGCGTCGGGCTACGCCACCCGCCTAGTATGGCGCCGTGACTTCTGATGCTTCCCCGACCGCGCGCGAGAGCAAGGGGGGACGGGTCGTCGTCCTCCTGCTGCTCGGGCTGGTCCTGCTCTTCGGTGCACTCTACGCCGCGGCCTACGCCTTCGCCGGTGCCGGCGTCCCCCGCGGCACCACGGTGTCGGGAGTCGAGATCGGCGGCATGAGCCGCGCGGAGGCCCGCGCCGAGCTCGAGGAGCACCTTGGCGAGCGCGCCCGCCGCTCGATGACCCTCGAGGTCGACGGGCGCACCCAGCAGGTCAGCCCGGACAAGGCCGGCCTGTCCCTCGACGTGGACGCCTCGGTCGAGGCCGCCGGCGCCGAGCGGAGCTGGTCGCCGCGCCGACTGTGGGAGTACTACACCGGCGGCGACGCGCTCGACGCCGTGGTGAGCACCGACGACGACGCCCTGGCCCGGGTCGTGACGCGGCTGGACAAGGGCGTCGGCACGCCTCCGGTCGAGGGCGCGATCGCGTTCAAGGCAGGCAAGGTCAAGGTCACCGAGCCCGTCGTCGGCGAGGGCGTCGACCCCGACGAGGCCCGCGACGCCCTGGTCGCGGCGTACCTGTCCATCGACGGGCGCGCCGAGCTGGACCTGCAGCCGGCCGAGCCCGAGATCGACGCCGACGACCTGCAGGAGGCGCTCGACGGGTTCGCGAACCCGGCCGTCTCGGCGCCGATCACGCTGGTCTTCGACGCCACCCGGGTCACCCTGCGCCCCGTCGACATCGGCCGCGTCGTCACGATGGTCGCCGAGGACGGCGAGCTGGTGCCCGAGCTCGACGAGAAGCGCCTCACCGCCCGCGTCGACCGCCAGATCGGCGACGCCGGTGCGCCCGTGGACGCGCGCGTGGAGCTGGTCAACGGCAAGCCGAAGGTGATCCAGGGCAAGCCCGGGATCGACTACGACCCCGCCGACATCAGCGACGCCTTCCTCGAGACCGCGGTCGCGGCCTCGGGCAAGCGCGAGATCGCGGTCGAGGCCAAGGTCGCCGAGCCCGAGTTCACCACCCAGGACGCCCGTGACCTGAAGATCACCGAAGAGGTCTCCTCGTTCACCACGTACTACCCCTACGCGGAGTACCGCAACATCAACATCGGCCGGGCCGCGGAGCTCATCGACGGCACCGTGCTCGAGCCCGGGGAGACGTTCTCGCTCAACGACACGGTGGGGGAGCGGACCCGCGAGAACGGCTTCACCGAGGGCTTCATGATCAGCAACGGGATCTTCAAGGAGGACCTCGGCGGCGGCGTCTCGCAGATGGCGACCACGCTGTTCAACGCGATGTTCTTCGCCGGTCTCGAGGACGTCGAGCACAAGCCGCACTCGTTCTACATCGACCGCTACCCGGTCGGGCGCGAGGCGACCGTGGCCTGGGGCTCGGTCGACCTGCGGTTCAAGAACGACACCCCCTACGGCGTGCTGATCAGCGCGAAGGTGTCCCCGGCCAGCTCGGCCGGCCAGGGCGCGGTCACCGTCAGCATGTGGTCGACGAAGGTCTGGGACGTCTCGTCGGTGACCGGGGAGCGGCACAACTTCACCCAGCCGCAGACCCGGACGATGACCACCCCCGACTGCTACCCCAACAGCGGGTACGGCGGCTTCGACATCGACGTCACCCGGATCTTCAAGAAGCCCGGCTCCTCGGCCGTCGAGCGGCGCGAGGTCTTCTCGACCACCTACACGCCCTCGGACTCGGTGATCTGCCAGGACCCCGAGCCGGAGCCCAAGCCGAAGCCGAAGCCCAAGCCGAACGCGAAGCCCAGCACCGAGCCCGCGGCCGAGCCGGCCGGGCGTCAGGCGGGGCGTCAGGCCGGGGTGAGGTAGCGCGCGGCGTGGTGGCGCACCAGCCCCAGCGCGCCGTAGAGCGCCACCGCGGCTGAGTTGTCGGGCTCCACGTGCAGCCACACGGTGCCGGCGCCGGACTCGCCGGCCCAGTCGAAGAGCTCGTCGAGCACCAGCCCGGCCAGGCCGCGGCGCCGGTGCCCGGGCTCGACCTCCAGCGCGTGCAGCCCCAGCCAGTCGCCGTGCAGGGTGCCGCGGCCGACGGCGACCAGGGCGTCGCCGTCGTGGGCCTGGACCAGGGCGTGGTCGCCGTCGGCGGTCAGCTCTGTCTGGAACCGGGGGCCTGGAGAGGGGGAGCGTAGGGAGGAGGCGCGTCGGGAGCGCCTGGCCTTGGCCAGCGAGCCGACCCAGAACTCCGAGTCCCCGTGGCCCAGCGGACGCCAGCCGCGGTCGAGGAACGCGCGCTCGGCCTCGCTGTCGACCTCCACCTGGGCCAGCGGCTCGCGGCCGTGCTCGGCGTAGAAGGCGCCCACCGCGGCGACCGCCTCGTCGTACGACGTGCCGGGCTCGCCCATCGCCAGGCACGAGTTGGCCCGCTTCAGCGGCCGCCCGCGCGGCGCCGGATCCAGGCGCAGCACCCACTCGCCGCCGTCGGCCACCGCGACGCGCTCCAGGCCCGGCCACAGGGCCAGGGTGTGCTCCTCGCAGGCGCGCGCCGAGAGCCGGTGGTGCACCGAGGGGCGCGGCGGCACCGGCTTGCCCGAGACGATGTCGGCGATCGCGATCCGCACCGCGACGCCGTCCTCGCGGCGTACCACCACCTCGCCGGAGCCCCAGGACTCCGCCGTGCCGAGCACGTCGGTCATCGCCGGGCCGCCGGTGGGCCCGCTCTCGCCGCGGACCAGGCGCCGGATCACCACCCGCTGCCCGACCACGTGCGGGCCGAGCAGGTGCTCGCCGGTGGCGGGCTGGTCGGGGCCCCGCTCGGTATCAGGAATGCCGGGTTCCGAGTGATCAGGCATGGGGGGATACTAGGGTTTGCCGAGCATCCGCTCTCGCAAGTGCTCTCAGGAGGAACTGGTGACCTACGTCATCGCCCAGCCGTGTGTCGACCTCAAGGACCGCGCGTGTGTCGACGAGTGTCCGGTCGACTGCATCTACGAGGGCAAGCGGATGCTCTACATCCACCCCGACGAGTGCGTGGACTGCGGCGCCTGCGAGCCGGTGTGCCCCGTCGAGGCGATCTTCTACGAGGACGACACGCCGGAGCAGTGGAAGGACTACTACACCGCCAACGTCGGGTTCTTCGAGGACCTCGGCTCGCCCGGTGGCGCGGCGAAGATGGGTGAGATCGACAAGGACCACCCGTTCATCGAGGCGCTGCCCCCGCAGAACCAGGAGTGAGCTCGCGCCGGGTCGGTGACGACCCCGTCTCGCGACGGCTTCCGGACTTCCCCTGGGACAAGCTCACCTCGTACGCCGCGCAGGCGCGCGGGCACGCCGAGGGGATCGTCGACCTCTCGGTCGGGACGCCCGTCGACCCGACCCCCGAGGTCGTCCAGGCGGCGCTGCGTGGAGCCGCCGACTCGCCGGGCTACCCGCAGACCATCGGCCTGCCGGAGACCCGCCAGGCCGTGATCGACTGGCTCCAGCGGTGCCTGGGCGTCACCGGCGTGGGCCTGGATGCGGTGCTGCCGGTGACCGGCTCCAAGGAGCTGATCGCGAACCTGGCCCTCCAGCTCGGGATCGGCGCCGGCGACCTGGTCGCCTACCCGGAGCTGGCCTACCCGACCTACGAGGTCGGCGCCGCGCTGGCGGGCGCCCGGGCGGTGGCGACCGACTCGCTGACCGCGCTCGGCCCCGAGGTGCCGGCGCTGCTGTGGATCAACTCGCCGTCCAACCCGACCGGCAAGGTGCTGCCGCTGGAGCACCTGCGCAAGGTCGTCGCGTGGTGCCGTGAGCGGGGCACCGTGCTGGTCTCCGACGAGTGCTACATCGAGATGGCCTGGGACCCGAGGAACCGGCCGATCTCGGTGCTGCACCCCGACGTCTGCGGCGGCTCCCACGAGGGGATCCTCGCGGTGCACTCGCTGTCGAAGCGCTCCAACCTGGCCGGGTACCGCTGCGCGTTCGTGGCCGGCGACCCGGCGCTGGTCGGCGAGCTGCTGGCGGTGCGCAAGAACCTCGGGCTGCAGATGCCCGGACCCCAGCAGGTCGCGATGGCCGCCGCGCTGGACGACGACGCCCACGTCGCCGAGCAGCACGCCCGCTACGCCGAGCGCCGGGCGGCGCTGGGTGCGGCCTTCGAGGGCGCGGGCTTCCGCATCGACCACTCCGAGGCCTCGCTGTATCTGTGGGCGACCCGCGACGAGGACTGCTGGGAGACCGTCGCGTGGCTCGCCGAGCGGGGCATCCTGGTCGCGCCCGGCGCCTTCTACGGCCGGGCCGGTGGGCGGCACGTCCGGATCGCGTTCACCGCCACCGACGAGCGGGTCGCGGAGGCGACTCGCCGGCTGGCCTGAGTCGCTGCTCAGTCGGCTCTGGGCTGTCGGCTCTGCTTCAGTCGGCGACGTCGACGTGCACGTGGTCGCGGTGCTCGAGGATCGCGGCCGTGGCGGCGTCGCGCCCGCTGGTGTCGATCTTGTAGTCGCGCCACCCCGCGGTGGAGCGGCGCGCGGTCCAGATCTTGCCGTCGAAGATCACGGTGTCGATGTCGAGGCGCTGGGCCTGGGCCACCAGGTAGCCGGCGATCGCCCAGCCGCGGCGCTTGTTGTCGCGGTTGATCGGGCGCACGAACACGTCCACCGCGCGGCCCTCGTAGTGCGCCGAGCCCTCCTTGTGGCCGCTGGAGACGCCCTCGGGGTCGAAGCCGCCCATCGGCAGCGGCCCGAAGACGGCGCGCAGGTCGCGTCGTACGGCGGCGGCGCGGTCGGTGAGCCCGGCCTCGTCGAGGTCGTCGGACTCGCGCTCCCGGTCCCCGCTGACCACGCAGGTGAAGGTGCCGCCCGGCGAGTTGCCAGTCAGCGCCGAGGCGAGCGCCCGGCCGTCGGCGGCGTGGTCGGCGTAGGCGTCGGGGAACCCCGAGCGCTGCACCTCCTGGGCGGCCTCGGTGATCGGCATCGACTCGTAGCCCTCGACCCGCTCCAGCGCGTCGTAGAACTTGTTGGTCGCGTAGACCGGGTCGAGCACCTCCTCCTCGGTGCCCCAGCCCTGCGAGGGGCGCTGCTGGAACAACCCGAGGGAGTCGCGGTCGCCGAAGTCGATGTTGATGATCTTCGACTCCTGGTAGGCGGTCGCCAGCGCGATCGACGCCGCCCGGGCCGGCATCTGGCGCTGCACCGCGATCGCGGTGATCAGCGCGGCGTTCTCGGCCTGGTCGGTGGTCAGCTCGACCTCGCGCCCGTCCACGCTCGCCGTGCAGCCGCTCTGCCCGGGCAGCCGGACGACGCCCTCCTGGACCGCGAGGACCGAGACGGCGAGGACGGCGAGCAGGCCGACGCCTGCTCCCGTCCAGCGCAGTGCCTTGCCCATGCGTGTTCCTCGGGTGACTCGGGGAGTGGGTGTTGCGGGGGTGGGTGTGGGGGGTGGGGCGGGGCTCAGTTCGCGTGCAGGATCGCGTTGAGCTCGACGCCCTCACCGCGCCACGGCACGGCCTCGATCGCGCCGGTCACCGAGTTGCGGCGGAACAGCACGTTCGAGGCGCCCGACAGGGTGACCGCCTTGACCACCTGCGGCTTGCCGTCCATGTCCTTGACGGTGACCTTGGTGCCGGCGGTGACGTAGCAGCCCGCCTCGACCACGCAGTCGTCGCCCAGCGAGATGCCCAGGCCGGAGTTGGCGCCCAGCAGGCAGCGCTCGCCGACGCTGATCACCTCCTTGCCGCCGCCGGACAGGGTGCCCATGATCGAGGCGCCGCCGCCGACGTCGGAGCCGTCGCCGATCAGCACGCCGGCCGAGATCCGGCCCTCGACCATCGAGGCGCCGAGGGTGCCGGCGTTGAAGTTCACGAAGCCCTCGTGCATCACCGTGGTGCCCTCGGCCAGGTGCGCGCCGAGGCGGACCCGGTCGGCGTCGGCGATGCGCACCCCGGACGGCATCACGTAGTCGACCAGGCGGGGGAACTTGTCCACCCCGTACACCGTCACGTGCTGCCCGGCGGCCTGGAGCCGGGCCCGGGTGCGCTCGAAGCCGGCGACCGCGCAGGGGCCGGCGGAGGTCCACACCACATTGGTGAGCAGCCCGAAGACGCCGTCCATGGAGATCTGGTGCGGCACCACCAGCCGCGAGGAGAGCAGGTGCAGGCGCAGCCAGGCGTCCTCGGTGCTCGCGGGGGCGGCCGAGAGGTCCGTGATCTGCACCAGCCGCACCTCGCGCCGTACGGCGCGCACGTCGTCCTCGCCCTCCAGCGCGCTCAGCTCGGCGGGCGCCGTCGGGTCGGCGGGGGCCGCGCCGAGCGCCGGCTCGGGGAACCACACGTCGAGGATGGTGTCGTCAGCGGTCACGGTGGCCAGGCCGAAGCCCCAGGCGTTAGCAGCAGTCACGCTCCCCAACTCTACGTAACGCCACCCACCCCGCGGTCCGGGGCACGCGCCGCGGACCGGAATGGATTGGTGGGGTGGGGGAGCGGGGCGTAATCTGGGAGGCAAGGCGTCTGAGCCGTCATCAGCGGCGAGCCTCCGGAAGAACGACGCGCGAGCGCTCACTAGAACCGGACGGGTGGGCCCGTCACAGCCTGCGATGAAGTGGTCGCCCGCGTGCGGGTGGCAAGCGAGGTGGTACCGCGGCGTGAGTCGTCCTCGTGGTCTGGACACGATCGACCCGACCCGCCACCAGGAGAAGCCACCGATGACCTACCCGAAGGTCGCCACCAGCGGCACCAGCAACGTCCCGTCCTCCCCGCGCTTCCCGGAGATCGAGGAGCGGGTGCTGGCGTACTGGAAGGACGACGAGACCTTCCAGGCCAGCGTGCAGGCGCGCGAGGCCGGTGCGAACGGCGAGAACGAGTTCGTCTTCTACGACGGCCCGCCGTTCGCCAACGGGCTGCCGCACTACGGCCACCTGCTGACCGGGTACGTCAAGGACATCGTGCCGCGCTACCAGACGATGCGCGGCAAGCGCGTCGAGCGCCGCTTCGGCTGGGACACCCACGGCCTGCCCGCCGAGCTCGAGGCGATGCGCCAGCTCGGCCTGAAGACCACCGACGAGATCCACGAGCTCGGCGTGGAGAAGTTCAACGCCGCCTGCCGCGAGTCGGTGCTGCGCTACACCGGCGAGTGGCGCGAGTACGTGACCCGCCAGGCGCGCTGGGTCGACTTCGACCACGACTACAAGACGCTCAACCCCGACTACATGGAGAGCGTCATCTGGGCGTTCAAGAGCCTGTACGACAAGGGGCTGGTCTACGAGGGCTTCCGCGTCCTGCCCTACTGCTGGAACGACGAGACGCCGCTGTCGAACCACGAGCTGCGGATGGACGACGACGTCTACAAGAGCCGCCAGGACCCGGCCGTCACGGTCGGCTTCCGCCTCGAGCCGCTGCCCGGGCGCCCCGACCCGGTCCTCGACGGCGCGCACGTGCTGATCTGGACCACCACCCCGTGGACGCTGCCCTCGAACCTCGCGGTGATGGTCGGCTCCGACATCGACTACGTCGTGGTCGAGGCGCCCGTGCCCGGCACCGAGGAGACGGCGCGCTACCTGCTGGCCGAGGCCCGGCTGGCGTCGTACGCCCGCGAGCTGGCCGGCGAGGACGGCGAGTTCACGATCCTCGGCCGCTACCGCGGCGCCGACCTGGTCGGGCGCCGCTACACGCCGCCGTTCTCCTACTACCTGGGCCACGAGAACGCCTTCCGCGTGGTCGCCGCCGACGACGCGGTCACCACCACCGACGGCACCGGCGTGGTGCACACCGCCGGCGCGTTCGGTGAGGTCGACAAGGAGGTCACCGACCGCGAGCACATCGAGGCGGTGATGCCGGTCGGCAAGGACGGGCGCTTCACCCACCCCGTCGACGACTACGCCGGGATGCTGGTCTTCGACGCCAACCTGCACGTGATCGACCACCTCAAGGCCGCCACCCGCGGCGCGAGCGAGGGGACCGGCTCGGTCACCCCCGGCACGGTCCTGCTGCGCCGCGAGACCTACGACCACTCCTACCCGCACTGCTGGCGCTGCCGCGAGCCGCTGATCTACAAGGGCGTCTCGTCGTGGTTCGTCGAGGTCACCGCGATCAAGGACCGGATGGTC
Source organism: Nocardioides sp. Z43_10 (assembly GCF_059766615.1). NCBI lineage: Bacteria > Bacillati > Actinomycetota > Actinomycetes > Propionibacteriales > Nocardioidaceae > Nocardioides > Nocardioides sp. Z43_10. The sequence continues at coordinate 84,136 of NZ_JCBAJY010000003.1, read as the reverse complement.
GAGCTCAACCAGCAGATCCACTGGGTGCCCGAACACATCAAGGACGGCCAGTTCGGCAAGTGGCTGGAGAACGCCCGCGACTGGTCGATCACCCGCAACCGCTTCTGGGGATCGCCGGTGCCGGTGTGGAAGAGCGACGACCCGGCCTACCCCCGCATCGACGTCTACGGCTCCTTCGAGGAGCTCGAGCGCGACTTCGGGGTCACCGTCACCGACCTGCACCGCCCCTACATCGACGAGCTGACCCGGCCCAACCCCGACGACCCGACGGGGCGGTCCACGATGCGCCGCGTCGAGGACGTCCTCGACGTCTGGTTCGACTCCGGGTCGATGTCGTTCGCGCAGGTGCACTACCCGTTCGAGAACGCCGAGTGGTTCGAGCACCACTTCCCCGGCGACTTCATCGTGGAGTACATCGGCCAGACCCGCGGCTGGTTCTACACGATGCATGTGCTGGCCACCGCGCTCTTCGACCGCCCGGCGTTCAGCTCGTGCATCAGCCACGGCATCGTGCTCGGCTCCGACGGCGCCAAGATGAGCAAGTCGCTGCGCAACTACCCCGACGTCAGCGAGGTCTTCGACCGCGACGGCGCCGACGCGATGCGCTGGTTCCTGATGTCGAGCCCGATCCTGCGCGGCGGCAACCTGGTCGTCACCGAGGCCGGCATCCGCGACTCCGTGCGCCAGGTGCTGATGCCGCTGTGGAGCAGCTGGTACTTCTTCACCCTCTACGCCAACGCCGCCGGCGAGAGCGGCTACGAGGCGACGCCGCGCACCGACTCCGCGCACCCGATGGACCGCTACATCCTGGCCAAGCTGCGCCAGTACGTCGCGCAGGCCACCGGCCAGCTCGACGAGTACGACATCGCCGGGGCCTGCGAGTCGACGCGGACCTTCGTCGATGTGCTCACCAACTGGTACATCCGCCGCTCGCGCGAGCGGTTCTGGGCCACCGGCGCGGTCGAGGAGAGCGAGGCTCACGACGCCTTCGACACCCTGGCCACCGTGCTGGACGTCCTCTGCCGGACCACCGCTCCGCTGCTGCCGCTGACCACCGAGGAGATCTGGCGCGGGCTGACCGGCGGGCGCTCGGTGCACCTCACCGACTGGCCGACGCTCGACACGCTGCCGGCCGACGACGCGCTGGTCGCCGCGATGGACGCGGTGCGCGAGGTCTGCTCGGCGGGCTCGGCGCTGCGCAAGGCCGCCAAGCTGCGCAACCGGCTGCCGCTCGCGCAGCTCACCGTGGTGGTGGGCGACGCGCAGGCGCTGGCCGGCTTCGAGGAGATCATCGCCGACGAGCTCAACGTGAAGTCGGTGCGGCTGCTCGACCTGGCCGCCCCCGAGGCCGCGTCGTACGGGGTGTCGCAGAAGCTCAACGTGAATGCCCGCGCCGCCGGCCCGCGGCTGGGCAAGGACGTGCAGCGCGCGATCAAGGGCTCGAAGTCCGGGGACTGGTCGGTCGCCGAGGACGGCACCGTGACCTCCGGCGGGCTGGCGCTGGTGGAGGGGGAGTACACCCTCGAGACCGTCGCCGCGGGCGCCGCGGACGGCTCGGCCACCGGGGTGCTGCCCGGCGGCGGGTTCGTCGTGCTGGACACCGGCGTCTCGCCGGAGCTGGCCGCCGAGGGCCTGGCGCGCGACCTGGTCCGCGCCGTGCAGCAGGCGCGCCGCGAGGCCGGTCTGGAGGTCTCCGACCGGATCACGCTGACGGTGGACGGCCCCGGAGCCGTGCTCGAGGCCGTGCGCACCCACCAGGCGCTGGTGGCCGGGGAGACCCTGGCCACCGAGGTCGTCATCGGCGCCGGCGCGCCCGAGGGCGCCACCGAGGCGCCGGTGGGCGAGGGGGAGACGGCCACGATCTCGGTCGCCCGGCGCTGAGGGGGCGGTGGCTGGTTGGATGGCACCATGACGCAAGCCGCTGTGACCCCGCTGGACCTCGAGGCCGACGTCGTGGCCCTGACCGAGCAGCTGGTCAACATCGAGTCGGTGAGTCGTGCCGAGGGCCCGATCGCGGACGCGGTCGAGGCCGCCCTGCGCGCCTACCCGCACCTGCGCGTGACCCGGCACGGTCACACGGTGGTGGCCCGCACCGAGCTGGGGCTGCCCGAGCGGGTGGTGATCGCCGGTCACCTGGACACCGTCCCGCTCAACGACAACCTGCCGGCGCGCCGCGACGGCGACCTGCTGCACGGCCTGGGCACCTGTGACATGAAGGGCGGCGACGCGGTCATCCTGCACCTGGCCGCGACGCTGCCCGAGCCCAACCGCGACGTCACCTACATCCTCTACGAGGCCGAGGAGATCGAGGCGGTGCACAACGGCCTCAAGCTGCTCGCCGAGAGCCACCCCGAGCTGCTCGAGGCGGACTTCGCGATCCTGATGGAGCCCTCCAACGCCTCGGTCGAGGCGGGCTGCCAGGGCACGCTGCGCGTCGAGGTGCGCACCTCAGGGGAGCGCGCCCACTCCGCGCGCAGCTGGCGCGGCGTCAACGCCATCCACAAGGCGGGCGCGATCCTGCGCACCCTGGAGGAGTTCGAGCCCCGCAAGCCGGTGATCGACGGGTTGGAGTACCACGAGGGCCTCAACGCCGTCTTCGTCTCCGGTGGCGTCGCCGGCAACGTGCTGCCCGACGAGTGCGTCGTCACCGTCAACTACCGCTTCGCCCCGGACCGCTCCGAGGCCGAGGCCGAGGCGTTCTGCCGCGAGCTCTTCGCCGGCTACGACGTACGCCTCACCGACACCTCACCCGGAGCGCTGCCCGGCCTGACGGTGCCCGCCGCCGCGGCGTTCGTGGAGGCGGTCGGCGGCCAGGTGGCGCCGAAGTTCGGCTGGACCGACGTGGCGCGCTTCAGCGCGCTGGGCATCCCGGCGGTCAACTTCGGCCCCGGCGACCCGGTGCTGGCCCACAAGCAGGAGGAACACGTGCCGATCGAGCACATCACCCGTTGCGAGCAGCAGCTGCGGCGCTGGCTGGGAGGCTCCCGATGACCACGCCACCGGCCACCGACCCCGTCGGCGAGCACGACCGCACCCGGGTGCGCCGTCGCGGCGCCGAGGTGATGCGGCGCAGCCAGGTCGACCACGGCACCACCGACCAGCGGCTGCTCGACTCGCGCGGGCCCAGCGACTGGGTGCACACCGACCCGTGGCGGGTGCTGCGGATCCAGGCCGAGTTCGTCGAGGGCTTCGGTGCGCTGGCAGAGCTGGGCCCGGCCATCGGCGTCTTCGGCTCCGCGCGCACCAAGGCCGACCACCCGCACTACGCGATGGCCGAGGAGGTCGGGCGCAAGCTCGCCGAGGCCGGCTTCGCGGTCGTCACCGGCGGCGGTCCCGGCGCGATGGAGGCCGCCAACAAGGGCGCCTCGGAGGCCGGCGGGGTGAGTGTCGGGCTCGGCATCGAGCTGCCCTTCGAGACCGGGCTCAACCAGTGGGTCGACAAGGGCATCAACTTCCGCTACTTCTTCGCCCGCAAGACCATGTTCATCAAGTACTCCCAGGGCTTCGTGGTCCTGCCCGGCGGCGTCGGCACCTTCGACGAGCTCTTCGAGGCGCTGACCCTGGTCCAGACCGGCAAGAAGACGTCGTTCCCGATCGTCCTGCTCGGCGTCGACTACTGGCAGGGGCTGATCGGGTGGCTGCGCGAGACGGTGATGGCCGAGGGCAAGATCTCGCCGCAGGACCTCGACCTGATCACGCTGACCGACGACGTCGACCACGCCGTCTCGCTGATGGTCGAGGCCCGACACGGCGACTGGCCCGCCGACCCCGTTCCCGAGCAGCCGGAGTGACGCCATGGTCTGGTTCTTCGCGGTCCTGATCGTGCTCGCCATGGGCGGGGTCGCGCTCGTCGCCGCCGGGCGGGGCGACCCGCTCCTCGACGTGTACGACGACCGTCCCGACGCCCTGGTGCCGGCCGAGGGGCCGCTGCGCCCCGAGGACCTGCGCCGGGTGCGCTTCTCGGTGGCCTTCCGGGGCTACCGGATGTCCGAGGTCGACGCCCTGCTCGACCGGCTGGCCCGCCAGCAGGAGGACGCCGCCGGCGGGCCCGGCGCCGTACCGCCCGCGGACTCGCGTGGCGGCCCCGACCCGGACTAGGGCACACTGCCCGGGTGTCCACGCAGGTGATCATCTACATCCTGACCGCCCTCGCCGCGGTCGTCGTCGTGCTCACGAGGGTCCGGCTGGGCTCGGAGACCGGAGGTGCGGGGCAGTTCCGGGTCGGCCGAGCGCTGCTGAACCTGCACACGGTGGTCGGTGCGCTGGCCATCGTGACATGGCTGGTCTTCCTCCTCGCCCCGAAGGACTCGGCGCTGGGCGGAGCCGGGTTCGGCGTCGTCTCGCTGGGCCTGTGGTGGGTGGTCGCGCTGGCCGGCCTGGCGATCCTGCTGCGCTGGGCGCCCACCCGCGGCAAGCACGCCTCCGGCAGCCGTGAGGACACCTGGAGCGACGGCCCCGCGCTGTCGCTCCTCGCCCACGTCGGCATGCTCGTCGGTGCCTGCGTGTTCACCGGCGCCTACCTGGTCGCCGCGGTCTGACCCGCGAAGGCTCATCGATGCTCCGCTCACGTCTCCCGGTCCTCGTCGCCGCCCTCGCCCTGGCCACCGGGCTGACCACCGGGCTGGCCACGCCGTGGGCCCCGGCGGTCTCGGTTGAGGCCGCGTCGTCGCAGAGTGCCGCTGAGCGGTCCGCGGTGGTCGAGACCCGGGTGATCGGCCGCTCGGTGCGCGGGCGCGCGATCCGGGCCTTCCGCCTCGGCGAGCCCGGGCGGAAGCGGGTCGTGCTGATCTCGACCATGCACGGCAACGAGCGCCAGACCAAGCAGATCCTCGAGGCGCTGCGCGACGGCCCGGCGATCCGCGGGCTCGACCTGTGGGTGATCCCCACCTACAACCCCGACGGCTTCGCCCGAGGCACCCGCAAGAACGCCCGCGGGGTCGATCTGAACCGCAACTTCCCCTACCGGTGGGCCGACCTCGACGGCAACTACGAGTCGGGCCGGCGACCGGCCTCCGAGCCTGAGACCCGGGCGGTGATGGGCTTCCTCGACGACGTCGAGCCGCACCGCGTCCTGAGCTTCCACCAGCCGCTGCACGGGGTGGACACCGACACGAAGTCGAAGGGCTTCGCGCGGCGGGTGGCGCGTGGGCTGCGGCTGCCGCGCAAGACCTTCTCCTGCGGCAGCGTGTGCCACGGGACGATGACGATGTGGTTCAACCACACCTTCGCCGGGTCCGCGCTCACCGTCGAGTACGGCGCCGCCCCGCGCCGGCGCACGATGCGCGTCGACGCGCCCCGACAGGTGCTGAGGATCTTCGGGGCGCGTCGCTGACGGGCCTCAGCGGCCCTGGAACTCCGGCTTCTGCTTGGCGATGAACGCGGCCACCGCGCTCTCGTGGTCGGCGGTGGCCCCGGTGCGCTGCATCATCCGGCTCTCGAAGGCCAGCGAGTCCTCGAAGCCGTGACCGGCGGCGTAGGAGACCGACTGGCGGATCGAGGCGAGCGCGACCGTCGGGCCGGCGGCCAGGCGGACGGCCAGCTCGCGCACGGTGCTCTCGAGCTCGGCGGGGGGCACCACGCGGCTGGCGAGGCCGATCTCGAGCGCCTCGGCGGCCGGCACCGTGCGGGGGAAGTAGAGCAGGTCCAGCGCGCGGGCCGGACCGACGAGGCGCTGCAGGGTCCAGCTGGCGCCGGTGTCGCAGGAGAGCGCCACCCCGGCGAAGGCCAGGTTGAAGCCGGCGGTGTCCGCGACGATGCGCAGGTCGCAGGCCATCGCCAGGCTCGCGCCGGCCCCCGCGGCGACGCCGTTCACGGCCGCCAGCACCGGCTTGTCCATCGTGGCCAGTGCGGTGACGATCGGGTTGTAGTGCTCGTCGACGGTGCGGAACAGCTGCTCGCTGGAGTCGCTGTGCAGGATCTCGATGTGCTCCTTGAGGTCCTGGCCCACGCAGAACGCCCGCCCGGTGCCGGTCAGCACCACGCAGCGCACCGCGGGGTCCTCGGCGACGCTGGTGACGGTCTCGCGCAGGGCGACCTTCGTGGCCACGTCGAGGCTGTTCATCGCGCCGGCGCGGTTGAGGGTGATCGTGGCGACGCCCTCGGTGACGTCGAGCAGGACGGGGGACTCGGGTGACTGCGTGTCGGACATGGCGTGACCCTATCGGTGGGCGAGCGCTCGGAGGGTTCGATCCCGCGCAGGTGGGTACGGTGCCCAGCGCCCCGGGTGCCGCGACGAGCGTGTCGCAGCGCCGCGCAGACCCCCTCGCGAGACCGTGGCCCGACCTGTGGTCGGCGTCACTTCGCTGATGGGGGATAATGGTGCGGCGCACGGCCCCCCCCGGACCTCCGGGGAGGACGCACGGGGCGCGCAGGTACCACAACACGTACTCACAGAAGAGGTGCACGGATGGCGGCAATGAAGCCTCGGACGGGTGACGGTCCACTGGAGGTCACCAAGGAGGGCCGGGGCATCGTGATGCGCGTGCCTCTCGAGGGCGGCGGCCGCCTGGTGGTGGAGCTCAACGCCGAAGAGGCCGGGGCTCTGGGCAACGCCCTCAAGGACGTCGTCGGCTGATCGCCGTGACATCCCCCGCATCGACCGCAGTGACGCCCCAGCTTCCCAGCCAGGTCTCGCCGCCGGAGTTCGCGCTCAGCGCCACCGCCGCCCACGCCATCCTCGGCGTGGAGGTGGTGGCGCTGCCCGTCATCCCCGCACCCGGCGCGTCCGCCTCCGAGGACAGCGGCGCAGTGCTGCTCGGCCCCGGGGGCGCGGAGCTCTCCGAGGCGCTCGGGGTGGACCTCCTCGAGCTGCTCGAGCAGCAGGAGGCGACCGGCCGCACCGGTGAGATCACCTCGTTCCCGGTGCTCGGCACCCAGGGACTCGACAACGACCGGCTGAGGACCGTTCTCCTGGTCGGCGTCGGCGAGCAGCAGCCCGTCGACTTCCGGCGCGCCGGCGCCGCGCTGGCCCGCGCCACCCGGGACCGCTCCAGCCTGGCCACGACGCTGCCCGCGATCGCCCCCGACGGCGGCCTGGAGGCCTTCGTGGTGGGCGCGATGCTGGGCTCCTTCGTCTTCCACTGGCGCTCGGAGGGACCCGAGCACCACCCGGTCGGCCGGATCGTGCTCGCCGGCCTGCCGGACGCGGACGACGACGCGCGGGCCCTGGAGCTCGACCGGGCCCTGGCCCTCGGCGGTGCCGGCTGGCGGGCGCGGGTGCTGGCCACGGTGCCCTCGAACCTGAAGAACCCGGGCTGGCTGGCCGAGCAGGCCCGCCTCGTCGCCGACGAGGCCGGCCTCGAGATCACCGTGCTCGACGAGACCGAGCTGGCCGCTGAGGGCTTCGGCGGCATCGTCGCGGTCGGGCAGGCCTCCGCCACGCCGCCGCGGCTGATCCGGCTCGACTACACGCCGCCCGGCGCCGATCGTCGTACGCCGCGGGTGGTGCTGGTCGGCAAGGGCATCACCTTCGACACCGGCGGCCTGTCGATCAAGCCCGGCGAGGCCATGGTCAACATGAAGCGCGACATGACCGGCGGCGCCGTGGTGATCTCGGTGCTCGCCGCGCTGGCCGACGTGGGCTGCCCGGTGCGTGTCACCGGCCTGATCGCGGCCGCCGAGAACGCCGTCAGCGGCAACGCGCTGCGCCCCGGCGACGTGATCCGTCACTACGGAGGGCGCACCAGCGAGGTCACCAACACCGACGCCGAGGGGCGCCTGGTGATGGCCGACGCGCTCGCCTTCGCCGCCCGCGAGCTGAAGCCCGCCGCGCTGGTCGACATCGCCACGCTGACCGGCGCGATGAAGGTGGCCCTGGGGCTGCGCACCGGCGGCTTCTTCGCCAACGACGAGGCGCTGGCCGCGTCGATCCGCGAGGCCGGCGAGGTCTCGGGGGAGACGCTGTGGCGGATGCCGCTGGTCGCCGACTACGAGGAGAAGCTCGCCTCGAAGGTCGCCGACGCCGACAACGCCGCCGGCGGGGCCGGCGCCATCACCGCGGCGCTGTTCCTGCAGCACTTCGCCGGTGACGTGCCGTGGGCCCACCTCGACGTCGCCTCGGTCGGCGACTCGCCCGAGGACGTGCACGAGTGGACGGCCGGTCCGACCGGCTTCGGCGCCCGGGCCCTGCTCACCTGGCTCGGCCGGCCCGACCCGCTGGACGGGGTCTCGTGAAGGGGCTGACCGTCCGCTGGTCGCTGCATGAGGCTCCGGCCGGAGTCGAGGAGGAGCTCGCGTCGTACGTCGCGGACTCCTCGCACGCCCGGTTCACCGGGATGGCCGGGCTGCGCTTCAAGACCTGGCGGATGCGCCCGGGGGAGTGGTTCGAGGGCTGCTACGTCTTCGCCACCGATCAGGCGCGCGCCGACTTCCAGGCTGGCTTCGCCGCCGGGGCCGCCGACGCCCCCGGCTCGAAGATCATCGGCAGCGCCCCGGTCCTCATCGAGGAGTGCGACATCGTCGCCATCGCCGAGGGCTGGGACGGCTTCCACGCCACCCCCCGCGCCTGACCCGCCGACTCGGCGCGAGCTCGCACCCAAAGCACGCCGAGTCGGCGTGAACTCGCGCCCGCAGCGTGCCGAGTCGGCGCGAACTGCGGAGTTCACGCCGACTCGCGTCGCACGGCGAGTGAGTTCACGCCGACTCGCGTCGTACGGCGGGTGAGTTCGCGCCGACTCGGCGTAGGGCGGGTGGGTCAGGCGCCGGCTTCGGGGGACCAGACCTTCTTGGCGGCGAGCAGGCCGTCGCCGACGGGGAGCAGGACCGAGAGCAGGGCGTCGTGCTCGGCGATGCGGTGGCCCAGGGAGCGGATGGCGACGGTGTCGGCGTCGCGCTGGGACGGGTCCGCCACCCGGTCGTGCCACAGGGCGTTGTCGAAGACCACGATCCCGCCGGGGCGCAGCAGGCGCAGCGCCTCGTCGAGGTAGGCGCCGTACTCCTGCTTCTCGCCGTCGCAGAAGACGAGGTCGTAGTGCCCGTCTGTCAGCCGCGGGAGCACGTCGAGGGCCGAGCCGGAGATCGTCCGGGCCCGCTGGGCGGGGATCCCCGCGTCGCTGAAGCTCCGCTTGGCCAGGCGCTGGTGCTCGGCCTCGATGTCCACCGTGGTCAGCACGCCGTCCGCGCGCATGCCGCGCAGCAGCCACAGCCCGGAGACACCCGTCCCGGTGCCGATCTCGACGACGGCGCGCGCCTCGAGCAGGGCGGCCAGGAAGCGCAGGGCGGCGCCGGCGCCGGGGCTGACCGGCACCACGCCCATCTCGTCGGCCCGGCTGCGGGCAGCCGCCAGGACGTCGTCCTCGGCGACGAACGCCTCGGCGTAGGACCAACTCGCGGGCTTGATCGGGGTGGTGATGATGACCTCCTGGGGCGAATGCCTGCACTGGCCGGGCAGACGACCGACTCGGGTGGACTCTATCGCGACCGGTCACAGGGAGGATCGGAACAATCGTGTCACCCCAGGCGTTGAACGCAGGGAAGTGGGGGAGCAACCCGTGGCTGGTTCACAGGCTCCTCTCAGCAGCGGTTCCTAGGGTGAGGAGGCACGACGCTTGTTCACCTCGAGCACGCGCAGCAACGCACAGGAGGCCCCGGTGGGCACCACCGAGACCGGCAACCAGTCCGGACTGAGCTGGGACGAGATCGTCGAGCAGCACTCGGGACGGGTCTACCGGCTCGCCTACCGGTTGACCGGGGACCGCCACGACGCCGAGGACCTCACCCAGGAGGTGTTCGTCCGCGTCTTCCGGTCGCTGTCGACCTACACCCCGGGCACCTTCGAGGGCTGGCTGCACCGGATCACCACGAACCTGTTCCTCGACCAGGCCCGGCGCAAGCAGCGGATCCGCTTCGACGCGCTCTCCGACGAGCGCGCCGGCCGGCTGGAGAGCAGCACCCCCAGCCCGGACGCGGCGTTCGCCGAGCGCACCTTCGACGACGACGTCGAGCGCGCCCTGGCCACCCTGCCGCCGGACTTCCGCGCCGCCGTGGTGCTCTGCGACGTCGAGGGCCTGAGCTACGAGGAGATCGCCGACATCCTGGGCGCGAAGATCGGCACGGTGCGCTCGCGGATCCACCGTGGCCGCGCCATGCTGCGTACGGCGCTCGCCCACCGCGCGCCCGCCGCCGGCCGGGTGCGCTACGCCGGTCCCGCTCTCGGCGAGAGCACCAGCGGCGCCGGAGGGGACCGATGAGGCAGCCGCTGGGCCACCTCGGCGACCGGGTCAGCGCACTCCTGGACGGCCAGCTGCCGCCGGAGGAGGAGGAGCGCGCCTGGGCCCACGTGCACCGCTGCCACCCGTGCCGTGACCTCGTCGAGCGCGAGGGCTGGGTGAAGACCCGCCTGGCCGGGCTCGACCTCTCCTCCGCCGACCCCTGCCCGGACCGGCTCAAGGGGTCCCTGCTCGACGCCGCACGCCTGCACGCCAGCACGTACGGCTCGGCCGGCGAGTCGGCGGCCGCGGGGCCTGGCGCCGTGTGGGTCGTCGACCGATCGCGGCACCGCACCGGGCTCGTCGTGCTCGGCACCGGGGCCCTCGGCGCGGCGATGGTCGGGATGCTGGCGCTGGGCACGCTCTCCGGCGGCGCGGGCGCGGACCGCCGTACGCCGCCCGCCGAGATCAGCCCCGGCCGCCAGATCGCCCCCGCCTCCCCAGGCTCCGTGCAGAGCCCCAGCACCTCGCCTTCGCGCCCGAGGGCGAGCACCTCGACGCGGTCGCGTCAGCCACGCAGTGGTCCCGCTCTGGCCCGCCAGCACACGATGGAGTGAGATGGACCCCGTGAACCCGGACGACGAGCCCCGCCACCAGCGCGACGACGCCCCCAGCGACGCCCCCAGCGACGCCCCCCGCGACGACCTCGCGGCGCCGCCGGCCGACGAGCCGCACGACGTCGAGCAGACCTTGCCCCTGCAGGGCCACCAGTGGACCCCGCCGGGCGCCCCGCCCCGCGTCCAGCAGCCCTGGGGCTCCCCGCCGCCCGCGCAGCCGCAGGACGGGCCGCCGCGTGGTGGCACGCAGCCGTACCCGATGGCCCAGCCGCCCCCCGGCTCGCCGTACGCCTTCGCGCCCCGGCCGATGGCGCCCCCGCCGCCGAAGGGCAGGGTGCCGGGCTGGCTCTGGCCCGCGGTCGCGGCGCTGGCCCTGGTGGTCGGACTGGCCGGTGGGACGATCGGCGGCGCCCTCGTCCAGGACTCCGAGGACGGCAGCGGCCTGGTCAGCGGCGGCCTCGACAGCGTCGACACCCGCACCGAGGCGCCGCTGGAGCCCGACAACGGCTCGGTCGCCGCGGTGGCCCAGGAGCTGCTGCCCAGCACCGTCCAGGTCGTCGCCGAGTACGGCGGGGAGGAGGGCGGCGCCACCGGCTCCGGCTTCGTGCTCGACGAGCAGGGCCACATCGTGACCAACAACCACGTCGTCGCCGAGGCCGCCCAGAAGGACGGCACGATCGAGCTGATCGACCACGAGGGCAAGCGCTACGAGGCCACCGTCGTCGGGCGCAGCCCGGTCTACGACCTGGCGGTCCTGGTGACGAAGAAGCCCGGCTCCCTGGTGCCCGCGGCGCTGGGTGCCTCGGAGTCGCTGCTGGTCGGCGAGAGCGTGATCGCGATCGGCTCCCCGCTCGGCCTGAGCTCCACGGTGACCTCGGGGATCGTCAGTGCGCTGAACCGCCCGGTGACCACCGGCGACAGCGACAACGAGTCGTCGTACATCAACGCGGTGCAGACCGACGCCGCGATCAACCCCGGCAACTCCGGCGGCCCGCTGGTGAACCTGAGTGGCCAGGTCGTCGGGGTGAACTCCGCGATCGCCACCACCGGCGGCGGCTTCGGCGGCGAGTCCGGCAACATCGGGGTGGGCTTCGCGATCCCGATCGAGCAGGTGCGCACCACCGCCGACCAGATCCTCAGGAGCGGCGAGGCGCGCTACCCGGTGATCGGCGCCGAGGTGCGCATCGGCGGCAGCGATGGCGCGGGCGCGGAGATCCAGAAGGTCAACGCAGGCACACCCGCCGAGAAGGGGGGCCTGCGCGAGGGGGACATGGTCACCGCGGTCGACGGCGACCCGGTCACCGACGGCATCTCCCTGATCGTGGCCATCCGGACCCACCAGCCGGGCGAGACGATCGCGTTCACGGTGCAGCGCGACGGCTCCGAGCGGGAGGTCGAGGTCACCCTCGGCTCCGAGGTGGGCTGAGCCCGCCGCGGCTCAGGCCTCGGGGCGACCCTCGGCCTCCACGAACGGGTGCTGGTCGACGAAGTCGCGGGTCTCGGCGTACATCCGCTCGATGAACTGCTCGAGCTGCGCGGCCTCCACGCGCCACTGGCCCCGCCCGCCGATCTTGATCGCGGGCAGGTCTCCGCGGCGCACCAAGGCGTAGACCTGGGCGCTGGAGGTGTTCAGGACCTCGGCCACGTCGGCCAGCGTGAGAAAACGGGGGGATGCGGCCATAGGACAACTCTGCCACCTTGCCGGGCAGCGGGGCGCGCTGGCGGGTCCCCTGTGGACAATCGGATGACCGAAGCGCCCCTCTGACGCCATGATGAGCGGGTGAGTCAGTCTCTCGAGGCGTACGACGCCCCCGCTGCCGTGCGGGCCACGGCGCCCGGCTGGCGCGATCCTCGGCTGTGGATCGGTCTCGTCATCGTGGCGGTGTCGGTGCTGGTGGGGGCTCGCGTGGTGGGCGGCGCCGACGCGACCGTCGCGGTGTGGGCGGTCGCCGAGGAGATGGGCGCCGGCGACACGGTGCTGCCCGAGGACCTGGTCCAGCGCCGGGTCCACTTCGACTCCGACGGCGACGCGGCGCGCTACCTCGCCGCCGCGGAGCCGCCCCCCGACGGCAGCCGGCTGACCCGCAGCGTCGGCGCCGGGGAGCTGCTGCCGGTCTCGGCGCTGGGCTCGCAGGAGGACAGCGGCGCGGTGGAGGTGCCCCTCGCGGCGGCGCTGGTGCCCCCGTCGGTCGGGGCCGGCTCGGTGGTGAACGTCTGGGTGACGCCCCCGCCCGGCAGCGCCGACGCCGAGGGTCAGACGGACGACGCGGTGCTGGTCCTCGAGGAGGTCGTGGTGATCGAGGCGCCCCGGGCCAGCGCCGAGTTCGGCGGCAGCGGGCAGCGACAGCTGGTGGTGGCGGTGCCCCCCGAGCAGGCCGAGCGGCTGGGGGACGCCCTCGGCGCGGCGGCCGCCGGCACCGTGACCGTGACCCGGCAGGGCTGAGCGGTGATCTGCGTGCTGGTGGTCGCCTCGGGCGCGACCTGGGAGTCGGGCGCCCTGCGCGTGCTGCAGGAGCGCCCCGGCGTCGTGGTGCTCAAGCGCTGCGTGGACGTCGACGACCTGCTGGCCTGCGCCGCCGCCGGACAGGCCGACGTCGCCGTGGTCGCGCTCGACGCCCCGGGGCTCGACGTGGCTGCCGTGGACCACCTGCGCCGTCACCGCGTCCGCGCCGTCGGCGTCGTACCGGACCCGCTCGCCGAGGAGGCCGCCCGGCTCCGGGCCGGACGGATCGGGATCCACATGCTGGTGCCGGCGCGCGCGCTGGACCAGCTGGCCGACACCGTCTCCGCGCTCGGCGCGGACCCCGGTTGGGGCCCCGGTCCGCGCGTCGAGCTGCCGCCCAGCCGCACCCCGGAGCCGGGTGCCGCCGACCCGGAGCCGGCGGACCCGCCCGAGGAGGGACGCGTGGTCGTGGTGTGGGGTCCTGCCGGAGCTCCCGGGCGGACCCTGCTGGCCACCTCGATCGCCGCCGAACTGGCCCGCCGTGCGGTGCCCACCACGCTGGTCGACGCCGACCCGCAGGGCGCGTCGGTGGCCCAGCAGCTCGGCATCCTCGACGAGGTCTCCGGGCTGCTCTCCGCGTCCCGGCTGGCGGGCAGCGGCGAGCTGGCCGGCAGGTTCGCCACGGTCCAGCGCGCCCTCGGCGCGCACCTGCGCGTGGTCACCGGGCTGCCGCGACCGGACCGCTGGGTGGAGGTGCGCTCCGGCACCGTGGAGCACCTGCTGGAGCTGGCCCGCGCGAGCGGCCACGTCGTGGTCGACACCGGATCCGGGCTGGAGGACGACCTGGGCGCCGAGATCGGCGGCCGGCCGGGGCGTCACCAGATGACGCTGGCGGCCCTCGAGTGCGCCGACGAGCTGGTGGTGGTCGGCAACGCCGACCCGGTCGGGCTGTCCCGGCTGGCCCGCGGGCTGGTCGAGCTGCGCGAGGTCACCGGGGGAGTGCCGGTGCGGGTGGTGATCAACCGGATGCGCCCGACGCTGGGTTGGGCCGAGCGGGAGATCGCCGCGATGGTCGAGGGGTTCGCCCGGCTGCGCGGGCTGCACTTCCTGCCCGAGGACCGGGCCGGCGCCGACCGGGCGCTGGTCGCGGGACGCAGCGTGGTGGAGACCGGCGACTCGGCGCTGGCCCGGGGGCTGGTCACGCTCACCGACGCGCTGGCCCCGCACACCGTCGCCGCCGGCCCGCGGCGCACGATCAGGAGGAGAACAGCAGGTACAGCCCGCCTCCGGTGAACGCCACCATCGCGATCAGCATCGGCAGCTGGCCGACGAGCTGGTGACGCTTGGGCAGCAGCCGCACCGCCCGGTCGTGGCTGGCGATCACGCCGAGCACGTGGCCGATCACGATCGCGATCACCTTGGTGTTGGCCAGGAACGTCGGGTGGTAGGTCAGCCAGGTGTTGGGCTGCAGGTCGGCGGTGCCGAGCAGGTCGCTGCCGTTGCTGAGCGGGTCGCTCATCTGGATCAGCGTCTGCTGGCCGTAGCCGACCAGCATGCTCAGGTAGTGGGCGACGATGTAGCCCACGATGATCGGCACCATCGCGTGCGCGAAGAGGTCCGGCAGCGTGCCGCGCCGTACCCCGGGGCCGACGCCGGTGGCCATGCTGGCGACGCTGAGGATGACACCGACGCCGACGCAGAACGCGAGCAGCGCCAGGTTGTTGAGCAGGCCGGTCGCGATCTCGCTGGACTGGGTGTAGCTGACCCAGGTGGGGGACTCGCTGAAGGAGTCGTACGCCGTGCTGCCGAAGAGCACGGCGGCCACCGCGACCAGCCCCGGCCTCACCTCGACGGTGTCGAGGTTGGCCAGCGGGCTGCGCAGCACCAGCTCGCGCGAGTCCTCGCCGCTGCGACGCCACCCGAAGACCGACAGCTTGCCGACCAGCGTCGAGTAGACCTCGAAGGGGTCCGCGCTCTCGTAGAAGCGGTTGCCGAACAGCGCCCCGCCGATCAGCATCGCCGCCACGTAGACCGCGCACCACAGGCGGGTCGGGCCCACCTCGCTGGAGTAGGGGTAGACCAGCTCCAGCCAGACGAACGCGAACAGGCCCAGCGCCGCCGGCCAGTAGCCGAGCCGCTCGGGGTAGCGGAACAGCCCGTGCCCGGGGTCGGTGCCGCTGACCCGGGCGATCAGCGCGTTGATCGTGCGCAGCGGGCTGATCGCCTTCCAGAACGGCCCGAACAGCAGCGAGAGCGGGACCAGCCCGACCCAGACGTAGACGTAGAAGATGCCTAGGAACGGGTTGGTGGCCAGGTCCTGGCCGAAGATCGCGGCGACGGCGGTGTAGAGGAAGAAGGCCAGGCCGAAGACCCGCAGCGCGCCGCGGAACCACGGCGACGCCACCAGCTCCCCGAGCCAGGCCGGGGCCGGGCGCCCGCCGCTCTCGCCGGTGTAGCGCGGCGAGCGCCAGGCCAGCGCCAGCACCGTGAACGACACCACCAGCGCGGCGACGGCGCCGACGATCGCCAGCTCGGGCGGGATCGGGAGGTCCTTGGCGCCGCCGATGCCGTGCGCCCGGAGCGCGGAGGAGGGGTCGCCCACCTCAGCGGACTTCGAGCTGGACCACGGTCAGCGCCGGGTCGTGCAGCTCGACGGCGACCACGCCCGGGGTCTCGATGGTGAGCTCGTGCTCGGTGGTCCCGGGCGTGAAGGCGATCTCCTGCTCCGGGGCGGAGTGCACGTGCATCTCGCCGGCCACGTCGGAGGTGATCGCGAAGACGATGGTCTCGCCCACGGCCGCCTTGACCCGGTCGCCGCTGGGGGAGACCTTGCCGTCCTCGATGGTGACGTCGATGGTGTTCGCCGCCGGGGCCTCGGCGCTGGCGCTGGGCGAGCCGCTCGCGGCCGACTCCGAGCCGGACTCCGCCGGGGCCGACGAGGACGAGCCGGACGCCGGTGCGTCGCTCTCCTTCGAGTCGTCCCCGCAACCGCCGGTCACCAGCACCATCAGCGCGGCGACGGCGGCAGCCGACACCTTTCCGGCCCGAACCACCACGTCTTGCTCCGTTCTCGTCAACCAACTCTGTGTCTACGCCAACCGCTCGGTCGCGGCTCTGCCAGAATGCCATGTCCGTGTATCGCCGGACGAAGCGGCGCGACGAAAGGGAACCCCATGACCGAGCGGCTCCGACCGCGCGACCTGGCGTTCCTCGCCGGGGAGTCCGCGACCGCTCCGCTGCACAACGCGACCCTGGAGATCTTCGAGCCGGGCCGCTCCGGCTTCGAGTACGGTCAGGCGGTGGACCTGGTCCGCGACCGGATCGCGTTCGTGCCCCGTTACCGCCAGCGGATCCAGCCGGTCCCCGGGCGGCTCGCGAACCCGCTCTGGGTCGACGACCAGTCCTTCGACCTCGGCTACCACGTGCGCCGCTCGGCCCTGCCGCGCCCCGGCACCATGGACCAGCTGCGCGAGCTCACCGCCCGGATCGTCTCGCGCCCCCTCGACCGCAGCCGGCCGCTGTGGGAGATCTACTTCATCGAGGGCCTCGAGGGCGGCCGGGTGGCGGTGCTGGCCAAGTCCCACCAGCTGCTGGTGGACGGGGTCGAGACCGTCGACCTGGGGCAGGTGGTGCTCGACGTCACCCCCGACGTCGCCGAGCTCGACGCCGACGAGTGGCGCCCGCGCAGCCACCCCAGCCCGGCCGCCCTGGTCGTCGACGCGCTGCGCGAGTCCGCCGCCGACCCGTCGCTGGTCGCCAGCACCGTGATCGGCAACACCGAGTCGGCGCTGCGGGCGGTCGGCTCCGTGGCGCACGGGCTCGGGGTGGTGGCGAGCGCGCTGGCCAACCGGCGCACCACCCCGGAGTCGCCGATCCACGCCGAGCTGTCCCAGCAGCGGCGCATCGTCACCGTGCGGACCAGTCTCGAGGACTACCGCAAGGTCCGCCGGGCGCACGGCGGCACGGTCAACGACGTCATCCTCGCCACCGTCACCGGAGGACTGCGGGCGTGGCTGATGGCCAGCGAGGAGGTCGTCCGCCTGCCCCGGCAGCTGCGCGCGATGGTGCCGATGTCGGTGATCGACGACGAGCTCGAGGCGACCTCGCTGGGCACCCAGATCGCCGGGCACCTGGTGGACCTGCCGGTCGGCGAGCCCAGCCCGGTGGTGCGCCTGCACCAGGTCTCCTACTCCTTCAAGGCCCACGGCGAGACCGGCCGCGCCGTCGGTGCGCGCCGTCTCGCCGGGATCGCCGGCTTCGCGCCGACGACGTTCCACGCGCTCGGCTCGCGGGTGGTCGCCAGCGAGCGGCGGGCCTTCGACCTGTCGGTCACGAACGTGCCCGGGCCGCAGTTCCCGCTCTACGCGGCCGGCGCCCAGATGCTGGAGAGCTACCCGCTGCACCCGCTGCTGCCCGGCCACGCGCTCGCGATCGGCGTCACCTCCTACGACGGCTGCGTCTACTACGGGATCACCGCCGACCGCGACGCGCTGCCCGACGTCGACGTGCTGGGCCAGTGCGTGCTGGAGGCGCTCGACGAGCTGGTCGACAGCGCCAGCGAGACCCGCCCGCGAGCCCCCCGCGGACGGCGTACGACGAGGAAGAAGACGGAGCCATGAGCGTGCGGATCTACCTGCCCACCACCGCGACCGGGCTCGCGACCCTGGTCGAGCAGGGCCGCCTGGCGGGCCCGCTGCGCGCCCACGCGGTCACCGAGGGGCTGCGCCGCGAGTGGAGCGAGGGTGACGACGAGGGCTGGGAGTACGCCGCGCTGATGGCCGCCGCTGCCGACTCGGCGCGCCTGCGCACCGGCTCGGAGCGCCCGCGTCGCTACGTCGTCGCCGCGGACGTGCCCGAGGCCTGCGTCGCGCCGGCCGCCGGGGACGCGGACGCGGACGCGGACGCGGACGTCACGCTCGTCGAGGTGAGCGCGGACGTGGTCTGGAAGAACGTCGCCGCCGCCCACGTCGACACCGAGGACTGGCCCGGCGACGCACCCGACCCCGACGAGGACCTGGCCTGGTTCGCGACCCAGGAGATCCGCCACCTGGTGTGACGTTGAGCGCGTCGTGCGGGTCTGACACCATCACACGATGGACGCCATCTCGTTCCCGCCGCCCCCCACCAACGAGCCGAACCTGACCTACGCACCCGGCAGCGCCGAGCGCGAGACGCTGGTCGCGGAGCTGGACCGGCTCGAGGCGCACCAGCGCGAGCTGCCGGCGTACATCGGCGGTGAGTGGCGTCCCGGCGGCGGCGCGGAGATCCAGGTCGTGCAGCCCCACGACCACGCGCACGTGCTGGGGGTGACCCACGACTCGACCACGGCCGACGCGCGGGCCGCCGTCGAGGCCGCCGCGCAGGCGGCCCCGGGCTGGCGGGCGATGCCCTACACCGAGCGCGCCGCGGTGCTGCTGCGGGCGGCCGACCTGCTCGCCGGGCCGTGGCGCCAGCGGCTCAACGCGGCCACCATGCTCGGTCAGTCCAAGACCGCGGTGCAGGCCGAGATCGACGCCGCCTGCGAGCTGATCGACTTCTGGCGCTTCAACGTCCACTACGCCGGCCAGATCATGGCCGAGCAGCCGATCGCGCACGCGCCGGGCGTGTGGAACCGCACCGACCACCGCCCGCTGGAGGGCTTCGTCTACGCGATCACGCCGTTCAACTTCACCGCGATCGCCGGCAACCTGCCCACCGCGCCCGCGCTGATGGGCAACACCGTGATCTGGAAGCCGTCGCCGACCCAGCAGCTGGCCGCCAGCCTCACCATGGAGCTGCTCGAGGAGGCCGGGATGCCGCCGGGCGTGATCAACATGCTGCCCGGTCACGGCCGCGACGTCTCCGAGGTCGCGCTGGCGCACCCCGACCTGGCCGGCATCCACTTCACCGGCTCCACGCCGACCTTCCAGCACCTGTGGGGCACGGTGGGCGCGAACATCGCCGGGTACCGCTCCTACCCGCGGATCGTGGGGGAGACCGGGGGCAAGGACTTCATCCTGGCCCACCCCTCGGCCGACCCGGACGTGCTGCGCACCGCGATGGTGCGCGGCGCCTTCGAGTACCAGGGCCAGAAGTGCTCCGCCGCCTCGCGTGCCTACGTCCCGCGTTCGCTGTGGAGTCGCATCGGCGACGACCTGGTCGCGGAGGTGGAGGCGATCGAGATGGGCGACGTCACCGACCTGTCGAACTTCATGGGCGCGGTCATCGACGCCCGCGCGTTCGCCAAGCACCGTGAGGCGATCGCCCGGGTGCAGGGCGTGGCGCACCTCGACCTGGTCGCGGGCGGGCAGACCGACGACTCCAAGGGCTGGTTCGTCCGGCCCACGGTCGTGGTCTCCACCGACCCGACCGACGAGATGTTCTCCACCGAGTACTTCGGGCCGATCCTCGTCGTGCACGTCTACGAGGACGACGACTTCGAGGCGGTGGCCCGCCAGCTCGAGTCCGTCGCGCCGTACGCCCTCACCGGCGCGATCATCGCCCGCGACCGGCGCGCGGTGGCGTGGGCGGCCGAGGAGCTGCGCTTCGCGGCCGGCAACTTCTACGTCAACGACAAGCCCACCGGCGCCGTCGTCGGCCAGCAGCCCTTCGGCGGGGCCCGGGCCTCCGGCACCAACGACAAGGCCGGCGCCCCGGCGAACCTGCTGCGCTGGACGTCGCCGCGCTCGATCAAGGAGACGTTCGTGGCGCCGACCGACTACCGCTACCCGCACATGGGCTGACAGCGGGCCCCGGGACTACCATCGGGGGCGATGAACACCGTCCTGCTGCCGTTGCACATGGGGGCCCTGCACGCCTACGAGCAGGCGCTGGTGGTGGGCCTTGCGTTCGGGCCGTTCGTGCTCCTCGGCGTGGTCGCGTTCTTCCTGCGCCGCCGCGACGCCCGTGAGGAGAGCGGCACGGCCGACGGGCCCGCCCAGACCCCGCCCTCGGATCAGCCCTCCAAGAACGGGTAGTCGGTGTAGCCCGCGGCCCCGCCGGAGTAGTAGGTGTGCGAGTCGGGCCGGTTGAGCGCGGTGCCCAGCGCCCAGCGCCGCGGCAGGTCCGGGTTGGCGAGGAACGGGCGGCCGACCGCGACCGCGTCGGCGAGGTCCTCGTCGACGAAGGCCTCGGCCTCCTCGCAGGTGGTGATCGAGGCGAAGCCGGTGTTGACCACGGTGAACCCGTCGAAGCGCTTGCGCAGGTGCTGCACCAGCTCCAGGCGCGGGTCCGCGAGGATGCTGAGGTAGGCCAGGCCGAGGGGCGCGAGCGCCTCCAGCAGCGTCGTGTACGTCGCCTCGACGTCGGCCGGGTCGTCCTCGCCTGCGCCCTGGATGTTGTTGGCCGGGGAGATCCGGATGCCCACCCGCTCGGGACCGATCGCCGCGGCGACGGCCTGGGCCACCTCGATGGTGAGCCGGGCCCGGTTGGCCGGCGAGCCGCCGTACTCGTCGCGGCGGTGGTTGGCGCCGGGGGCGAGGAACTGGTGGAGCAGGTAGCCGTTGGCGGCGTGGAGCTCCACCCCGTCCAGCCCGGCCTCCACGGCGTTGCGCGCCGCCTGCACGTACTCCGCGACGATGCCGGGCAGCTCCTCGGCCGCCAGCTCCCGCGGGACCGGGTAGGCCTGCATGCCGGTGGCGGTGAAGATCTGCCCGGGTGCCGCGACGGCGCTCGGCGCGACCGTCTCGGCGCCCTGCTTGTTGTCGGGGTGCGCGACCCGGCCGGCGTGCATCAGCTGCATCACGATGCGCCCGCCGCGCGCGTGCACGGCCTCGCTCACCCGGCGCCAGCCGGCCACCTGCTCGGCGGTGTGGATGCCGGGGGTGTCGGCGTAGCCCTGGCCGACGGCACTGGGCTGGGTCCCCTCGGTGACGATGAAGGCCGCCGAGGCCCGCTGCGCGTAGTACTCCACGGCCAGGTCGGTGGGGACCATGCCCGCGCCCGCCCGGCTGCGGGTCAGGGGCGCCATCACCACCCGGTGGGGCAGCTCGCCGAAGGCGGTGCGGGCGGGGGTGAAGAGGTCGGTCACGTGGATCAGGCTCCTGCCGGTGGGGGATGCTCGTGCCCTGGGCCCAACCCGGGCCGGGAGCAGACCATTCCCGCGCCGCGTCGGGCCTCAGCCGGCGAGGTGCTCTCGCCCGACCTGCTCCTCGATGCGCAGCGCCTTGAGCAGCAGGTCGCTGACCAGGCCCTCGATCTTGCCGCCGACGATCGGGATGGCGACCTTGATCTCCAGGTCGACGGTCTCGGTGGTGCGGCCCTCGGCCTCGACCAGCCGGATCGTCCCGTGGATCTCGCCGGGCTTGTGCGGGATCGTCACGTGCACGTCGGCGTGCTCCGGCGACGTCCAGGTCTCGGTCTGCACGACGTTGATCTCGTCGCCGACGAACTTCCGGGCGAAGCCGGGGATCGACTCGGCGCTCTCGTGCTCGTCGACGGTGACGACGGTGGCCGCGCCGTCGGGCACCACGCTCACCTGGTGGCGCAGCACGTGGCGGGCCTCGCAGACCCGGTCGCGGAAGCCCTGGTCGCGCAGCATCGCGGAGACCTGCGCCAGCGGCGCGTCGTAGGTCAGCTCGTGGGTCAGCCGCCGGGCCATCTCAGCGGACCCCGTTGCGGCGGGAGGGGACGGGACAGGACACGACGACTCGATTCATGGGGGACATGATGACCTAACCACCGGCACCGGCGCGGGGTTACGGTCGGTGGATGACCACCGAGGAACGGTCCCGCCGGCACGACAGCGACGTCTCCTTCGGCGAGCAGGGCGCCCAGCTCACCTACGGCAGCTACCTGCGCCTGCCGCAGCTGCTGGACTGCCAGCACCTGGAGTCCGAGCCGCCCGCCCACGACGAGCTGCTCTTCATCACCGTCCACCAGGTCTACGAGCTGTGGTTCCAGCAGCTGCTGCACGAGCTGCAGGCCGCCCGCGACGCGATGCTCCACGGCAAGCTGTGGTGGGCCCTGCACCTGCTCACCCGGGTGCACGTGATCGAGCGGACGCTGATCGGGCAGATCGACGTGCTGGAGACGATGACGCCGCAGGACTTCCTCGAGTTCCGCCAGCGCCTCGCCCCGGCCAGCGGCTTCCAGTCGGTGCAGTTCCGCGAGCTGGAGTTCCTCTCCGGGGCCGGCGATCGCGGCTACCTCGAGCGGTTCCGCGCGATCACCGACGAGGAGCGGGCCCGCCTCGAGCGCAGGCTGGCGGAGCCGACGCTGTGGGACGTCTTCGTCGAGGTGCTCGCCGCGCACGGGCTGGACGTCGACGACGACGCGGAGGTGCTGTCCGCGCTGCACACGATCGCCCACGACCGCGCGGCGTACGCCGAGCTGTGGGCGCTCGCCGAGGCCCTGCTGCAGCACGACGAGCTCGCCGCCGCCTGGCGCGCCCGGCACGTGGTGATGGTGGAGCGGATGATCGGCGACCGGTCGGGGACCGGCGGCTCCAGCGGCGCCGGGTACCTGCGCTCGCGCCTGGATCTGCGCTACTTCCCGCTGCTGTGGCAGGCCCGCTCCGGGCTCTGAGCGGCCCCTGGGCCGGCCGCCACCGGGCGGTGTTGTCCCGCTCACGGCGGCGTCCTAGGGTCGGGTACGTGCCCATCACCCTCGAGGACGACAAGGCAGAGCTGCTCCGGAGGGCCACCGACCTGGCCCTGGAGGACACCAGGCCCGGCGGCCCACCGCGCGAGGACGTGGCGGCGCTGTTGCGCAGCTACTACCGCCACGTGGCGCCGGAGGACGTCTGCGACCGCGAGGACGTCGACCTGTACGGCGCGCTGGCCTCGCAGTACCGGCTCGCCGCGGACCGGCCCCAGGGCACCGCCCGGGTCCGGGTGATCACCCCGACCGCGGCCGAGCACGGCTGGACGGCGTGCGGGCACTCGGTCGTCGAGGTGGTCACCGACGACATGCCCTTCCTGGTCGACTCGCTGACGATGGCGCTGGCCGGGCAGGACCGCGGCGTGCACGTGGTCGTGCACCCCCAGTTCGAGGTGACCCGCGACGTGGCCGGCGCCCTGCGCTCGGTCACCCCCGCCGAGGAGGGCGTGGTGCCCGGCGGCCGGGAGGACCCCAGCCGCAAGGGCCCGGTCCCCGGCGGCGAGTCGCTGCGCGAGTCGTGGATGCACATCGAGATCGACCGGCTGGGCGAGGACGAGGACGTCGCCGCGCTGGAGGCCCAGCTGCAGAGCGTGCTGCGCGACGTGCGCGAGTCGGTCGAGGACTGGGACAAGATGCGGGCCCGGGCCCTGCAGATCGTGGCCGACGTCGAGCAGTCGCCCCCGGCGCTGCCCGCCGACGAGCTGGAGCAGAGCCTCGGCCTGCTGCGCTGGCTGGCCGAGGAGCACTTCACGTTCCTGGGCTTCCGCGAGTACGACCTGGTCCGCGACGGCGAGGACGACGTGCTGCACGCCGTACCCGGCTCCGGGCTCGGCATCCTGCGCGCGGACCCGGACCTGAGCGACACCACGCCGCTGCCTGCGGAGGTCGCCAAGCGGGCCCGCGAGAAGACGCTGCTGGTGCTGTCCAAGGCCAACTCGCGCGCCACCGTGCACCGGCCCGTCCACCTCGACTACGTGGGCGTCAAGCGCTTCGACGCCTCCGGTGAGGTGGTCGGCGAGCACCGCTTCCTGGGCCTGTTCTCCAGCGCCGCCTACACCGAGTCGCTGACCCGCATCCCGCTGCTGCGCGAGAAGGCGCTCGACGTGCTGCGCCGGGTGGGCTTCGACCCCCGCAGCCACGCGGGCAAGACCCTGCTCTACACGTTGGAGAACTACCCCCGCGACGAGCTCTTCCAGGCCCCGGTCGAGGAGCTGGCCCCGATCGCCGAGGCGGTGATGTACACCCGCGAGCGCCGCCAGCTGCGGGTCTTCGTGCGCCGCGACACCTACGGCCGCTACCTCTCGGTGCTCATCTACCTGCCGCGCGACCGCTACAACACCGGCGTCCGGGAGAAGTTCGCGGCGATCCTCACCGAGCACCTGGGCGGGGACAACATCGAGTTCAACGCGCGCGTCGCGGAGTCCTCGCTGGCCCGCGTCCACTTCGTGGTGCGGCCCCCCGAGGGCCAGCTGATCGCGGACGCCGACATCGAGGACCTCGAGCGGGCCCTGGCCGAGGCGGCGCGCTCGTGGCGCGACGACTTCATGGCGGCCGTCGTCGCCGAGTACGGCGAGACGCTGGGCGCCCGGCTGGGGCGCCGCTACGCCGGCTCCTTCCCCGAGGCCTACAAGGAGGACTTCAGCCCCCGGGTGGGCGCCAGCGACGTCGGCCGTCTCGAGGAGCTCGCCGCTCGGGCGGGCGACGAGGGCCTGGACCTGATGCTCTACCGCCCCGAGGGTGCCGGGCCGCGGGAGGGCCGGCTCAAGGTGTTCCGCACCGGGTCGCCGCTCTCGCTCTCGCAGATCCTGCCGATGCTGTCCTCGATGGGCGTGGAGGTCGTCGCCGAGCGGCCCTACGCGCTCGAGGGGCTGGACAAGCCGGTCCACGTCTACGACTTCGGCCTGCGCTACGCCGCCGAGCCGCGCCCGGGCTCGGCCGAGCTCTTCGAGGAGACGCTGCTCGCGATCCGCGACCGCGCCGCCGAGATCGACGGGTTCAACCAGTTGGTGCTCGCCGCCGAGCTGAGCTGGCGCCAGGTGACGGTGCTGCGCGCCTACGCCAAGTACATGAAGCAGGGCGGCACGCCGTTCGCGCTCTCCTCCATCCAGAACGCGCTGGTCGCCAACGTCGACATCACCCGTCTGCTGGTGCGCCTCTTCGAGGCGCGCTTCGACCCCGGTCTCGCGGGCGCCGGCGCCGGCGCGGACGACGAGGCGCGTCACGCCCTGATGGCGGAGGTGGAGCACCGCATCGAGCAGGCGCTCGACGACGTGGCCAGCCTGGACCACGACCGGATCCTGCGCTCCTACCTGGTGCACATCCGCAGCACCCTGCGCACGAACTTCTACCAGCAGCGCAGCACCGGCGGGTGGCACCGCTACCTCTCCCTCAAGCTCGACCCCACCGAGATCCCCGACCTGCCCCAGCCGCGGCCGCGCTTCGAGATCTTCGTGCACTCCCCGCGCGTCGAGGGCGTCCACCTGCGCTTCGGGCCGGTGGCGCGCGGCGGCCTGCGCTGGTCGGACCGGCGCGACGACTTCCGCACCGAGGTGCTCGGGCTGGTCAAGGCGCAGATGGTGAAGAACACCGTGATCGTGCCGGTCGGCGCCAAGGGCGGCTTCTACTGCAAGGACCTGCCCGACGCCGGCGACCGCGACGCGTGGATGGCCGAGGGGATCGCCTGCTACCGCACGTTCATCTCCGGCCTGCTCGACATCACCGACAACCTCGTCGAGGGGCGCACGGTGCGCCCCAGCGACGTGGTCTGCCACGACGGCGACGACGCCTACCTGGTGGTGGCGGCGGACAAGGGCACCGCGACGTTCTCCGACATCGCCAACGAGGTCGCCGCCCAGTACGGCTTCTGGCTGGGCGACGCGTTCGCCTCCGGCGGCTCGGTCGGCTACGACCACAAGGCGATGGGGATCACCGCGCGCGGCGCGTGGGTCTCGGTGCGCCGACACTTCCGCGAGATGGGCATCGACTGCCAGCGCGAGGACATCACGGTGGCCGGCATCGGCGACATGTCCGGCGACGTGTTCGGCAACGGGATGCTGTGCTCGGAGCACATCCGCCTGGTCGCGGCCTTCGACCACCGCGACATCTTCCTCGACCCCGCTCCCGACGCGAAGACGTCGTACGCCGAGCGCCGGCGGCTCTTCGAGCAGCCCCGGTCGAGCTGGCGCGACTACGACCCCGAGCTGATCTCCGAGGGCGGCGGGGTGCACAGCCGCACCGCCAAGTCGATCCGGATCACCCCGCAGGTCCGCGACGCGCTCGACCTCGACGACTCCGTGGTCAAGCTGACCCCCGCCGAGCTGATCCGCGCGATCCTGCTGGCGCCGGTCGACCTGCTGTGGAACGGCGGCATCGGCACCTACGTCAAGGCCTCCACCGAGAGCCACGCGGACGCCGGGGACAAGGCCAACGACGCGATCCGCGTCGACGGGGGACAGCTGCGCGCGCGCTGCGTGGGCGAGGGCGGCAACCTCGGCCTGACCCAGCGCGGCCGCATCGAGTACGCCGTCGGCGGCGCGGACGGGCGCGGCGGCCGGATCAACACCGACTTCATCGACAACTCCGCGGGCGTGGACACCTCCGACCACGAGGTCAACATCAAGATCCTGCTGGACCGGGTGGTGACGGCCGGTGAGCTGAGCGGCCCGGAGCGCGACACGCTGCTGGCCTCGATGACCGACCAGGTGGCCGAGCTGGTGCTGCGCGACAACTACGAGCAGAACCTGGCGCTGTCCAACGCCGCCAGCCTGGCCGCGCCGCTGCTGCACGTGCACGAGGACTGGATCAAGCGTCTCGAGCGCGAGGGGATCATCGACCGGGACCTGGAGGGGCTGCCGTCGCGCTCGGAGGTGCGCCGCCGCCTCGAGGCCGGGGAGGGGCTCAGCGTCCCGGAACTCTCGGTGCTGCTGGCCTGGACCAAGATCGTGCTGGCCGACCAGCTGCTCGCCTCCGACCTGCCCGACGACCCGTTCCTACGCGCCGACCTGTACTGCTACTTCCCCGAGAAGATGCGCCACGCCTACCGCGAGCAGATGGACCAGCACCCGCTGCGCCGCGAGATCGTGGTGACCCAGGTGGTCAACGACCTCGTCAACGGGGCGGGGATGACCTTCTGGCCCCGGCTGGAGGGCGAGACCGGGGCCGGCCCCGCGGAGCTGACCCGGGCGAACTTCGTGGCGCGCGAGATCTTCGGCTCGCTGGCCATGCGCGACGAGCTGGCCTCCTACGACAACGTGTTGGACGCGCAGGTCCAGACGCACATGCGCCTGGAGATGCGCACGCTGGTGGAGCGCGCCTCGCGCTGGCTGGTCGACAACCGGCGACCGCCGATGGACTCCGAGGCGGTGGTGGATTTCTTCGACGTCACCGTCCAGCAGGTGATGGCGCAGCTGCCCGAGTTGCTCACCGGCCACGAGGCCCAGGCGTTCACCACGCGCCGCGACGCGCTGGTCGAGCGCGGCGTGCCCGAGGACCTGGCCACCCGCGTCGCGGTGCTGCCCCCGGCCTACATGCTGCTGGGGATCGTCGAGACGGCGACCCGCGAGGAGCTGGACCCGCTGGAGGTGACCCGGGTGCACTTCGCGGTGGGGGAGCGGCTCGGCCTGCCGCCGCTGGTCGGGCGGATCCTGGCGCTGCCGCGGGGCGACCGGTGGCAGACGATGGCCCGCGCCGCGCTGCGCGACGACCTGCACGCCGTGCACGCCCAGCTCACCGCGCAGGTGCTCGCCTCCACCCCGGCCGGCGGGGCACCCGAGGAGCGGGTCGCGGCCTGGGACGTCCCCGGCAGCGTCCACGTCGAGCGCGCGGCCGCGACGCTGGAGGAGATCTGCGCCGACGACGGGGCCGACCTGGCCCGGCTCTCGGTCGGGCTGCGGGTGGTGCGGGGCCTGCTCGCGCACGGGTAGCGGTGTGAGCCGGCTGGCTAGGGTCGAGGCGTGAACCGCCCGCTCCTCGCCTGCGACCTGCTGCGGGGGGCGACCGCGCTCAGCGTCGTGGTGGCGGGTCTGGAGTACGGCGCGGTGCCCGCCGCGCTGTTCTTCCTGGTCCTCGGCGGGGCGATGGTGCCGCGGGCGCTCGGCGCCCCGTGGCCGCTGGACCTGTCCTACGTCGCCGCGCTGCTGCTGGCCGGGTGGGCGGCGGTGCTCGACCTCTACCGCAGCGTGCCCGGCCTCGACCTCGTCGTGCACGCGGTGGCGACCGGGCTGGTGGCGCTGATGGTGCACCTGCTGCTGGTGCGGGTGGGCCCCCGCGCGGGCCTCGGTGGCGAGCCCGGCTCGGCGTTCCTGGCCGTCGGCCTCGCGCTGGTCCTCGCGGTGCTCTGGGAGGCGGGGGAGTGGTGGGGACACCTGAGCCTCGACGACCGGATCCAGGTGGGGGTCCGCGACACCCTCGGCGACCTGGGGGCCGGCGCGCTCGGGGCCGTGGGCGCGCTGTGGGTGACGCGGCGATGAGCCGGCCCAGCGTGTCGGTGGTGATCCCGGTCCGTGACGACGCCGAGGCCCTGGCGCACTGCCTGGCCGCGCTGGCCCGCCAGCGGGTCGCGCCGCTGGAGATCGTGGTGGTGGACAACGCCTCCAGCGACGACAGCGCCGCCGTCGCCGCGGCGTACGGCGCGCGGGTGGTGCGCGAGCCGGTGCGCGGCATCCCGCCGGCCGCCGCCACCGGCTACGACGCCGCCCGCGGTGACGTGATCGCGCGCTGCGACGCCGACTCGCTGCCCGGCCCGGACTGGGTGCGGCGGATCGCCGACACGATGGCGCGCGACCCCGGCCTCGACGCGGTCACCGGCACCGGGTTCTTCCACGACGTCGCGCCCGCGTGGCGCTGGCTGCTCGAGCTCGGCTACCTCGGCTCCTACTACCTGTTCACCCACCTGGCGCTGGGCCACACCCCGATGTGGGGCTCCAGCATGGCGCTGCGCCGGGCGACCTGGGAGCAGGTGCGCGAGGACGTGCACCGCGACGACCCCGAGGTCCACGACGACATGGACCTGGCCTTCGTGCTGGGGCCCACGCGGCGGATCCGCTTCGACGCGCGGCTGCGGGTCGGCGTCTCCGGGCGCTCGCTGGTCGGACGCGCCCAGCGCCGGCGCCGGCTGGAGCGCGCGCGCCGCACGCTGGCCGCCAACTGGGCCGTCGCCCCGCCGTGGGTCCGCTGGCAGCGGCGCCTGGAGCGGGCGGCTGCGTCGATGAGTATCAGTCGAGCAGCGCGGCGAAGAGGAAGAGCTGGGTGAGCAGGAACCCGCTCAGGTAGTTGAGCCACAGGAACCGCCGCCAGCCGGCGTTGGCTCGCTCGCAGTCGTCGTCGGCCAGGCCCAGGTACGGCGCCACGTTGGCCAGGTAGGGCAGCGCCAGCACCG
The DNA here is from genome assembly GCF_059766615.1 of Nocardioides sp. Z43_10. Lineage (NCBI taxonomy): Bacteria > Bacillati > Actinomycetota > Actinomycetes > Propionibacteriales > Nocardioidaceae > Nocardioides > Nocardioides sp. Z43_10. Next base: position 54,976 of record NZ_JCBAJY010000003.1, on the reverse strand, counting down.
CGCTGAGCAGCCACGGCCAGCCGGTGCTCAACAGCAGCGCCGCCGCCGCGAGGTACGCCGCGGCGGCCAGCCGCACGGTCCGGGCCGCGCCGAGCACGGTGGCGATCGAGGCGATGCCGGCGCCGCGATCGGCCTCGATGTCCTGCACCGCGCCGAAGGCGTGCGAGGCCATCCCCCACCCGAAGAAGCCGGCCAGCGCCGCGAACGCGGTCCAGCTCAGCGGCGCCCCGGCCAGCGCCAGCCCGTAGACCGCGGGGCTGACGAAGTGGGTGCTGGAGGTCAGCGAGTCGAGGAACGGGCGCTCCTTGAAGCGCAGCACCGGAGCCGAGTAGGCGATCACCGCGAAGACGCTGAGCGCGAGCACCAGGTTCGCGCCCACCGAGCCGATCGCGACCAGCACGAGGAGGAACGGGAGGTTGAGCCCGGCGGCCAGCCACAGCGTCAGCCGGTGCACCCGGCGGTCGAGGACCACGCCCTCCACGCCGCCCTTGCGGGGGTTGCGCAGGTCGGACTCGTAGTCGAAGACGTCGTTCACGCCGTACATCAGCAGGTTGTAGGGGACCAGGAACCAGATCGTGCCGAGCACCAGCGCCAGGTCTGGCCCGCCCCCGTCGAGCCCGCCGGCCAGCAGGTACGCCGCGGCGAAGGGGTAGGCGGTGTTGACCCAGCTCAGCGGGCGGGAGGCGCCGACGACCTGGCCCAGCAGCCGGGCCGGGCTGCGCTCGGTGAGGTCCGCGCTCATCGCCGGCTCCCGCCGAGCAGCAGCCACAGCGCCGGCAGCCCGGCGACCACCGCGACCGGCCAGGCGAAGTCCTCGATCGGCGCCAGCCCGACGTGCAGGCCCGAGATCTGCGCGTCGGAGTAGCGGAACAGGTCCAGGCCGATCATCAGGTTGTCGAAGACGCCGGTGAGCACCAGCAGCACGACGGCGGTGGCGCCCGTCGCCGCCCACCAGGCGCGCCCCGGTCGGCAGCGCAGCGCCGCGGCGAGCAGGACGAGCAGGCTCGCGGCCACGAAGAGCGCGGAGAGCGCGAGGTAGGTCATCGGGGCTGCACCGCCCGATGGACGCCGGCCCGGGGCCGGCTGCGGGCGGTGAGCAGGCGCAGGGCGCCGGTGTGCACGACCATCGTGTGGTAGCACAGGAAGACGATGAAGAAGAGCTCCTCCAGGGGCAGCTCGGGGGCCAGCTCGAGGCCGGTCATCGCCGCGGACTCCCCGCGACGGTAGATCTCCAGGCCGATCGCCAGCAGGTCCCAGAGCAGGAACGCGACGGTCCCCGCGCCGAGCACCAGCAGGGCCGGCCCGGGCCGGGCGAACAGGAAGAGCCGCCAGCGCCGGTCGATCAGCCCCATGCAGAAGGTCGCCCCCACGATCGCGAGCAGGTAGAGCCACTCGGTCATCGCCGGGCTCCCGCCGGGGCGGCCGGGCCGGTCGAGCGGTCCCCGCGCAGCCGCTTGAGGACGAGCTCGGCGCTGATCAGGCACATCGGCAGGCCGATGCCGGGGATGGTGCTGGAGCCGGCGTAGTAGAGGCCGTCGACGCGCTTGGAGACGTTGCCGGCGCGCAGGAACGCGCTCTGGCGCAGCACGTGGCCGGGGCCCAGCGCGCCGCCGGACCAGGCGTTGAGGTCGGCGGCGAAGTCGCCGGGACCGAGCGTGCGGCGCACCTCGATGCGCTGGGCCAGGTCGGGGATCCCCGCCCAGTCGGCCACCTGCGCGATCGCCGCGTCGGCGACCTTCTCCACCGCGGGGTCGCCCGCCCCGTCCACCCCGCCGCGGCCCAGGGTGACGTCGGCGGGCACCGGCACCAGCACGAACAGGTTCTCGCTGCCGGGTGGGGCCACGCTCGGGTCGGTGGCCGAGGGGCGGCACACGTAGGTCGAGGCGGGGTCGGGCACCCGCGACGGCGAGCCGAAGATGTCGGCGAAGTTGCGCGCCCAGTCCGTGGTGAAGAACAGCGAGTGGTGCTCGAGCTCGGGCAGCTCGCCGCGGACCCCGAGGTAGGCGAGCACCGCGCCCGGGCCCGGGTCGCGCCGGTCCCACCACGACTGCGGGTAGGTCTGCAGGGCCCGCGGCAGCAGCCGGGTCTCGACGTGGTGCAGGTCGGCGGCGGCGACGACCACGTCGGCGGGCAGCCGGTGCTCGACGCCGTCCGCGCCGGTGTGCACCACGCCGGTGACGCGCGCGCGGCGCCGCCCGGGCCGGGTGGTGATCGCGGTGACCTCCGCTGAGGTGTGGATCCGCACGCCGTGCGCGCGGGCCAGCCCGGCGATCGCGTCGATGAGCCGGCTGAACCCGCCCTGGGGGTAGTGCACGCCGTCGGCGAGGTCCATCCAGCTCATCAGGTGGTACAGGCTCGGCGTCCGGTCGGGGGAGGAGCCGAGGAACACGGCCGGGTAGCCGAGGATCTGGCGCAGCCGCGGGTCCTCGACGTACGACGCGACGTGGGCCTGCAGGGAGCGGGTGAGCAGGCGGGCCAGGCGCGGCCCGCGGCGCAGGATGTCGGGGTGCAGCAGCGAGGTGGGCGACTCGAAGCTGGTGTAGAGGAAGCGTCGCACCGCCATCTCGTAGGCCTCGCGCGCCGAGGTCAGGTAGTCGCGCAGGCGCTGCCCGGCGCCGGGCTCGAGGGACTCGAAGAGCGCGACGTTGGCCTCCGCGGTGGCGCCGATCAGCACCGGCTCCCCGCCCGACTCGAAGCGGACCTGGTAGCCCGGGTCGAGGCGGACCAGGTCGAGCTGCTCGGCCGCGGAGGTGCCCATCAGCGCGAAGAAGTGGTCGAACACCTCCGGCATCAGGTACCAGGAGGGTCCGGTGTCGAAGCGGTACCCGCCGTGCTCCCAGGACCCGGCCCGGCCGCCGACCTCGTCGCGCTGCTCGAGCAGGTCGACCGACCAGCCGTCGCGGGCCAGCAGCGCGGCGGTGGCCAGCCCGGAGATGCCGGCGCCGACGACCACCGCGGTGCGGGCCGGCGGCGGGCTCACCGGGCGCCTCGCAGCAGCGACGCGGCGACCACCCGCGCCTTGACCGGGTTGGGCACCCGGACCCGCTCGGAGCGGATCCGGGTGGCCGGCAGCCGGCGCATCCGGTGGGAGAGCTCGGCGAAGAGCGCGTGCGCGGCGCCCACCGCGCGACGGCTGCTGTCGGGCAGCTGCGGGATCACCCGGGCGGCCTGCGCGAGGTCGGCGTCGATGTCGTCGAGCAGCGCGTCGCGCTGGGCGTCGGTGAGCCGGGCCGGGTCCAGGCCGGGGAAGTAGCGTCTGCCGAGCGCGTCGTGGTCCTCGGCCAGGTCGCGCAGGAAGTTGACCTTCTGGAACGCCGCGCCGAGGCGCTGCGCGCCGGGGGCCAGGTCGGCGTAGGAGACGCTCGCGGCCGGGTCGGTGACGAAGACCCGCAGGCACATCAGCCCGACCACCTCCGCGGAGCCGTAGACGTAGCGCGCGAAGCTCTCCGGGTCGTGGCGGTCGGTGACCAGGTCGGTGCGCATCGCCTCGAAGAAGGGCGTGACCAGGCCGGGCTCGATCCCGCAGCGCTGGGCGGTGCGGGCGAACGCGTGGACCACGAGGTTGGCGCTGTGGCCGCTGCACATGGCCTGCAGGGTCTCGCGCTCGAGGGCGTCGAGCAGCCGGGCCTGCTGCTCGGCGCTGCCGCCGGGGCGGGGCGCGTCCACGATCTCGTCGGCGACGCGGACCAGCGCGTAGACGTTGCGCACGTGGGTGCGCACCGGCTCGGCGAGCAGCCGTGAGGCCAGGCCGAAGGAGGTGGAGTAGATCCGGATCACCAGCGCGGCGGAGGCGTCCGCGGCGGCGTCGTAGGTGAGGTGGGCGGGCGCGGTCGCGCGGCCGGCGCGGGTCGCGCCCCCGGACGCACGCTCGCGAAGACCCATGACGCTCATGCTGCCCCCTTGACCAGCTCGTCGGACAGAGCGCCGACCCAGCTGGTCAGGTCGGCGACGCCCAGCTCGGCCGCCTGGGCGGCGGCGGCGTCGAGGTAGCCCTGGGCCAGCTGCTCGATGAAGGCGCGCGACCCGCCCGCCTCCAGCGCGCGTCGTACGGCGGCGGCCTGGTGCTCGTCCAGGTCCGGGTCGCCGAGGTGCGGCTGCACCTGCGCCCAGGTGGGCGTGGTCCGGGCGTGCACGATCAGCGGCGTGCGCTTGCCCTCGCGCAGGTCCCCCAGGGCGCTCTTGCCGGTGCGCGACTCCTCGCCGAAGACGCCGAGCAGGTCGTCGAGGAGCTGGAAGGCCACGCCGAGCTGGCGGCCCACCTGTCCGAGCGCCGCGACGGTGTCCGGCGCGGCCCCGGCGAGCACCGCGCCGGCCTGCATCGGCAGCTGGAAGGAGTAGACGGCCGTCTTGTGCTCCTCCATCGTGAGCACCTCGCCCAGCGAGGGCTCGGAGCCGGGCACCGCCGTGGCCGGCAGCTCCAGGCTCATCCGCACGTCGGCCAGCTCGCCGACCGCCGAGACGTGCAGGGCGTGGTCGAACAGGTCGAGCAGGCCCACGATCACCGCCGGGGGAGCCGAGCAGGTGGCCACCGTCCGCAGGGCGGCGGCCAGGGCCAGGTCACCGGTGAGCAACGCCCCGGCCACGGCGTACCCGCGGGCGGCCCGGGCGTCGGCGCCGCGGGCGTGGGCGGCGGCCAGGAACCGGCCGGGCGCGCTGGGCCGGCCCCGGCGGACGTCGTCGCCGTCGAGGACGTCGTCGTGGATCACGAACGCGGTGTGCAGCAGCTCGAGTGCCGCGCCGACCTCGGCCACCGCGGCCGGTGGGGCGGGCGCGGGGGAGCCGGTCTCGGTGAGCCGGTCGTAGACGGCGCTCAGGAGCGCCGGCCGGAACCGCTTGCCGCCGGCGGTGGCGTCGCCGAGGGCCTGCCACAGGGCGGCGTGGTCCTCGCCCAGGGCGGCACCGCGGGCGGCTCCGGCGGCCAGCACGTCGTCGAGGGCCGCCTGCACGTCCGGCCCGGCGGGTGTCATCTCGAGCCCTCCGCGCTCGGCCACCCGGCTCCCTCGATGCGCGGCAGCTGCTCGAGCAGCCACGGGCTCAGCGCCCACGGGGCGGCCGCCGCGGCGGCGCGCAGCTCGTCGATGCTCACCCAGCGCAGGTCCATCACCTCGTCGGGGTGCGGCCGCGGGGCGTCGGTGCTGCGGGCGGCGTAGACCGGGCAGACCTCGTTCTCGACGATGCCCGAGGCATCCACCGCGCGGTAGCGGAAGTCGGGGACCAGGCTGACCACGTCGGTGACCTCGACGCCGAGCTCGTGCGCGGCGTAGCGGCGCAGCGCCTCGACGCTGTCCTCGCCCGGGCGCGGGTGGCCGCAGAAGGAGTTGGTCCACACCCCCGGCCAGGCGCGCTTGCCGAGCGCGCGGCGGGTGAGCAGGAGCCGGCCGGCGTCGTCGAAGAGGTAGCAGGAGAACGCCAGGTGCAGCGGGGTGTCGCGGGTGTGCACCTCGGCGCGCGCGGCGGCGCCGAGGGGCCGGCCGTCCTCGTCGAGGAGGACCACCTCGTCGGCCGGGGCCTGTGCCGCGGACGGGCTCGTCATGGGATACCTCGCTCCATCGTGGGGCTCCATCGTGGTCCCGCCGATATTACTAGATAATCTAGTAATACGTAAAGTAAGATATCAAGGTGAGTGACGACGAGGCGCGGATGACCGCGTCCTACGACCCGGGCGTGCGCGAGCTGCTGACCGCGCTGCGCGACTTCACCCGCGCCGACCAGGAGATGCGCCGCCGGCTGAGCGCCGAGATGCGGATGAACCTCACCGACCTGCAGGCGCTGCGCCACGTGATCGACTCCGAGCGCGACGCCGACTGGACGACCCCGCGCGCACTCGCGGCCTACCTGGGCATCTCCACCGCCTCCACCACCAAGCTGCTGGATCGGCTGACCGCCTCGGGGCACCTGGCGCGCTCGGCGCACCCCAGCGACCGCCGCTCGGTGGTGGTCACCTCCACCCCGCATGCGCGCGCCGAGGTGCGCGAGCGGCTGGGCGCGATGCACGAGCGGATGCGGGTGATCGCCGAGGCGGTCCCGCTCGAGGCGCGCGAAGCGGTGGTGGCGTTCCTGCAGGCGATGGCGCACGAGGTGGCCCAGGCCGGCACCCCCGACCCGCTGCTTCCGGCTCCTCCGGGGCCCGCTGCTGACTAGGCTGCGGCCATGTCGCTGCCGTCGTCCCCGCCGTCATCGCCCACCGCGCCCTGTGCCGGGGTAGCCGAGCAGGCGCGCAGTGTCCGCGACGCGGAGGTCTCCGCGCGCGAGCTGGTGGAGGCGTCGCTGGCGCGCATCACCGCGCTCGACTCGCGGCTCAACGCGTTCAGCGTGGTGCTGGCCGAGGCCGCGCGCGCCGAGGCCGATGACCGCGACGCCGCGCTGGCGGCCGGCGCCGAGCCCGGCCCGCTGCACGGCGTGCCGATCGCGGTCAAGGAGGAGACCGACGTCGCCGGCTGCGTCACGACGTACGGCGGGCGCGGCAACAGCACCGCCGCCGCCGAGGACTCCGAGGTGGTGCGCCGGCTGCGTGCGGCCGGCGCCGTCATCGTCGGCAAGACCACGATGCCCGAGTTCGGGGCCTGGCCGTTCACCGAGTCGGTGGCCCAGGGCATCACCCGCAACCCCTGGGACCCGACCCGCACGCCCGGCGGCTCCAGTGGCGGCTCGGCGGTGGCGGTGGCCACCGGCATGGTCGCGGCGGCGATCGGCGGGGACGGGGGCGGCTCGATCCGCATTCCCAGCGCGTCGTGCGGGCTCTTCGGCCTCAAGCCGCAGCGGGGCCGGGTCTCCGCGGCGCCGATGCGTCACCTGTGGTGGGCGCTGGGCACCACCGGCCCGCTGACCCGCAGCGTCGGGGACTCCGCGCTGCTCTACGACGTGCTGAGCGGCAGCCTGGACAGCGACCTCTACTGCGCCGGCGCGGCGCCCTCCTTCGCCGCGGCGGCGGACCGCGACCCCGGCCGGCTGCGGATCGGCTGGTCGGTGCAGCCGGTGACCCGCGGGGTGCGCCCGGACCCGGTGCACGTGCGGGCGGTCGAGGAGACCGCGGCGCTGCTGAGCGAGCTGGGCCACGACGTCTCGCGCATCGACCCGGGCTACCCGGACCCGACCGCGGCGTTCGTGCCGCAGTTCTTCGCCGGCATCCGGGCCGAGGCCGACGAGGTGGAGCACTTCGAGTGGCTCGAGCGGCGCACCCGGCAGACCTGCCGGCTCGGCAGCTGGGTGCGCCCGGCGGTGCTGAACCGGGCGCTGGGCGAGACCGAGCGCATCTCGCGGCGCGCCAACCGGGTCTTCGAGCGCGTTGACGTGCTGCTCACCCCGACCACCGCGCACCGGCCGCGCCCGATCGGGGTGCTGGACGGGGTCGGCACGGTGCGCGCCGCGCTGCGGGCGATGCCCTCGATCGCCTACGCCGCGCTGTGGAACGTCGCAGGCAACCCCGCCGCGTCGGTGCCCGCGGGGATGGCGCCGGACGGGATGCCCACCGCCGTGCAGCTGGTCGGGCGCACCGACGACGAGGCCACGCTGTTCAGTCTCAGCGCGCAGCTCGAGCGGGCCCGGCCCTGGGCGCAGCGGTGGCCGCTGTGAGCCCTGCGGCCGGCACCGCGGCGATCGAGGTGAGCGGCCTGACCAAGGTCTACGGCACCACCCGTGCCGTCGACGACGTCACCTTCACCGTGGGCGCGGGGGAGTTCTTCGGGATCCTCGGGCCCAACGGTGCGGGCAAGACCACGGCCCTGGAGATGATCGAGGGCCTGCGCCGTCCCGACGCGGGCGAGATCCGCGTGCTGGGGAGGAGCCCCTGGCCACGCGACCCCGCCCTGCTCCCGCGCATCGGCGTCCAGCTCCAGGCGTCGTCGTTCTTCGAGCGGCTGAGCGCGCGCGAGCAGATCCGCACCTTCGCCGCGCTCTACGACGTGCCCGCCGCGGCCGCGGACCAGTGGCTCGAGCGGGTCGGGCTCGGTGACAAGGCCGACGCCCGCGTGGAGGACCTGTCCGGTGGCCAGGCCCAGCGGCTGTCGATCGCCTGCGCCCTGGTCCACGACCCCGAGCTGGTCTTCCTCGACGAGCCCACCGCGGCCCTGGACCCGCAGGCGCGGCGCAACCTGTGGGACCTGCTCTCGGGGCTCAACGACTCCGGGCGCACCGTGGTGCTGACCACGCACTACATGGACGAGGCCGAGGTGCTCTGCGACCGGGTCGCGGTGATGGACCACGGGCGGCTGCTGCGCCTGGACTCGCCCGCCGCGCTGGTGCGCGCCCTCGACGCCCCCACCCGGATCACGGTGGCCCCCGGCCAGCTCTCGGCCGAGGAGGCCGCCGCCCTGCCCGCGGTTAGCGCGGTCAGCGACGAGCCGGACGGGGTCGTGCTCACCACGCGCGAGCCGGCGGTGGTGCTGAGCACACTCGCCGGGACCGGGCGGCTGGCCGGCGTCCGGGTCACCTCCGGCACGCTCGAGGACGTCTTCCTCGACCTCACCGGACGGGAGTACCGCGCGTGAGCCTCCGCGCGTTCACCAGCCTGTCCGCCGCGATCACCAAGGGGTTCTTCCGCGACCGGGGCTCGGTGTTCTTCGCGATCGTCTTCCCGCTGATGTTCCTGGTGCTGTTCGGGGGCGTGCTGGCCAACCCCGGTCAGTCGCGCATCGACCTGATCCAGGTCGGCGACGTGCCGCTGCTGGACGGGTTCGACGAGAGGACCCGCGCGTCGTTCGACAGGACCTTCGAGGTGAGCCGGGCCGACGACGCCGAGGCGGCGATCGAGGAGGTCCGCACCGGCGACGCCGACGTGGCCCTGGAGATGGTGGACGGCGACCTGGTCGCGCACTACACCGAGACCGACCAGACGGGCGCCGCGATCACCCGCGGCACCCTGCAGGCCTTCGTGGACGGCGCCAACGTCGCCGCGTCGGGGCGGCCCCCGGCGTACACGCTGCGCACCGAGCGGGTCGAGGACGACTCCCTGGAGACCATCCAGTTCGTGACCCCCGGGCTGCTCGGCTGGGCGATCGCGATGAGCGCCAGCTTCGGCGCCGCGGCCACCCTGCAGGGCTGGCGGCAGAGCAAGCTGCTGCGCCGGCTCCAGCTCGCCCCGGTCTCCACGCGCACCGTGGTCGGGGCCCGGATCGCGGTCACCATCGGCATCGCGCTGGTGCAGACGGCGATCTTCCTGGGGCTGGGCGTGCTGGCCTTCGGCCTGCAGCTCACCGGCTCCTGGCCGCTGGTGATCCCGCTGGTCGTGGTCGGCACGCTGTGCTTCATGGCGGTCGGGCTGCTGGCCGGCGCGGTGGCCAAGACCACCGAGGGCGCGGTCAACATGGCCAACTTCCTGGTGCTGCCGATGGCCTTCCTGTCCGGGTCGTTCTTCTCCCTCGACGGGACTCCCGACTGGCTTCAGGCGATCAGCCGGCTGATGCCGCTGCGCCACCTCAACGACGGGATGCTCGACGTGATGGTCCGCGACGAGGGCTGGGCCGCGCTCGGGGTGCCGATGGCCGTGCTGGCCGGCTTCGCGGTCGTCGTCACGCTGCTCGCCGCGCGGCTGTTCCGCTGGGAGAGCGACTGACGCTGCTCACTCAGGGATCGACTGGCCGCGCCGGCCGGGTCGGCGACCACGACCCGGCCCGTCGTCAGCTGGCCTTCTTGGCGGGCGCCTTCTTCGCCGGCGTCTTCTTCGCGGCGCTCTTCTTGGCGGTGCTCTTCTTCGCCGGTGCCCGCTTCGCGGGCGCCTTCTTGGCCGGGGCCTTCTCCTCGGCCTCCTCCTTCTCCTCGGCGGCCGGCTTCTCGCCGCGCGCGGTCTTCGCGGCGTCCACCGAGCGCTGCAGGGCGGCGAGCAGGTCGACCACCTCGCCGGAGGACTTCGTGGAGGTCTCGGTCCGCTTGACCTCGCCGCCCTCGATCTTCGTCTTGACCAGCGCCTCGACCGCCTCGGCGTAGTCGTCCTCGAACTCGCTGGCGTCGAAGTCGCCGGCCAGGGTCTCGACCAGCATGTGCGCCATCTTGACCTCGGAGTCCTTCACCTCGCCGGTGTCGATGCTGAAGTCGGGCGTGCGGACCTCGTCGGGCCACATCATCGTCTGCAGCACGATCACGTCGTCGCGCACCCGCAGCACCGCGACCGTGGTCCGCTGGCGCAGCGCGACGGTCACCACCGCCATCCGGTCGGCGTCCTTGAGCGCCTGGCGCAGCAGCGCATAGGCCTTGGCGCCGGCCTTCTCCGGCTCGAGGTAGTAGGACTTCTCCAGCAGCAGCGGGTCGATCTGCTCGGTCGGCACGAACTTCTCCACCGAGATCTCGCGGCTCGAGGTCGACGGCAGCTCGGCCATGTCCTCGTCGCTGAGGATGACCATCTCGCCGTCCTCGGTCTCGTAGCCCTTGGCGATGTCGGCGTAGGCGACCTCCTCGCCGTCGACCGAGCAGACCCGCTGGTAGCGGATCCGGCCGCCGTCCTTGGCGTGGACCTGCCGGAACGACACGTCGTGGGACTCGGTGGCGGCATACAGCTTCACCGGCACGCTGACCAGGCCGAAGGAGACCGCGCCCTTCCAGATCGCACGCATCGCTCGAACCTTCCTTGCACTCGAAACTCGGGGGAGTCCAGACCAGTCCGGACCAGTATTGCCCTCTCTACCCCGCGGGCGCTGCCCCCAAGCCTGCACACCGTGGGTGACAATGCGGTCCATGCGCCCGATGCTCGCCACCCGCGGCTCCCACGTCCCCACCGGCGAGCAGTGGGTGCACGAGGTCAAGTGGGACGGGATGCGGGTGCTGGCCCACCTGGACCCGGCCGGGGAGCGCCCGGTCCGGCTGACCAGCCGCAACGAGAACGACGTCACGGTGTCCTTCCCCGAGCTGGCCGAGCCACCCGCCGGGCTGACCGGCCGCGCCGCGCTGCTCGACGGCGAGGTCGTCGCCTTCGCCGACGGCGTGCCGACCTTCGCCGCCCTCGGGGAGCGGATGCACGTGCGCAGCGCCCGGCGCGCCGCGGCGCTGGCGAGCACCAACCCCGTCACGTTCATCGTCTTCGACGTGCTGTCCCTCGACGGCGAGGACCTCACCCGGCGCCCGCTCAGCGAGCGTCGCGAGCTGCTCGAGGGGCTCGGCCTCGGCTCGGCGACCTGGCAGGTGCCGCCCTGGTACGACGACGGGGAGATGCTGCTGCGTGCCACCGAGGAGCAGGGCCTGGAGGGCGTGGTCAGCAAGCGGGTCTCCTCGCGCTACGAGCCCGGCGCCCGGAGCAAGGCGTGGCTGAAGTTCCCGCACCGCCGGCGCGCGTCGTACGTCGTGGGCGGCTGGCGCGTCGAGACCGGCTCCGACTCGCGGATCGGGGCAGTGCTGGTGGGGGAGCCGACCGCCGAGGGACTGCTCTTCCGCGGCCGGGTGGGCAGCGGGATCACCGGCCGCACCGGCCCGGTGCTGCTGGAGCAGCTGTCTCCGCTGACCCGGGCCACCAGCCCGTTCGCCGACCCGATCCCGAAGGTCGACGCGCTCGGCACCACCTGGGTGGAGCCCGTGCTGGTGGTCGACGTGGAGGCCCTCGGGCTCGGCGGGCAGGGCCGGCTGCGCCAGCCGTCGTACCGCGGCACCCGCCCCGACCTCGGACCGGAGGACCTGCGATGAGCGACGTCCACGTCGAGGTCGACGGGCGCCGGCTGAAGATCAGCAACCTCGACAAGGTGCTCTACCCGCGCACCGGCACCACCAAGGGGGAGGTGCTGCACTACTACGCCCAGATCGCGCCGGTGCTGCTGCCGCACCTGGCCGACCGGGCGGTGACCCGGATCCGCTGGCCGCACGGGGTGCAGGACGGCAGCTTCTTCGAGAAGAACGCCCCGGCCGGCACGCCCGGCTGGGTGCGCACGGTGCGGGTGCCGACCACCGGGTCGCGCGCCGCCGCCTCCGGCTCGTCGCGCGGCGCCGAGGAGATCGTGTTCCCGATCGTCGACGACCTGGCCACGCTCACCTGGCTGGTCAACCTGGCCGCCCTCGAGCTGCACGTGCACCAGTGGACGGTGGGACGCAACGGGCGCCCGCGCAACCCCGACCGCCTGGTCATCGACCTCGACCCCGGGGAGCCCGCCGGGCTGCACGAGTGCTGCCAGGTGGCGCTGCGGGTGCGCGAGGAGCTCGCCGGGCGCGGGCTGGAGTGCCGGCCGGTGACCAGCGGCAGCAAGGGTCTGCACCTGTACGCCGACCTGCCGGGGCGCCGGCGCAGCTCGGAGGCCACCAGCGCGCTCGCCAAGGAGGTCGCCGAGGGGCTGCAGGCGCAGCACCCCCAGCTGGTCACCGCGACGATGACCAAGGCCAAGCGTCCCGGCAAGGTCTTCCTGGACTGGTCGCAGAACACCGGCTCGAAGACCACGATCTCGCCGTACTCGCTGCGCGGGCGCGAGCTGCCCACGGTGGCTACGCCGGTGACCTGGGCCGAGGTGGAGGCCGGTGCGCAGGACCCGCTCGGCCTGGACCAGTTCCGCTTCGAGGAGGTCCTCGAGCGGGTGGCCGAGCACGGCGACCTGTTCGCCTGAGCCGACCGGTCCGGGAACGGGGCCGTGGGAATGGCGTCCACCTGCCGCCAAGCCACCTATGCTTCCCAGCGTGGACCCGCACGTACTCGTCATCGAGGACTCCGACGACATCGCGATGCCGTTGGTCCGGATGCTCGAGCGCGAGGGCTACGTGGTGTCCTGGACCCAGGACGGTGCCGGTGCGCTGAGCCACCTGGCCACCCAGCGCGTCGACGTCGCGATCCTCGACCTCGGGCTGCCCGACATGGACGGCCTCGAGGTCTGCCAGCGCGCCCGCGACGCCGGCTTCGAGGGCGGGATCATGATCGTCACCGCGCGCGCCGAGGAGCTGGACCGGGTGGTCGGCCTGGACTACGGCGCCGACGACTACCTGGCCAAGCCGTTCAGCGTGGCCGAGCTCCAGGCGCGGGTGCGCGCCCTGCTGCGGCGCAGCGCCCCCCGCCGGGCGGAGCCGGTGCCGGTGACCGACCCGGGCCAGCTGCGCATCGACGTGGCCGCGCGCCGGGTGTTCTCCGGGGGCCGGGAGATCCAGCTCACCACCAAGGAGTTCGACGTCCTGGCGCTGCTGGACGGGACCCGCGACGCGGTGGTGTCGCGCCAGCGGCTGATGGACGAGGTCTGGGACCTGAACTGGTACGGCTCGACGAAGACGCTCGACGTCACCGTGGGCCGGCTGCGCCAGAAGCTGGCCGAGGCGGGGGTGGCGGAGAAGGTCGTCACCGTGCGTGGGGTCGGGTTCCGGCTGGAGACGAGTGCCACAGTCTGAGCCTGTTCTCTCCCCGGCGCAGACGGTTCAAAATAGAAGTATGACGTCACCTCGACCAGTGCAGACCTGGCTCACCGACATGGACGGTGTGCTGGTGCACGAGGACGTCCCGATCCCCGGTGCGCAGGAGTTCATCGAGGCCCTCAAGGCCTCGGGCCTGCGCTTCCTGGTCCTCACCAACAACTCGATCTACACCCCGCGCGACCTGCGCGCGCGTCTGCTCGGCAGCGGCATCGACGTCCCCGAGCAGGCGATCTGGACCTCCGCGCTGGCGACCGCGCAGTTCCTCGCCGACCAGCGCCCGCACGGTTCGGCGTACGTCGTGGGGGAGGCGGGCCTGACCACCGCGCTGCACGACGTGGGCTACGTGATGACCGACCGCAACCCCGACTACGTGGTGCTGGGGGAGACCCGGACGTACTCCTTCGAGGCGATCACGCGGGCGATCCGGCTGATCGCCGCCGGCGCGCGGTTCATCGCCACGAACCCCGACCCGAGTGGTCCCAGCCAGAACGGGCCGGTGCCGGCGACCGGCTCGGTCGCCGCGCTGATCAGCACCGCCACCGGCCGGCGGCCCTACTTCATCGGCAAGCCGAACCCGTTGATGATGCGCAGCGCGCTGAACCGGCTCGAGGCGCACTCGGAGACCACGGTGATGATCGGCGACCGGATGGACACCGACATCATCAGCGGTCTCGAGGCCGGGCTGCGCACGGTCCTGGTGACCACCGGCTCCACCCGCCCCGATCAGATCAGCACGTTCCCCTACGCCCCGACCCGGGTCTTCGACTCGGTGGCGGACCTCGTCGACCTGGTGGGGACCGGCGTATGAGCGTCCCATCTGCCCGGCGGCCGCCAGTGGAGGAGGAGCACACCCGTAGGGTGGGGCCGGTGTATGACGTCCCGCCCGCTGTCCGTCACCCCGTCCCCAGCGCGATCCAGCACCTGGACGTGGGCGCGAAGGCGATCCTCCTGCTGCTGTTGGTCCTCGCGACGCTGAACCCCGAGCTCGGCAACGTGGAGGGCAAGGCCGCGGGCCTGCGCACGATCGGCTACTCGCTGCTGGCCTTCACGGTGCCGGTGATCTGGTACGTGCGCTGGCGCGAGCGGGCGTCGTTCCCCTGGCTCGCGGACCTGCTGGTGACGCTCACCTGCTTCACCGACACCCTCGGCAACCGGCTCGACCTCTACGACGCCGTGTGGTGGTTCGACGACTGGATGCACTTCATGAACACCGGTCTGCTCGCCGCCGCCGTGCTGATGCTCACCCTGCACCACAGCGCGACGCTGGCCGCCACCATCGAGCGGGCGCTGGCGTTCGGCGTCACGGCCGCGCTGGCCTGGGAGATCGCCGAGTACTTCGCGTTCATCAGCAAGTCCTCCGAGCGGGCCGGGGCCTACGCCGACACCCTGGGCGACCTCACCCTCGGCACGATCGGCACGGTCGTCGCGGCCCTCGTCGTGCACGCGCTGTGGCAGCAGGGCCGGTTGCGCACCACCGCCCCGCAGCTGGTCGGCCGGCTCTAGGCGTACTCGACCCGGTTGCGGCCGGCCTCCTTGGCCCGATACAGCGCCTGGTCGGCCGCGCGCAGCATCTCCTCCACGGCGCTCTCGGCCGGCTCACCGTCACCGGTGTCGGCCACCCCGACGCTGGTGGTGACCACGCCCCACGGCGAGTTCAGCTCGTGGCCGATGGCCAGCGCCTGGATCGCCCGGCGCAGCCGCTCGGCCAGGGCCGCGGCGCCGGCGCGGTCCCGGGTGGGCAGGACGACGAGGAACTCCTCGCCGCCGTAGCGGTAGGAGGCGTCGCCCACGCGGCACTGCGCGGTGATCGTCGCCGCGACGCGCTGCAGCACCTGGTCCCCGGCCTGGTGGCCGTAGTGGTCGTTGTAGCTCTTGAACCTGTCGATGTCGCAGAGCACCACGCTGCACCCGTCCCCGTAGCGGCGGATCCGGCTGGTCAGCACCTCGAGGTCCTCGCTCAGCCTCAGCCGGTTGCCCAGCGCGGTGAGCGGGTCGGTGCGCGACTGCTCGCGCAGCTGCGCGGTGAGCCGCTCCAGGTCGACGTTCTGCTCGCTGAGCCGGCGGTGCGCGGAGGTGACCCGGTCCGCGCTGCGCAGCCGCGCCTGCAGCTGCCGGGCGTCGAGGGGCTTGGTCATGTAGTCGTCGGCGCCGGCGTCGAGCCCCTGGACCAGGTGGGAGTCGCTGAGGCCGGTGAGGAAGATGAAGTAGGGGTAGGCCCGGTCGCCGCTGTCGCGCACCCGGCGGCACAGCTCGAGGCCGTCCATCTCGGGCATCATCCAGTCGCTGATCACCACGTCGATGCCCGGGGCGTCCTGGAAGAGCTGCCAGGCCTGCTGGCCGTCCTCGGCGAGCAGCACCTCGTGGCCCTCGGTGACCAGGTGGGTGTGCAGGACCAGCCTCGAGACCTCGTCGTCCTCGGCTACCAGAATCCTCACGCCCGCCTCGCTTTCCCCTGCACCCTAAGGGCGCAGCGCCGCTCAGGCGCGAGGTTCCGACGCCTGGATCGCGGTGACCACGCGCGGTGCGGGGTCCAGGGGGCTCAGGCGGAGCGGCGGGCGATCGCCGCGGCGATACCGGCGAGGACCGGCGCCGCGGCGACGCCGTCCGCCAGCAGGTCCTCGGGCACGTCCTCGAGCAGGGCGGCCCAGTAGGCGTTGATCCGCGCCACGCTGTCCGCGGCCAGCGGGGTCGGCACCAGCGCCACCGACCGGGCGTTGCCCGCGACGTGCTCGCGGACGACCAGCCCGCCCGCCTCCAGGGCGCGCACGGCCGTGCTCACGTTGCTGCGGCGCAGGCCGGTGGCCTCGGCGATCTCACTGGGGGTGGAGCGGGGAGCGCGGTGGATCTGGCGGATCACGGCGATCTCGGTGCCGGTCAGCGGGACCACGTCGCGCAGGTCCGGGTGGCGCAGGTCGAGCTGGTGGGCGAGCTCGAGGACGACGTCGGCGAGGTCGGCCAGCTGGGCGCTGGTGGGGGCGCTTCTCGGGGGCACGGGGACACCCTATCTGCTGTTATGATTATGGAATCATAACTCAGTGATCACCCTGTGCAGAAAGAGGAGACGCGTGACCAACGCCGCCCCCCAGCTCGACCCAGAAAGCGCGGCCATCCCGTCCCGTGGCAAGCCCGGCCTGACCCTGATCGCGGTCTGCTTCGGCCTCTTCATGGTCGGTCTCGACTCGACCGTGGTGCACATCGCCAACCCGGCCATCCAGGCCGACCTCGGAGCCTCGTTCGGCGAGCTCCAGTGGATCATCAACTCCTACCTCCTCGCCCTCGCCGTCTTCCTGATCCCCGGGGGCAAGATCGGCGACCGGCTCGGCCGCAAGCGGCTCTACCTGCTCGGGGTCGGGCTCTTCGGCGTGGCCAGC
This sequence comes from Nocardioides sp. Z43_10, assembly GCF_059766615.1. Classification (NCBI taxonomy): domain Bacteria; kingdom Bacillati; phylum Actinomycetota; class Actinomycetes; order Propionibacteriales; family Nocardioidaceae; genus Nocardioides; species Nocardioides sp. Z43_10. Next base: position 38,306 of record NZ_JCBAJY010000003.1, on the reverse strand, counting down.
ATCGCCATCGGCCTGGTCGGCAGCGTCGAGGGCGTCCTGGTCTTCCGCGCCCTGCAGGGCCTGAGCGCGGCGCTGCTGATGCCGCAGACCATCTCCCTGCTGCGCGCGACGTTCTCGCGCGAGATGTTCGGCATGGCGGTCGGCATCTGGGGCGGGATCTCCTCGGTCGCCATCGCCGGCGGGCCGCTGGTCAGCGGAATCATCGTGGAGCACTTCGGCTGGGAGTGGGTCTTCTACATCAACGCCCCGATCGCGGTCGTCGCGATCATCTTCGGCGCGATCGTCATCAAGGAGACGCCCAAGGTCGTCGAGGGCCGCCTCGACTGGGCCGGCGTGGTGCTGCTCGGGCTCTCACTCTTCGCTGTGGTGTTCGGCGTCGTCCAGGCGCAGGCCTGGGGCTGGGCCTCGGTCGAGATCATCGCCACGTTCGTGGCGGCGCTGGTGCTGTTCGCGATCTTCCTGCGCGTCGAGAGCCGCGTCGAGTTCCCGCTGCTGCCGCTGAGCCTGTTCCGCTCCGCGGGGGTCAGCGTCGGCGGGCTGGTGTTCGTCGCGAACTTCTTCGCGATCCTCGGCGTCACCTTCCTGATCACGCTGTTCCTGCTCAACACGATGGGCCACTCCACCACCAAGGCCGGCCTGCTGATGCTGCCGATGAGCGCATTCTCGATCCCGTCGGCCCCACTCGGCGCGTTCCTGACCACCAAGATCGGTCCCCGCAAGGTGGCCGCGCTCGGTCTGGCGCTGATGGCGGTCGGCCTGCTCGTGCTCACCCAGGTCGACGCGACCACGTCGTACTGGTGGATGGCGGTGCCGTTCGTGGTGATCGCGTTCGGCTCCGGCTTCGCGATCCCCTCGGCCGCGGACCTGCTCGTCGGCGGGGCGCCGGTGCACCTGGCCGGCGTGGCCGGCGGCTTCCAGACCACCTGCATCCAGGTCGGCGGCGCGATCGGCACCGCCGTGCTCTCGGCCATCGTGGCCGCGAAGGTCACCCCCGCGGTCAAGGCCGCGGGGCTGCCCGCGGACGCGCAGGAGGCGGGCGCCGCGGGCGTGGTCTTCGACGGCCTGCCGGCGATCAACGACGCCTTCGTCAGCGGCATGCACGTCGGCCTCGTGGTGGCTGCGGGGCTGTGTGCCGTGGTGGCCGCGGCGGTGGTGATCGCGGTGCGCGAGCCCGAGCACCACGACTTCTCCACCGTGCTCGAGGAGACCGTGGAGGGTCAGGCCGGGCACGACTGAGCGCCCCTGCCCCGTCCCTTGACAGGCTCGGCGGCCGCGGAGGAACGTCGATGGTCCGACTAGAGCAGAGCCGCCTCCGCGAGGGCATGCACCCTCGCCCGGACGAGAGGGTGACGACATGTTGGCACGGACCCAGGCACGAGCAGCCGCGATGGCAGGTGGAGCCGCCCTGCTCACCGCGGCCGTCATCGTGACGACGAACGGCGTCGGCGGCGCGGCGGACAACGGCGGCCGAGCCGCCGGCGCCGCCGCCGCACCGAGCCATCAGCACACGAGACCACATCACAGCAGGACGGAGCAGGTCGTGCTGCGCGACGTGGACGGTCGGCGCGTCGGCCGGGTCTCGCTGCAACAGCGCGGCGACGTGGTGGTGGTCCAGGGACGGTTCCGGTCGCTGTCGCCGGGCTTCCACGGCTTCCACGTCCACACCACCGGTCTGTGTGAGGCGGACGCCCCCGCCGGGCCGTTCACCACCGCGGGCGGGCACTACACCGGCGGGGAGACGACCCACGGCGACCACGCCGGGGACCTGCCCTCGCTGCTGGTGACCGAGTCGGGGGAGGCGTACGCGCAGTTCGCCACGGATCGGTTCACCCTGGCGGAGCTGCGCGACGCCGACGGCTCCGCGGTGATGGTGCACGAGGGCCGCGACAACTTCGCCAACATCCCGGAGCGCTACTCCTCCGCGGGGACCCCGGGGCCGGACGCCAGCACCTTGGCCACCGGTGACGCGGGCACGCGCGCCGCGTGCGGGGTGATCCGCTGAGCGCGTGTGGGCAGGCGTGGATCGGGGTAGACGCGCCGCATGGGATGGAACTGCACGATCGCCGTCGTCGAGGGAGCCACGCTCGAGGACCTCGCCCGTATCGGCTGGCGCGTCACCGACTCGACCCTGACGTGGGAGGAGGCGACGACCAACGAGAACCAGGGCCTCGCGGGCTGGGCGCAGGACGGCCGCCTCGTGCTGGCCAGTGGCGACTTCGAACTCGTCGACCGCGTCGACGAGCTCGCCACGCTGGGGACGGTCTACTCCGGGCTGTTCGGCTCGGTCACCGACACCTACGACTGGCGGGTGGCCGGGCCGGGCATCGAGCGCCGGTGGGCCTGGTCGGAGTACGAAGAGGTGCTCAACGAGGGTGATCCGCATCCTGCGGAGGAGGGCCTCGAGAGCCTCGACGAGGACAACCTCTTCCTGCTGCTCGAGCGGATGGGCGGGCTGCGCTACGACGAGCGGCTCGAGGAGGCGCGGTTCGTGGTGATCGACCCGGCGGGCGCCGCGGCGAGTGACCCGGTGGAGGCGCCGGTGCCTGCGAGCAAGCGGCGGCGGTGGTTCCGTTAGCTGAGGACCCCGCTGGGTTCGACGTCGTCCTGGGCAAGCGCCGCTCTGAGGACCGCGACGAGTGACCGCGACGGCGAGCACGAGGTCGCGCCCAGATCGCTGATCGTGTTGTCGAGCAGGCTGTACGGCGCGGTGGCGACCGCAGCCGCGACGAGCTCGCACACGACGGTCAGCGGCTGGACCAGCCACATCAGCGCCCACCCGGGTGCTCGAGCGAAGGGGTGTCTCGAAGGTGGTCGCGGCCATGGCGGTCTCCCTGGTGGCTGCTGGCGAGCTCCTGGCCGGATTCTGCCGCTGTCTGCGGGCCACCGGCAAGCGTTGGGGTCGGCGTCAGTGCCGGGCATGTGGTGGTTCTTGGCGGCGTTCGGATATTGCCGTAACGCCACGCCGAACTCTCCGGGCTGGTGAAGTGACGCTCACATCTACGGCTACTAAGGAGAAGGTTCTCGTGCGGCGGATCGGGCTTGTTCTAGGGATGGTGGCGGCTGCGTTCACGCTCCAACCACCTGCATCCGCGGCGGACATGGACTGCGGTGATTTCCCCTCGCAGAAGGCTGCTCAGCTCTTCTTCCTCAACCACAGTCCGGCAGCTGATCCCCACAGGCTCGACGGCGACGGGGACGGAATCGTGTGCGAGTCGCAGGGAGCGCCGTACTACTACGGGAGCGACCCGACTCCCGGCGGCGGGGGTGGTGGGAACTCGACCCAGCAGCCGACAAAGCCGGCGTCGATCAAGGTCGTCAAGGTGCTCCAGGGTGATCTGCTGAAGCTGCGGCAGGGCGCGAGGCCCGCATACAAGGTCCGCCTCGTCGGCGCGCTGGTTCAGGGGAACTCGTGCGTGAGGATCGGCGCCAAGCGCGACCTGCAGTCCTGGATCAAGCCTGGGCGCGTCGTGAAGGTGAAGTTGGACCGGCGGGCACCGCGTCGGGACAAGCAAGGCATTCAACTTGCGCACGTCGTCACGAAGCGCGGCAACTACACCATCGGCGGCACCCAGGTGGCATCCGGATGGGCAGTGCTTCCGGGGTACCAGTTCACCGATCGAGCGCGCTACACGCGGTGGGCTGAGCTAGCGGAGCGCGAGGGCCTGGGGATGCATGGAGCGTGTGGCTAGAGCGTCACGGCCCGGCAGAGGGATGAGTGAGGCCGTCCGGTACGAGTGGGCCGGTTTCGCGCGCAAGCGCTGGGGCCCGGTCAGCGTCACAGTCAGGGTCCACTCCGTCGAGGCCACAGCCGGCGACGCCACCATCGTGCTGAACCTCACCGACCGCACCCCGCGACACGAGCCCCGCCCTCACCTGCCCGTGCCGTTCAGACATGGAGTGCCCGTCGAGCTGAACGGCCGCCATGTCGCGACCGTGCGCAACGAGCCTGGCGGCCCGCTTGGGTTGTTCGTGCGCTGGGCTCGCCAGGAGATCAATGGCGACCCGGGCTTCGTGCTGCCTGGGATGCGGCTGGCGAACCGAGCCTTCCCCGGGCTGACGAGCCTGACGTGTGATGCCGGCACGCTCGTGAGGTCGAACGTGCTGGCGGCGCCGTGGAACGACCTGGCCTGGCACTACACGGTGCCGGGCATCGCAGCCGGCGCGCCCTACGTCAGAGCTGGCACGCGCCCTGAGCACGTCGCCCTGTGGTTCGCGCTCCGCGAGACCACCCGCGCCTGAGTCAGAACCGTCCGCGGGCGATCGGCGTGCGCAGCTCGACCCAGGTGCCTGCTTCTCATCCGCCCCACAAGTATTTGTTGTCCACAGGTGCGTGAAGTGACCCTTCCTCGTGGGTGTGATCGGCGGTAGAACTCTTTGGGGGGAGCCTTACGGGGGACGGTGCGGATGACGTTGACCACGGCACACGGGCACGGCGCGTCGGGTCACGCCGCCCTGGTGGAGCTCCTCGATGAGCGGGTGCGCGAGATCGTGCGCCGCGAGAACATCGACCCCCAGCGTGATGCCGGCGTGGTACGCCGCATCGCGGAGGCCGTGGTCCGTGAGCACGACGAGCGCAGCCTGACCGGTGCGGTGGCGCCGGTCGCGGACCCGGCGGTGCTGGTGGGGGAGCTGCTGGCCCGGGTCTCCGGGTTCGGCCCGCTCCAGGCGTTCCTCGACGACCCGAGCGTGGAAGAGGTCTGGATCAACGACCCGAGTCAGGTGTTCGTGGCCCGCAACGGGCGCCATGAGCTGACCAACCTGGTGCTGACCGCGGCGCAGGTGCGCGAGCTGGTGGAGCGGATGCTCAAGTCCAGCGGGCGACGCATCGACATCAGCCAGCCGTTCGTGGACGCCATGCTCCCCGAGGGACACCGCCTCCACGTGGTGCTCGAGGGGATCAGCCGCGGCTTCTCGGCCGTCAACATCCGCAAGTTCGTGCTCAAGGCGGCCCGGCTGCACGACCTCGTCGACCTCGGCAGCCTGACCCCGCGCGCCGCGGTGTTCCTCGAGGCCTCCGTGCGCGCCGGCCTCAACGTCCTCGTCGCCGGCGGCACGCAGACCGGCAAGACCACGATGCTCAACTGCCTGGCCGCCTCGATCCCAGGCGGCGAGCGGGTCATCTCCACCGAGGAGGTCTTCGAGCTGCGCTTCCCGCACCCGGACTGGGTCCCGCTGCAGACCCGGCAGTCGGGGCTCGAGGGCACCGGCGAGATCCGGCTGCGCGACCTGGTCAAGGAGAGCCTGCGGATGCGGCCGAGCCGGATCATCGTCGGTGAGGTGCGTGCCGAGGAGTGCCTCGATCTGCTCCTCGCCCTCAACTCGGGCCTGCCGGGGATGTGCACGCTCCACGCCAACAGCGCCCGCGAGGCGCTGGTCAAGATGTGCACGCTGCCGCTGCTCGCCGGGGAGAACATCTCGTCGCGGTTCGTCGTGCCCACGGTGGCCAGCTCGGTGGACCTGGTCGTCCACCTGGGGCTGGACCCTCGCGGCGTGCGCCGGGTCAACGAGATCGTGGGCGTGCCGGGGCGCGTCGAGAACGACATCATCGAGAGCGAGGTCCTCTTCGCCCGGCAGGGTGGTGAGCTGCGCCGCGGTCCGGGCATGCCGCCGCACCTGGAGCGCTTCGAGCGGGTCGGCATCGACGTCCACCGCGTCCTGAACGAGGGCGCCTGATGGGAGCGCTGCTGGGGCTCGGCGTCGGGGTCGGGCTGGCGATGGTGTGGTCGGCGTTCTTCTGGCCCCGCCAGCCGCGACGCGCCGCTCCACGACCCGGGCGGCTCACCCAGCTGCTCGCCCGGGCGGGGCTCGGACAGGTCAGTGCCTCCAGCCTGCTGGTGCTGTGCCTGGTCCTCGCGTTGGTCACTGCGGTGGTCATCCAGCTCGTCTCCGCGACCCCGCCGGTGGCGCTCACCTTCGCCGCGATCGCGGGCTACCTCCCGGTGGCCGTCGTGGCGGGACGGGCGCGGCGGCGCCAGCAGGAGTTCGCGGAGGTCTGGCCCGAGGCGGTCGACAACCTCGCCTCCGGGGTCCGGGCGGGGCTCTCGCTGCCCGACGCGCTGGCAGCGCTGGGCGTCAGGGGGCCGGAGCCGCTGCGCGACGCCTTCGAGCAGTTCGCGCTGGACTACCAGGTCACCGGCCGCTTCGGGGCGTCGCTCGACAAGCTCAAGGACCGGCTCGCGGACCCGGTCGGTGACCGCGTGGTCGAGGGGCTGCGGGTGGCCCGCGAGGTGGGCGGCGGCGAGCTCGGGCGCCTGCTGCGCAACCTCTCGGGCTATCTGCGTGACGAGGCGCGGACCCGCTCGGAGATGGAGTCCCGCCAGGCGTGGACGGTGAACGGGGCCCGGCTGGCCGTGGCGGCGCCCTGGCTGGTCCTGCTGCTGCTCTGCTTCCAGTCGGAGGCCATCTCGCGCTACTCCTCCCCGGCCGGGGTGCTCGTGCTCGTCTTCGGTGCGGGGGCCTGCGTGCTGGCCTACGGGCTGATGATGCGGCTGGGCCGGCTACCCACCGAGCGGCGGATCCTGTCATGAGCCTGACCCTGTGGGGCGCCCTACTCGGCGCGGTGGTCGGGGGAGCGCTGCTCCTGATCGGGCAGCGCATCGCCTTCATCCGCCGGCCCCAGCTGGCGCTGCGGGTGCTGCCCTACGTGCGCGACCTGCCGCAGGTCGGGCGCACCCCGACGCTCACGCTCCCGGGCTCGACGCCGGTCTCCGCGGCGAGCGGCGTGTTCGGCCCGGTGCTCCGCTCGGCGGGGCAGTGGGTGGAGCGCATCCTGGGCGGTGCCACGTCCGTACGACGCCGACTCGAGCGCGCCGGCCTCGACAAGAGCGTCCAGGAGTTCCGCGTCGAGCAGGTGCTCTGGGGCCTCGTCGGCTTCGCCCTCGTCGCGACGTACGGCGTGCTCGAGGCGCTGCGCGACCCCAGCGGCTCCCTCGGCACGCTCATCCTGTGCCTGACCGCGTTCGCCACCGGCGTCCTCGCCCGCGACTACCACCTCACCGGTCAGGTGAGGGCCCGCGAGCGGCGGATCCTGGCGGAGTTCCCGACGGTGGCCGAGCTGCTGGCGCTCTCGGTGGCGGCGGGGGAGAGCCCGGTGGCTGCGCTGGACCGGGTGGTCCAGCGCAGCGGAGGCGAGCTCTCGCGCGACCTCGGCCGGGTGCTCGCCACCATCCGCACCGGTGCCCCGGTCGGAGAGGCGTTCGACCGGCTGGCCGCCCGGACAGGGCTGCCGCTGGTGGCCCGCTTCGCCGAGGGCATCGCGATCGCGGTGGAGCGGGGCACCCCACTGGCCGACGTGCTTCACGCGCAGGCCGCCGACGTGCGTGAGGCAGGCCGGCGCGAGCTGATCGAGGTGGCGGCCCGCAAGGAGGTCCTGATGATGGTGCCGGTCGTCTTCCTGGTGCTGCCCGTCTGAATCAGTACTCTTAGGGCGTGGCAACCACCCGCGTCATCCTCTACGCCCGCTTGTCCATCTCTACCGATGAGTCTGTCAGTGTCGAGCGTCAGCTGGAGGCCGGACGCAAGTACTGCGAGTCCCGAGGGTGGCAGGTTGTTGCCGAACACGTTGACGATGGCGTGAGCGCGTCGGCAAACACCCCTGAGGAGCGCTTGGGCTGGCAGGCGGTCTTGGCTCATCCCAAAGGCTCGTTTGATGTTGTCCTGGTCTGGAAAGTCGACCGGTTGGCGCGCAAGGTGCTGGACTTCTTGAACGCTCACAAGGCCCTTGAGGAGCGCGGAGCTGCAGTAGCTGCGGTCGATGACCCAGTTGACATGTCCACGGCTCAGGGACGTGCGTTCGCAACGATGCTGGCGGTTTTTGCTGAGATGGAGGCAGAGAGCATCCGTGCCCGTGTGTCTGCCGCGCGGCGGGCACTCATCAAGGCGGGCCGTGTACCCGGGGGAGCTGCCCCGTTCGGGTACTGGAACGCACCGAACCCAGACGGGCCGGGAAAGGTGCTGGCCAAAGACCCGGCCACCGTCCCGGTACTGGTTGAAGCGGTCGCTCGTGTGCTCCGTGGCGAAACGCTCAACAGCGTTAGCACGTACTTGGACTCGGCTGCGCCACGCGCCGGGAGGAAGAACAACGCGGCGTTCTGGACCATCACAGTCACCAAGCGAATGATGGAGAACCCCATCCTTGCGGGCATGACGCTTTTCAACCCGGGCAACGACGGCAAACTGCGCGGTAAAGACGTGCTGAGGGATGAGTCAGGGATGCCAATCATCCGAGAAGACCTTGCCATCGTCTCCATAGAAGAGTTCCGCGAGCTACAGGGAAGACTGAGGGCAAAGGTGCCCAAGGCGGCAAAGACCGAATCCTACCTGGCTGGAATCGTTTGGTGCGGCCACTGCAGCCGCAAGATGTATCGCAACGCGAAGAACATACGCGGCGAGAGGGTTCAAGTCTTCCAATGCCAAGGTAAGCAAGGATGTGGGCAGCAAGTTAGCCGCTTGGAGGAGATTGTCGAGCAAAGGTTCCTAGAGAAATGGGGAAATCTTCCTGAAGTGGTCTTTGAGTGGACTGCCTCGGACTATGACCATAACGAGATTCGCAACCAGATTGCGGAGACGGCTCAGCGGATGCAGGAAGACAATGCTGACGTGATGGCGCTGGCTGAGCGGATGCAAGGTCTTAAGGAACTGATGCGTAGTCGACCAGAAATCTCCTATACCAAGACCACTGCAACTCGCACGGGTCGAGAGATGTGGGAGCAAGACCCCCGCTCAGCGGTGTTGGGCGTGAGTGGGGGCGTCCAGCTTGTTCGGGGACGAGTTGGTCGCAACTTCGACCAGTCCCGACTGTCCTTCCGCCCTCAACCCGTGGCTACTCCCGCCGAGAAGGCTCAGCTAGCGGAGCACCTGGAACGGGTCCTGAAGGCCCCTAGGAGCGCTCAGCGGCCAATCTGAGGACCTCGGAGTTTATCGCTGGAGACTTCCTCGAACGTCAAATACTCTTGTGGAAGGGAGACGTCCTCAAGGCTTTCGGAACAATGCTGGATTAATGCTGGACGGGGGTAAGTCGACATTTTTACTGTAGTCGCGTTGGGAAACGATGTGCGGTAGAATATACATGTACGGTCCGACCACCAATCAACAGACAAGGCTGACTCTGCGTTTGCTCTAGCAAAGAATGAAGAATCCTCAGACGGTGATTGTGGTGGTCTCCCGTCTGGGGATTTTTCTTTGTCCCCAAGCAAGATGAGTCAGCATCACGCCAGGCCGCTAGTGCGGATAGGTTCCCCACCCTGGCAAATCCGGAGAGACAGCCGGTGACGTGCAACCCACGGTAGGTGCTGGTAGTAGCCCGGGATAGGTCCAGGAGAGAATCCTGGCTCGGTAACTCTAGAGCAATGAACGAGATTCTGACAGTTGGCTAGCAATATCGGCCGTACGCGATACCGAAGTATGTTGTTTTGGAAGGAAGGTGCGAGACCGTCCCCACAGATTGGTGAAAACCATGAGGTGGCATCCGTCCACGTGAAAAGTCTATGACTGAGTAGGGGTTGGGCGATGTATGCCCACTCATGGTAAGGGTAATAGGGAACTGAAAGGTTAGATAGAAGACAATATAGTTTAGTATAGGAGAAACAAAGTGAACAACATTCAACAAGAGGCGGTCATGAGGCTCGCCCATCAAGAAAATATTGAACGAAGGCGCTCGGAACAGTACGAGATTGATTGCAAGAGAGTGCTGAACGGGTACCTGAGCGCGTCGGACCTATGCAAGCTGTTTGCAGATGGCGAAGACCAGTGGCAAGAAGCGCCGGGAGCAACGGCCCGTCGTCTAATCAGCGAGAAGAAGTTGCCCTTCTTGGAGATTGGGCCTGGGAAGTTCGCGGTCGGTCACGGCGTCTCGATACCGGGAGACGCGTCATGAGTGCCGTTGGCGGCCTGGAACAGCCATGGCAAGTCATGGAACTAGCACATGCCGAGTTCCTTGTGTGGGCAAAGGGTCAGCAAGAGGCGGGGAAGCGCCTGGTCGTTGAATCACTGGTCAACGGTTATCAGAATAATGACAATGAGTGGTTCACGGACTACATAGCTTTAACAGATGCTGCAACTGGCGAGTTGATTGCTTCCTATGACCCTTATGAGGAGTCACTACCTATTGACAGCAAGACTATTGTGATTGTGCAGCGAGTGATTACAGAGTCCTAGGCCAACCAAGTCGGTCCCTCTTGTGGTGCAAGAGAGGGACCGACTATGGCGGGTTGAAAGAACATACATAGACGGTCTTTCGTCATGGCGTGTGGCGGACAGAGAAGGCGCCGTGTGATGGAGGACGCGGTATGGCCCCTCAGCGTAAATCAGCGTCGCTGGACCATGCCAGACGAGAACCACTGGACCAGTGTCACCGCGAGGGTGACCGCCGTCTCCGCTTCCTCTTGAGTCACCGGGCCAGCCCCCGGCACTCCACCGTGCCTGTCGTGGTGACCCTTCCAAAGCGCTCGGGCCATGGACAGCACGATGCCCGAAGTGCGGGCGTTGTCGTCCTCTCGGCTGAGGGGGAGCGACCAGTCACCGTTCTGGGCTAACTGGCTGATGACGTGCCCCAGCGTCGCATTCGTCTGGTTCGGTACCACCACGGGAATGGTGGCGTCCTCTACCGCACGCACAGCCAGTGCGTAACCAGTTGAGGGGTCTGGGTGTACGGCGAACACCCTGCCCCAAGCTTGCGCAAGCTGAACGCCCGCTTGACCCGAAGACCTCATCACCGCGTCGGCGTTCGCTTGGACCCCCTTAGGGAGCCGACGAAGGAGGCCCTGAGTTCCCAGTCGTTGGCCGACGGCCCAGGCAGAGCCGGACTCGCGGAGTACCTCGTCTAGCGCCGTGCCGCTCTGTGCGCTGGAACGCGACAGCAGGTAGTCCGCTACGCGGAGTTCGGTGCCCTTGAGGGTAGAGCGCAGCAGCTTCATGGCCGTATCACCGTCGTCGCCGGTGTAGGGCAGGGACACGCGGCACACACGCTCTATTTCCCTCAGGACCGCCGGCTGCACGTCCCACCAACCGTTCGGGTTCCATTGGCATACGGCAGACCGCATCCACGCCCAGAAGGACTCAGCCATCCACGGGGGTACGCCGTCGTGTAAAGCGTCGTAGGTCGCGGACTTTTCGCCTTCGAACCCGAGCGGGCGCCACACATCATCTGTCACGGTCTGATTGTTAACACCTCAGGCCTGCATGCTCCGGTAGGCACGCGGTCGCGAGGACGGCAGTGACGTCGTCAGCTAGCGGCGGCGTCTAGTGCGACGGAGACCAACACCCCCTTGACTGTGCTCGGATACCAGGAAGCACCGCCTCTCGCGGTCGGGATGGCATCGGCGTTGAGACCCGCAGCAATAGCAGCCATCGTGCGACCCTGCGACCGCTCGTGAACGATGCGTGCGCTTACAGCTGGGTCAAGCGTACGAGGGCGACCCAGCCGCACTCCCTGAGCCTTCAACTGCTGCATGGCTGCACTTGTCCTGGCCCCAATGAGCTGCCTTTCATACTCCGCGAAGCAAGCCATGATGTTGCCCATCAGAGCACCGCTTGGGGTCGTGGTGTCCAGTGCAAGGTCGAGAACGACCAACTCCCAACCCCCACGGCGGGCGCGGTCAACGAGCGTCACGAAGTCGAGGATGGAGCGTGACAGCCGGTCCAGCTTGCTGACGACCAGAACGGAGGCGTGACCCTTGTCGAGCATGGTCAGCGCTTCCGCGATGGCGGGCCTTGAAAGGTTCTTTGCGGAGAAGCCTTCGTCGGCCATGTATTCAACGTCTAACCAGCCGCGTCGGCTTGCTTCGACAGCGATGACCTGACGTTGGTCGGAGAGCCCGAGACCAGATACTGACTGCTCTTCGGTAGAGACACGCAGATAACCGATTACCTTCTCGGAACGCTTCTTCATAGAGTCATCATACAAGAAAGGTTCCTATCGTGTATGCGTATTCACAGATGAAGCTGCAAGTTCGCTATATCGGACTAGTGAACCAGCGAATAGGTCGTGAGCGAGTTGAACAAGGGGTCTTAGGTGCTCTTCGCTTAAGGTGAGATGCACTCCAACCCCGCCCGGTATAAGCACGGGCTTCGTGGCGCTCGCCAGGTTCATCAGCGGCCAGGTTCTGCCGTGGGCGAAGGCGCTCGCTTCTCGCCAGCGGGCCCTCGCCTCTTCCCGGTCCCAGCCCACGGCCTTGCCGCCTTCAGCGACGACATCGGAGTAGGCCAGCCGGGTTGAAACGGTTGTGGGCTTGATGCCGAGGTGGGTAGCCAGCTCCACCATCTCCACGGCACGCTGAGCCCCGCTCTTGCCGCGTGTTGGCGGCATGCGACCGGTGTCGCGTTCCCAGAGCTGCCGCTCAGTAAAGTCGTGATGCCAGACGCGGAGTGCTCGACCTTGTCGAGCCCTTCTGGTGTTGGGCACCATCAGCCACATCGCTAGACCTGCAGACTCAACCGCAGCGCGAAGCAGCGTCCACGGTGCCGACACGGTCACGGTGCCGTCTTCGCGTGTCACAAGGTCTCTCAGAGTGATGACGTGGTCCAAGCATGTGACGAGCCCAGTGTTGACAACCATGGATGCCCACATGCCGTTGAGTTCCAGGTCGTCTTTCCGCAGTTCACTGTCAGGGTCGATGGCACCTAGGCCCATGGCGAGTTCGGTCAGGTCGTCGCTCTCGGATAGGGAACCTGCCAGGTCGAAGAGCGGGCCCATAAAGGAAAGCTCTGCCATGTTGTCATCGGTCACGGCTGCAGTCTCGCTGTGAAACAGGCTCGTGGCAACGGGGCCACTTAGCCCCTGACTGGACTATGGGCGCACTATCCAGTCGGAGTATCAGGCTTGAAGGCGACGTATCGTCACTGTGGGCAAAATTTATGCATTCCGGAACTGAGATGTTCTTGCTCCGGCGTCAGGTATGGTCTAGGTCAGGTGGCAACGCGTGTTCATCGCAAAGGAGAGTGTGTAGTGGGTATCAAGCAAATTATCCAGGTCACGGATGACCTGACAGGTAAGACGCTTAATGAGACTCCGGAGCCGACTTCTATCACCTACAAGGGGCAGAAGTATGACGTCTACCTGAGTGCGGAGTCGGTAGCCCTCTTCGAGAAGTTTCTCGAAGGTGATGCGCCTTTGACAGGGGTGAAGCCTGGCGGCAGCGCTGCGAATCCCTACGGCTACGACATGAAGGCCGTACGTGCGTGGGCGATTGGAAAGAAGCTCAGGAACGGGGTCAAGAAAGACAAGGTCATCACGGACACGACTCCCATCCTGTCAAAGCACATCTACGACCTCTACCACGAGCAAGAGGGCAAGGCCTAGACTTAGTCGAGCGCCGACTTGACTTGAGTACCCGACCGGCGCACTGCGCTCTTCGTCTGCGACCGGGCTGCTAACGAGCGGCATCGCATCGTGCCCTACGGTGGAAGGGAAGAACCCCGAGACACTTGCACTGTCTCGGGGTTCTCCTATTGACCGGGCTTCCCCTCCCGGTCGAGGGTTGTGCTGAGGCGGCTCTACTTCCCCTTCTTGACCGTCTCATTCACCGTGGTCTTCGGGCGGCTCTTGACCACCCGCTGACTCACGAACTTGCCAGTGCCCGCATCGCGGCCACGCTTCCCGGCGCTTGAACTGGACTTGCTAGCCATACTTCCTCCTTGGCCCGGGGCTCCGCCCGGTGCGGGCCCGCCTTTGGCGGCGCACCTCCATTACACCATTTGAATGACATCGGTGTAATCCGCGCTCGGTGTGTCTGGTCCAGTTGGCCTCAAGGGGCTGTGGTACGTGATGCGAACAAGGTGCCTGTTCCGGACTGGTGCGGTGCTGCCCGTGACCGTGCTCTTCGCCCTGTGCCTTTTGTGGGCATCAAAGAAGAATGGCGACCTGGGTTCGATGATGTCGGTTGCCCTGAGAGGCGGCGCTCTCTGAGGTTGTTGACTCCTCCGACCGCCGGGCCGAGACTTCGGGCCATGCAACACCAGGAGAGCGGCTTTACCGCGCAGTACGACAGTGGCACCTGCACCTCATGCGGGGACTCGATCGAGGCAGGCCAGGAGATCGCAAACTCGGGTTACGGAGGTCGGTTCGAGCGGTATCACCACGTGCCCTTCTGTCCTGGCTCTCACATCACGTGCAGCATCTGTGGTGAGAACTGGTATGAGTGCGACTGTCCCTGAGTCGAGCGTCCATCGACTAAACCATGGGCAGGAAGACCTCAGCGGACCGTAGTGAGGCATCGGCGCCCCAGCCGTGCGCCGCTCCAACTGGTCGGCGGGGTCTGTTAGACCTAGGAGTCATGGAGACCCAGATGCTGGAGGCGCGGGTTCTCTCCGTCGTTGAGGCTGTGCTCGCAGGACGTCAGGTCGAGGACGACCGCGTCGAACTGAAAGCAGAGTGGCCTGTGGCTGAGCACAAGGTTGCGCGCCAGATCGCTGGGCATGCCAACTCAACCGGGGGTGAGCCGATCCTGTGGATCATCGGACTGGACGAAGGGCGACAGCGTCTGGGCAGTACCGCAGGCGTAGAACCGGCCAACTGGTGGAGCGCCGTAAGAAAGCACTTCGTGGAGGTGAACCCAGAGTTGGTCTTTCTCCGGGTGCCCGTCCTCGGCGGCCGGGATGTGCTGGCTCTCCAGTTCACGACCGACCGCGCTCCGTACGTAGTTGGTGTGCTCGGAGGTGGAAGAGTTGAGCGCGAGGTGCCATGGCGTGAGGGCAACTCGACGCGAACGGCCCACCGCCACGAGATGATCCGGTCGGTTGTGTCAGAGGCGTCCGTACCCGCTCTTGAACTTGTAGGTGGGGCTCTCGAAGTCCACGAGTACTTGCGGGACGACCACACCGGTAGTGACGCAGGTGTGGAGGTGGGAGATCTCAAGGTCCGATGCGCTCTGGACATGTTTCTTTCTGCTCGAGGTCAGGCTTACCTCCCGGAGCACAGGCAAACGCTGACTCTGCGAACGTCCCGGATCGATCGACTCGATCTCGGGTCATTTGCGCTTCACGGCTCCTACCGCTTCGATGGCGTGTCACAGAGCGGCATACGTCGACGAGTCCCCTCCGGCAACGTCGCGGTTCTTGGTCACAGCACCGTGGAGGTAGGTGGACCGGGAGATCTACGCCTCCGGGGTGAGCGCGTCTTCAAGCAAGAAGCGGTGGCTGAGATCCTCAGTGCGCGCAAGGTCGTCATTGACCTTCGCTTGCCGGTCGACATGAGTGATCGATCGGCTCGGCTGATCTGTACCATGTCGTTCGTCCCGGGTAGCGGAGAGACGGAGGACGACAGGTCCACTTGGCGGACGAGGTCCCGGTTCACTACCGGAACGGCCGCTCACTGGTGGATCTAGTCCCGAAGTCTCGTTCGGCAAAGGCCTCGGCTCGATCTGCTCGCTGAGGGGACAGTGCGAGCGAAGGAGTGCCTCACAGAGCCTTGCTCATCTCGTGTGGTCTGGTCGTTCCTACATCACGTCCAGGGACTTCCCGAACACGAAGGTGCCGTCCTTGATCTGCGTGTGTAGTGCGTAGCGTCGCTCAAACATTCGGGGAAAGCCGGTAAGCCCATCCCTCGCTGTGACTCTCACAAGCAGTTCGTACTGCTGGTCCGCCTCGGGGCGCAGGAGGTCGACGGTTGCCTCGTCGAAGCGGATGCGTTGAGCGTAAGGAGCCGTCGTGCTGCGGGGGCGGTAGCCAGGGATGACGCTGCGGGACGCGCGCGTGAGATCTACGCGACGGAGCACGCTCACCGGGCCGTGCTCACCCTCTCGTGCCTTGGGTACCGTACGGGTGCGAACGGTGAAGGCAGCGAGTTCGACGTCAACGCAGGACCGGAAACTCTTGTTCACAAGCTTGATCCGGTAACGATGGGTAGGATCGGCTTCCCCCGTGGGCGTCCTTGCAATGCAGCCCGAGATCTGGAGGCGCGGCCGCATGAGGGCAAGGACGACGAAGAAGACCGCTGAGGCCACGAGCCCCGCGACGATGCCTATGCCGAGATCCCCCATGATGTACTCCATTGGCTTCTGGGCGCGTCCGGCGCATAATTGAGTGCTTCGGGGTCAAAGATGTCAGAGTGACGCCATGGTTGGGTGCTATTCGGGAGCACTCGACGGATAGAGAGGAGCAAACATGATGTTCCGAGACGAAGAAGAAGAGTGACCTAAGGTCACCTCGCCCCCGGGGAGTGTCCTCCTCGGGGGCTTTCGTGTCTCAGGGAGCGCCCATCGCCAACTCTCCCGGCAAGGAGCGAGGCCTGGATCGCCCGGTCTAGACGGAGGCGGGTTGGGGCATCGCCGATCACAGCGTCCTAGCGGTGCCGCATCCGGGGCAGTTGCTTCTCTCGAACGCGCGGTGCTTGCTGCAAGGGTCGTCCAACGACACCGAGGTGCGCACTTCAGCGCCCGGGTGTCGGGCGATTAGCGCTCGGATCTCTTCGGCGTTGCCACCCGTTGTGCTCGGGAAGATGCCCAGCAGGTCTCCTGTGCGAGTGCGCACCTCTAGGCGTGAGTGCACCTCTTCACCTCCAAACTCAGTCTGGGAGCCGGATAGTGCCGGCAACGTACCCCTCCGCGAGTGCGCACATGACGGAGTTGCGGTTCGTGCCAGCCTCGTCTGCTTTGTCTTTCACCGCGTTCCACAGGTCCTCGTCGATCCGGATGCCGCGCACGGGCTTCCTGCCACGGTCCTTGTTTGCCCCCGGGACGCCGCTTCGTGGGTCCGGTCGCTTCGTCGTGTCCGCCATGGTTCTAGTGTCTCGCGTTCCGGGTCAGACTCTCGGCAGGCCGAGCCAAGGTCGAGAGAGCGCCAGTCCCCGTCCACCAGGGGAGTCGGGCAGGTGCCCCTTCCTCGGTTCAGAGACCGACGTCCAGACGGCTCGCCTCCTGTGTATGGATCACGTAGATGCCGCGTGTGTCATCCCAACTCGCGGCAAGGACCCGCAGAACCGGCTGCGGTGCCGCCCCCGTTGGCGCTTCTATGACGTAAGGGGCTAACTCTCCGCCTCTCGTACTGAGCAGAACAGGCGCAGCCTGGTGGCGAAGCGCCGCAAGCGCGTCGCACAACTCAGAAACGCTCATCGGTGTCATCGACTTGATCCTCTTCTCCTGGCTTGGCTTCCTCAGGCGGGAGGGAGCCACCCTGTCCGCGACCGTGAGGCGATCGGCCCCCGGTTTCGCCTCTACCGAGATCGGAAGACGTAGACGCCTCCGTGCGGGGTTGGCTCGGTTGAGTAGTCGTAGGCAAGGTCTTGGGTCCATGCGGCCCAGTTGAAATAGGCGGCAAGGTCGTCGGGGAGGCTGGACAGCAGGCCGCAGCCGTCCGCCAGGTCTTCGGCGTACTCGCTGAACGTGTCCCACTCGCCGCAGAACTGCTCCTCGAAGTCGGGCAGGCTCGGCAGGTCGGTATCCCAGTCGGTGACGAGGTCCCCGGAGCGGACCCAAGCCGCGAAGGGGGTCCTGAGGTGTTCGTCAACCTCTGCGAGGAGCCTGCCCCAACTTGCTGCGTGGCCGGGGGAGCACTCTCCCGTGATCGGCAGGTTCTCGTGGTCCATAACCCAGAGTTCTTTGCACGAGGCGCGCGTGACGCTTCCCGCGTCCCTGTGGAGGTCGTTGACGCTGATCTCGTCAGCAGTCGTGGCGTCGTACCACTCGCCGACTAGGTCTCCGGAGTTGTAGCAGGCCAAGCAGCCGATCCATACGCGAGGTGTCGTGACCGGCGCGGTCATCATGTTCATGGTGTCCTTCTTGCTCGATGTGGTGTTGCAACACCAGGGTGGCGCAAGGGCTTCGGTGTTGCAACACCATCTCGCATTTTGAGACTCTGGTTGGAGGGGAGGGGGAGAGAACGGCTCCGGATGGTGGTTCAGGGCTACCCCCCGGGAGCCTGCGCTTCTTGGCGTTCACGGATGAGGGGGCGTGTCGTCCGAGGCGGCAAGCGACTACGCATAGGCACACTCGCGGCGGAGATCACACCGCTGAGTTGGCGTTCGCTCGCCAGGTGATGGGTTCCGCAGTGGTGCAGAAGGGGTGTCCGGGCCGTGGGTGGGGGTATGTCCCCATCGGCGGCAACGAGGGCACCGGCAGTAGATAGCAGCCGAGGGGCTGCCACAGTTCCAGATGTCGCCTCTCTGGTGCGTCCGGTGCTCGTTGTGGGCCGTTGTTGCAGGCCGGAGGCAGGTGGAACGCCGTCAGCCCCCCTCGTCGGTGGGCCGATAAGGGGGGCTGCAACGGCTTTCGGCCGTCTCCGGCTAGGTGGCCTCGTCTACGAGGGCACGCGGCTGGCGAACTCGACGCTCACCGCGATCCTCTGGGTCGTGTCGTTGGCGCGGCTGGGGGACTCGTCTGGCAGCAGGGTCACCGAGGTGATGCGCCCCAGGCCGTCTTGGCACTGCCCGACGAGCGCCTTCAGGTAGGCGGTCGCCTCAGAGCCCATGGCTCCCCACGACATCGCGCGGGAGGAGAGGGCGATCTTCACTTCCACGCTGGTGAGCCGCTCGCCCTTCGTCTCCTGTGTGCCGGTGATCCGGCCCTCGCCCTGGGCGCGCACGGCGGCCCCCATCGCCGTGGTCGAGCCAAGTCCCCCGTCGAAGCGGGCCTCGCGGGGCTCGCCGCGTCGCCCGATCGAGAGGTGACGCGCCACAGATCCGGCCAGGCCCTGGCCGAACCTGTCAGCCCCGCTGGGCTTCGCGATCACAGGCACGGGCTGCCATGCGCCACGCACGGTGAAGCGCACGCGATCCTCAGCGACCTCGCCGACCTTGACGGATCCCGAGGGGTGAACGTCGGTCCACACGCCGTTCTTGGCTAGTGCCTCTGGGGCGTCTTCGACGTCGAGGGGCTGACCCCAGAGGGGGCGGTGGAGGATGGCTTCGACGGTGCCCTTCGACCGGCCGGAAATGGTGTCGTGGACGGGTGCCTCGGTCTGCACAAGGTGCAGCGTCGGCTTGGTCAGCGACTCGGGCATCTTCGGCATCTCGGCGGTGGCGACCACGTCGAAGACATCGAGGCTCGGCAGTGCCCGCAGGGCGTCGGCCAGAACGGTGGCGATGGTGGTGTCGTCGTTGAGCAGGTCGCGCCGCGCCTTCGCTAGGCGGGTCTTGGCGTACGTGAGGTCGTCCTCGGCGAACGTGACCCGTGCACGGGCCGCAGCGAGGTCTTCGGGCGTCGCCGACTTGTCACCGGCTCGGCGGCCCTGGCGCATCGTGGCCACGACATCCTCAGCCAGGGTGAGCGCGCTCTCGGCGGCCTTGTGCTCAGCCTCCGCCTCGGTGAGTTCGGTCTTGCTCTGTGCGACTCGCTCGGCGAAGGTCGTCGCAGGGTTCTTGGGCTTGTTGGCCACGGTGATGGTTCCTTTCGGTGTGAGGGCGCGCGACAGCGGCCCCCGGAGGGGTGGGGTAGAGGTGTTGGTGTGCGTCAGCGCCGCGTGGCGCGGTTGGCCCGGTAGGACGGGTGGACGCGCACGGCCAGGGGTGCGGGCCAGCGTCGGCGGCGGGTGAGGGGAGCAAGGTGCTCCCAGGGCTCCCAGGGCTCCCAGGGCTCGGCCAGTAGGCCGTTGCGGAGGCGAGTGACGATGTTGGCGGCGTAGGTGTCTGCCACGGTTGTGAACTCCTTGAACTTCGGGGCGGCTGGTCCGCCCGTCATGCACCTCCTTTCTGGTTTCTGGATCGGACTTGTACTGCATGACTGACACGCCGCAAGGCGCAGTGGCGGATGCCGGGGTTGGGCCATGTCGGCAAAGGCGCGATCTCGCGTCCGGGGGAAGCCGGTCTATGCCCCCTTCGGGGGCGCATCGTCCTTCTCTGGTGTGGGTTAACCCCGTGACGCCCCCTTCGGGGGCAAAGACGTCTATGGGTTAGGCCCACACCTACCTCTACTTCTGCCTCTGCCTCTGCCGCCTCGCCTCCGCTCGTGCAGGACGGGAGCACGACTCTGCGCCTGCGGCGCGCTGCCGTATGCCGTACATGACGAGGCCTCGGAGACGCGGTTACTACTTATGGCCATTTGTTGTTCGGGACGTGATCTTCCTGCCGATCACCCGGGGCCAGAGAGAACGTGGTCCTCGCCCCACGTCCTCGCCCGTCTGTCACGACGCGTAGCCACCCGGCGTCGCTCAGGGAGGACACTCCCCGCTCGGTGTAGGCGCGGAGTCTCCCCGCCTTGTCACGCTGGCCTACGGCGTCTGCGAGTGATCTCCACGGCAACTGAACCTCCGTGCCGTTTCCGCACAGGCGAGCGACCTGCCGACCTACGTCGCGGCCGCTGCGAGGTTGGTGGAGTGTCACGTCCCGGTACCAAAGCGCTGCCTGGCCCACCGGGTGGGCATGCTCCGCTGATGCCGGGAACCCTCGCTCGGAGAGTGCCATTCGCCTTGACTCGACCCTGTCGTTGAAGGTCCTCGACATCATTCGCTCGCGGCGAGTCGCTCCCGATCGCGCCGGATGAGTTCCGACGTCAGGAGGTAGTGCTCGCGCTCGGTGGCATGGTCGAAGCAGCGCCAGATCACCCGCCGCCCGCCTCGCCGCTGCCGCTTGGTCCTGCCGTGATCGGCAAGCACCTCGATACTCCCGATCTTCTGCCCGACTCGATCGCGGTACGTGCTCACTGCGTTGCCTCTGCTCTGGCGTCGCCGTCAGGGTCCGTCAGCGCCGTCAATGACGGTGTTCCCAGGGTTCGCAGGTTCGGGCGGGGTGTTCCCTTGCGCTTCGCTCCTGTGGCGAGGCTCCACCGGTCGGTGACAGTGACGAACTCAGCCCACGGCGTGATGCCGTGCTGGCCACTGGCGACCTCGGTGAAGTGCTGGGGCTTGCGGCGCAGAGCCGTGATCACGCTGCGCTGCGCGGACCAGATCCGCACGATGTCGTCGGCATCCGACAGGTTGACCGTTGTTTCGCGCTCGGCGGCGGACAGTGTCGCGCCGGGGGGCGCTGCTGTGCGGTTGGTTGCCTCGTGCTCGGTGAGGTCGATGGTTGGCAAGCGGTGCTCCTTCAGGTTGTTGGTTGGGTGTGGTCATGTGCCTCCGGTGGTGGGTGCGGTCGGCTTCAGTCCGACTGGGCAAACATAGCGCAAGCATCATGGACTCTACAACTTGGGGAGTCTAACGTTCGTGCTCTAGGATTCCTCTGTGACTGAGATCGTCTGGGGCGAGCCGAAGCCCGCCGGCAAGGGACAACCGCACTACGTGCTGAGCGCCACTGGCGTCAACGGGCTGGCCCGAGTGACCGCGAGGTGGGATGGGCTGATGCCGAACGCTCCCGCGACGGCGCCGGGGAGGGTAGGGATCACTCGAGTGCGCCGGGAAAATGAACGTGCCGAACGTGGTGTGACCTCTCCTGTGTTGGCCGATGCGCAGTCCGTTCTCACTCGGATGGCTCAGGAGATCCCGGCCCGAACGCGAGGGCTGGACGGCCTCGATCCGATGGACGAGGTCAGAGAGCGGGTGCGACGGATGCCGTCGGGCCCACGGGTCTCGCCGGACTACTACGACCATCTGCTCGCGATTGCTGGACTCATTGAGCAGATCGAGCCGCATCGTCCTATCCAGGTCCTCGCGGAGGTGACCGGCAAGCCGGAGAGCACGCTGCACCTCCATCTGCGCAAGGCTCGTGCGCGGACGTAACGGGTGGGAGATGTGAGCGCGAGGGGGCTGCCAAACCGATATCCCGGTGGGTCGGGGGGCTGTGATGGTTCGGTGCAGCCATGTGTCGTGGCCGAGCAGCGGCTTGTCCAGCGTCAGGTCTCTGTGCTCACGCCGTGTGCGGCTAGGACGCCAGAAGCGGGCACTCTCGGTGTCGCAACGTGTGTCCGTGATGGCGCCGTAGGTGCTCGCGGAGACCTGTCTGGCTTTACGTGCGAGGGTGGAGCGTCGATGACCGGCCCTCGGGCCCGCGACGGTATTGTCCGTGGCGTGCGATCCGTGGAACTCTTCGCAGGTGCTGGTGGACTAGCTCTCGGTGGAGAGGCGGCTGGCTTCCACCCTGAGGTTGTCGTCGAGTGGGATCGGTGGGCCTGTGACACCGTGCGGCAGAACAAGGCAGCCGGGTACCCACTAGTTGGGCCGTGGCGCGTCCATGAGGGTGATGTCAGGGGTGTCGACTGGTCGAAACTGGATGCCACCGTCGATGTCGTCACCGGGGGGCCCCCATGCCAACCCTTCAGCATGGGGGGCAAGGCTCGGGCGGCCGACGACAAGAGGGACATGTTCCCGGCCGCCATCGAAGTGATCCGCACTCTCCAGCCGAAGGCTTTCATCCTGGAGAACGTCCGGGGGCTAACGCGGACCGCCTTCGCCAACTACTTCCAGTACATCCAGCTCCAACTTCAGCACCCCGAGATCGTCAGTCGAGACGGGGAGTTGTGGGTTGATCATTACAACCGACTCCAGGTCGAGCACACAACGGCGAGCGCCGACGGCCTCCGCTACAACGTGGTGCCGACCCTCGTGAACGCGGCGGACTACGGAGTGCCCCAGCAGCGGCACCGCGTTTTCATCGTCGGCTTCCGCTCTGACCTCGATGCCGAGTGGGCCTTCCCGAAGGCCTCCCACTCGTACGACGCTCTGCTCTACGACCAATGGGTGAGCGGCGACTACTGGGAGCGGCACCGAGTGGCCAAGGGCGACCAAGTGCCTCTGAGTCCACGACTGATCAACCGGGTCGCTGCGCTTCGGGGCCTTTTAGATGCGACCGAGTTGGGTGCTCCCTGGCAGACAGTGCGAGACGCCATCTCAGACCTTCCCACGCCAACACTCAGTGGGAGTCGCAAGTACAAGAACCACATTCTCCAGCCAGGCGCCCGCTCCTACCCTGGCCACACCGGTTCTCCGGTGGACATGCCCTCGAAGGCGCTCAAGGCGGGGGGCCATGGAGTTCCAGGGGGGGAAAACATGCTGCGTAACCCCGATGGATCGATCCGATACTTCACCGTGCGCGAGAGCGCCCGCATCCAGACGTTCCCCGACGGCTACGAACTTCACGGGGCCTGGGGGGAAGCCATGCGACAACTGGGCAACGCGGTTCCGGTCCTTCTCGCACAGAAGGTCGCGCAGAGCGTGGCGGATCACTTGCAAGTGGCTGACCTGCGTGAGCGTGCCTCGAAGAAGAGGAATGCTGCAAGCGCCTGACGGGCGAGGGGGCGCACGCTAGCGTCTTGGCGTGACGGAGACACCTGAGGGCTTCAACCCGCTAGACATGGTTCACCTCGCTGAGAGCGTGGGCAATGCACTCCTGAGTGCACGTCCGACGAAGGCGACTCAGTTGCAGGCGTTTCGGGGCGCTGGCGTGTACGCGATGTACTACGTGGGATCTGAAGCCCCCTACGAGGCCCTAGGGGCGGCGAATGAGGGCCTCGCTGACGGGGCGGTGGGCGTTCCGATCTACGTCGGCAAGGCGGTGCCCCGTGGAGGGCGCAAGGGTCTGGTCGTGGAGACGAACTCGTCCGCTCTCTATAGCCGCCTGCGGGAGCACCGCACATCGGTGACTCAGGCAACGAACCTTCATGTCGATGACTTCTACTTCAGGTGGCTCGTGGTCCAGGACATCTGGATACCCCTGGGTGAGTCCATCCTCATCAAGAAGTTCGCACCCGTGTGGAATGTCGTCGGCGAGGGTTTCGGCAAGCACGCTCAGGGTGGCAACCGCAACGAGGAGTTGTCGCCTTGGGACACACTCCATCCCGGCCGCTACAGCGTCCCCAGGGGGCAAAAAGAGCCGGTTCTTTGGTCACAGGTCAGCCTGCCGAACCAGAAGTCGCAAGGTGAGTGGCAAAGCGCGGCCCGTGAGCACGTGGCCAAGACGCTCTCGGGAATGCCAAGTGGCCAACTAGTGGGAGTTGAGTCTCTTCCGACGGTTGAGCCCGAACCTCTCTCTCCCAGCGGGAGTTGGTACGCGCTGACCGGCCCCGCCTAGGTCCCGTCCCCATAGAACCGCTGCCAAGCCTCCAGCGCCTCCTCTCGGGTTGCGTTTGGAGTGTCGGGCGCGCTGGCTTTGCGCCGCCGGGGCTGACGTTCTGCTACGGCTTGCTGAACACGCTCAGCAACGAGGTCCGGATCCTCGTGTTCCCAGGCAACCAGCACCACCCAGCCGGCATCTCTCAACCTGCGCTCCGTGTCGAGGTCCCGGGCAACATTGCCCTCTAACTTGGTGGTCCACCAGTCTGCGTTCGCCGCTCCTCGGCGGGAGTGATCAGGACAGCCATGCCAGAAGCACCCGCGAACATCCACGGCGACACGAGCGCCTACGAACGCGAGGTCCACAGTCCGTCGTACCCCTGAGAGGGGGCGCACTTGCTTCCGATAGCCGGTGAGTCCGCGTGCTCGCAGGGCGCGCCGAATAGCCCTCTCTGGCGCGGTGTCTTTCGTCTTCTGCTTCTGCATCGCGCTCTGCCTGCCGGGGGTGGCCGGGGGTGGAGAGGAGCGCGTCATGCTGCCACGTTAGCCACTAAAGGGATCTACGGAGGGCATGGCCTTCCTCTGCCAGCCACGGGGGCCCCTGGTAGCGCCTCGGACGTATCTAACGAGCGGTGAGAGTCGTCCGGGCAAGCCGCTTGGGGCGCGATCGGTGTGCCCGTTCTCCACTAGCCACTGAGCGGCCCCGGCAAGCGAGGTGATGTTCTGGGGCTGCTCACGTACGAGGATGTCAGCGAGGGCTTCGTAGGTGGCCGCTGACGGTGCCAGGGCGCCTCCATGGCGCTCGTCGAGGGCTGCCCACGTCCGGCCACGCATGTCAGTCACGTGCACTGTGACCTGCTGCTTCATTGGCAGGTTGCGCTTACGGTTCTTAGGCCACAACTTGATCTCTGCAAGGTCTTCGAGCACCCGTCGCTGACCCCACAAGTCGAGCGCGAGGAAGTTGCGAGCCTCCTCCCAACGAAGGTTGGTGTCCTCGGGCTCCCGAGCCGCGTCCTCGATCCGGCCCTCTACCTCTTCGAGTTGCTCTTGCAGGGACGTGGAGCCAGCCTCGAACATGCGGTCGTTGATAACCCCTTCGGTCCAGGAGACGGTCAGTTTGTCGAGCCGAGTGTTGATCCGCTCGCGTTCAGACCACAGGTCCGAGGAGATCGTCTTGTCCCGTGCTTTGGTGAGCGTGCCGGGAATGGTCAAGCCAACCGCGAGCGCGAGGGATGTCCGCACGATGTTGTCCGCATCCTCTCGGTGAGTCGTGATGTGGTCGCCGACGGGGTTGGAGCACTTATAGACCTTCCGGCCATTGCTTGACCCTGCCTCGACTGTCCAGCCGCACTCTCCGCAGCGAGCGATGCCGGACAGCAGGTTTCTGGGCTTGTTGCCGAGGGTCTTGTCTCCCCGGGAACGTGAGGAATGGGTCAAGGTCGCTACGAGGAGGATGTGGGTCTCTTCCGAAAGAATGGGTTCCCACTTCCCTTTGCCAACCACCTCCCCGTTGTAGACGGCCAGGCCAGCGTTCCTAGGGTTGAGCAGGATGCTCCGCACGCTGTTGTGGGTCCACCCGTCCATGTTCTTCCGGCTCCGAGGCGTCGGGATCTGTAAGTCCTTCCAGCGACGCACTATCGACCGCAAGGGAGCCCCGTTCAGTACGTCTTCGGCGGCCTCTCGGATCAGGGTGGCTTCGGTTTCGACGACTTCACCTTGCGTCGTGTATCCGAAGGCTCGAAAGCCCGTGCTCTTGAATACCCCCTGACGGGCTCGTTGCTCGTTTGCGCGCTTCTGGCGCGCGCCCTTGCGTTCGACTTCAGCCCGGGCAACAGCGGCAAGGATGCGAGCGACCATGCGTCCCACATCAGTGGTTAGGTCGATGTCTCCAGTGACGGTAGAGACGCCCACGCCGTGTTCGTCAGCGACCAGGATCAACTTCTCTAGTTCGACCATCGAGCGGGTTAGTCGGTCCATGTGCCACGCGATGACGAGGTCAACCTCACCGTCTCGGACCATGTCGAGCACTCGGTTCCAGGCGGGGCGTTCCGTCCCCGAGTAACCGGAGATGGAAATGTCCGCCTCGACCGCGACGACGTCCCAGCCCCGGAGGTCGGCCCACTTGCGGCAGTCCTCTTCCTGCCGCTGGTTCGCGGCTCCCTCTCCCGAGTCATCGCGGGAGATGCGGGTGTAGATGACTGCGCGCTTGGCTCGGGACACCGTTTCAGCATACCTGCAACGCGCTAAGGACGTTCGCGTTCTGGCCCGGCGTCGTCGGGCTCAGCCTCACCGCCCCCTGACCCACAGACCACGATGAGAAGAGGAACCCATGGACCCGATCTCGCTGGCGATGACCCGCCTCTACGTCCTGTTGAGCCTGCCGAGGGCACCCGAGCGCGACGAGCGCGGGGACGTGCCGGGCTGGGTGATGATCACGGTGATGACCGCCGGTCTCGTCGGCGGTCTGCTCGCCATCGCCCGGCCCCAGCTCAACCAGATGCTCAAGAGCGCGCTCGCCGGCGTCGGCGGCGGCTGAGCGTGTCCGGGGCCGGCCGACAGGCCGGGACGGACGAGCAGGGGTCCGCGGTGGTCGACTTCGTGCTGGTGATGGTCGTGCTCGTCCCGCTCGTGCTGGGGATCCTGCAGGTCGGGCTCGTCCTGCACGTGCGCAACACGCTCGCCTCGGCCGCCTCGGAGGGCGCCCGTCACGCCGGCACCCTCGACGCCGGCCCGGCGGACGGGGCGGCGCGGACCCGGGCGGAGATCACCGGGGCGCTCTCGGGCCGCTACGCCAGTGACGTCACGGCCCGGCAGACGTCGGTGGACGGCGCCCCCGGCGTGGTGGTGACGGTGCGCGCCTCGGTGCCGCCGCTGGGGCTGTGGGGTCCGGGCGTCGCGCTGGAGGTCAGCGGGCACGCGGTCGAGGAGGAGCGGTGAGCCGCCGGCGCGGCGAGCAGGGCAGCGCGCTGGTCGAGCTGATCTGGCTGGGGCTCCTGCTGCTGGTGCCGCTGGTCTACCTGATGCTCTCGGTCTTCGAGGTGCAGCGCGGCGCGTTCGCGGTCACGGCGGCCTCGCGGGCCGCCGCCCGCGCCTACGCGCTGGCCGAGAACGACGCGGCCGGCGAGCGCGACGCCCGGTCGGTCGCGCGTCGTGCGCTCGCGGACCAAGGCCTCCAGGACGCACCGCTCGACCTCCACGTCAGCTGCCGTCCGGACCCGGGCGACTGCCACAGCGGCACCTCGGTGATCACCGTGCGCATCGACTCGCAGGTGAGGCTCCCGCTGGCGCCCGCCCTGTTCGGTGGCGGCGCCCCGACGTTCCGCCTCGACGCCACCCACTCCGTGCCCGTCGGCCAGTTCCAGGAGCGCTGAGATGGGCCGCTCGAGCTCCGGCGACGAGCGCGGTCAGACGTCGCTGATGATCATCGGCTTCGTGACGATCCTGCTGCTGGCCGTCGCCGTGGTGGTCGACGCCTCGGCCGCCTACCTCCAGCGTCAGGGGCTCGCGACCCTCGCCGACGGCGCCGCCCTGCACGGTGCCGACGGTGGCGCCCGGGGTCAGGAGACGTACACGACCGGGCTCGCCGACGACCGGCTCGCCCAGGCCGCCCCCGGGGCGCGGGCCGCGGTCGCCGACTACCTGCGCGCCACCGACGCCTATCGGCGCTACCCGGGCCTGACCTACCAGGTGCGCGCGGACGCGGAGCGGATCGTGGTCCAGATCCGGGCCCCGCTGGACCTGCCGCTGAGCCTGCCCGGCTCCCCGGGCAGCGCCACGATCGGCGCCCAGGGATCGGCGGTGGTGACCATCGAGCGCTGAGTGTGGCGCGTCCCACCCTCGGCGCCGGTGGGGGTTGGGCAGGGTGCGCGGGCTTGCCACGATGGGACGCTGCACTCGCTCCAACCAAGGAGGAACGTTGTTCCCCAGCAAGCAGCTCGGCGTGACCCTGGCCCTGACGGCAGCGACGCTGCTGGTCCCGACGTCGACCACGCCCGCCCAGGCCACGCAGGAGCGCACCACGCTGACCCCGGAGCGCTACGAGAACCAGGCCGTCAAGGCGACCAACCGGCAGCGCCAACGCCGCGGCCCCAGGGCCCTGGTCGTCAACCGCTGCCTCGAGCGCCAGGCTGACCGGCAGGCGCTGAAGATGGCGCGGCAGCGGCGGATCTTCCACCAGGACCTCACCCGGGTGCTGCGCGCGTGCGGGTTGCGCAGCGTGGGGGAGAACGTCGCGGTCGGCTACCCCAACGGCAGGGCCGTGGTGAACCGCGGCTGGATGCGCTCGGCCGGGCACCGCCAGAACCTGCTCAACCCGAGCCACCGACTCGTCGGCATCGGAGCGGTGAAGCGGGGCGGCCGCTGGTACGTCGCGCAGGTCCTCGGCGCGAAGCGCTGAGGCAGCCGCCGAACCCGGGCGCCCTCAGCGGCGTACGACGGCCGCCACCGCGCGCGCGACCGCGTCCGCGAAGTCGTCGCCGCCCAGCGTGCCGGGGGAGGCGGTGGTTTGATCGTCCTCGAACAGGGCCTGCGAGGCGCCCAGCGCGAAGAGGATCCGCCAGGCCGCCTCGGCGTCGGGCGCGGTCGCGCCGAAGCGCTGCTGCAGCCAGCCCACCACCGCGCCGGCGAGCAGCCGGCTGCTGCGCAGGTTGCGCTCGGTGAAGTCCCCGGTGCCCTGGCCCTCGACCAGGAACGCCCGCATCGCGGCCCGGTGCTCGGCGAAGATGCCGAGCGCCTCGCGGGCCAGCAGCGCCAGCGCCCGCTCGTCGTCGGGCTCGGCGTCGGCGCGCGCGAAGGCCGCCGCGGTGCTCTCCTCGATGGCGCTCAGCGCGCGCTCCTGAACGGCCAGCAGCAGGCCGGTGCGGTCGCGGAAACGGTGGTACAGCGAGCCGTTGGACGTCCCGGCCGCCCGGGCGACCGCCGCGACGGTGACCGCCTGCAGGCCACCCGCGGCGAGCAGGTCCAGCGTGGCGTCGAGCATCCGGTCCGCCGAGGACGAGCTTCGAGACTGCAGAGGGGCGCGCACGGCCACAGGCTATCGAGCACCCTCGCCGACCCCTTTACGGAGTAGAGCGTCCGCTCTAGTCTGGCGCGATGAAGCGCGATCACTGGAAGGTCCTCAACGACTCCCTCGACCCCGAGCGCGACTACGTCGAGATCTATCGCAACGTGGTGATGCACGAGTTCCCCTGGGACATGAACCAGGCGCTGAGCTTCGCCCTCTTCCGCACCTACGCCGTACCCGGGGTGGGGCGGCTGCTGTTCGAGACCGGCCAGTTCACCGGCCAGGTGCAGAAGCGCTACGACGACACCGCGCTGCTGCTCGAGCCGCCGGTCCGCCACGGCTTCGAGGACCCCCGCGCGCGGGCCGCGATCCGGCGGATCAACCAGATGCACCGCAGCTACGACATCCCCGACCACGAGATGCGCTACGTGCTGGCGACGTTCGTGGTCGTGCCCAAGCGCTGGCTCGACGACTACGGCAAGCGCCCGCTGAGCGACAACGAGGTGCGTGCCTCGGTCAACTACTACCGCCGCCTCGGCCGGCACATGAACATCGGTGACATCCCCGAGACCTACGCCGGCTTCGCCGACTTCATGGACGCCTACGAGGCCGAGCACTTCGCCTTCGACCGAGGCGCCCGCGCCGTGGCCGACTCGACGATGGCACTGATGCAGACCTTCTACCCCGCCTTCGCCGCGGGTGCGGTCGAGGTGTTCAGCCGGTCGTTGATGGACCGTCCCCTGCTCACCGCGTTCCGCTACGACGAGCCCCCGGCTGCGGTGGTGCGGGCCTCCCGCGCCGCCCTCCGAGCGCGCGGCAAGGTGCTGCGGCTCTTCCCCGCCCGGGTGAGGGGCAAGGCGATCGAGGACCTGTCCTGGATCCGCAGCTACCCCGACGGGTACGACGTGGAGCAGCTCGGCACCTTCCCGTCCGGCTGCCCGGTCCCGCACCCCGCCAGCTGACGCCGCGCCGAAACCCGCGAGTCGGCGCTACCTCGCACCCGAGTGGGCGCGAGTCGGCGCTACTTTTGCCGCCCGCTGCGCCTACCCGCAGGTAACTGGAGGATCACACGCACCAGGTGAATGGGAATCTCCAGTTACTTGCCGGTCACCTGGGGGCGCCCACGTTCGCAGGCGAGTCTGGCTGGTTAGCGCCGGGAGCGGGTCGGGCCGAGGGGCATTTCCCGTTGGCGTCGGGGGTGCAGCGGAGTGTGTGGGGCACGCCTACCCGCAGGTAACTGGAGGATCGCACGCACCAGGTGCACGGGAATCTCCAGTTACTTGCCGGTCACCGGGGGGCGCCCCACGTTCCGTCGGCGATGGGGGTGACGCTTGCCCAGACAGTCCCATCCACCCCCATCGCACCGGCACGGGCCGACTGTTAGCCGAAGTGACGTAACCTTGGTTGACGTGGCAGGCCCCGATTATGACCAGAAGATCAAGCAGCTCCAGGCGACGATGCACACCATCGAGCAGGTGCTCGACATCGACGCGATGCGCGTCGAGATCGGGCGGCTCGGCGAGGAGGTGGCCGCACCCGACCTGTGGGACGACCAGGCCAACGCGACCCGGGTGACCGGGCGGCTCTCGCTGCTCCAGGGTCAGGTCGACCGGTTCGTGGAGCTCAGCGAGCGCATCGACGACCTCGCGATCATGGTCGAGCTCGCCCAGGACGAGAGCGACGCCGACTCGCTGGCCGAGGTCGACCGTGACCTGGAGAAGATCACCAAGGCCGTCGACGGCCTGGAGGTCCGCACCCTGCTCTCCGGCGAGTACGACGCCCGCGAGGCGCTGGTGATGATCCGCGCCGGCGCCGGCGGCGTCGACGCGGCCGACTTCGCCGAGACCCTGATGCGGATGTACATCCGCTGGGCCGAGCAGCACGGCTACCCGGTCGAGGTCTTCGACACCTCCTACGCCGAGGAGGCCGGGCTCAAGTCCGCCACCTTCGCCATCCACGCGCCGTACGCCTACGGCACGCTCTCGGTGGAGGCGGGCACCCACCGCCTGGTGCGGATCAGCCCCTTCGACAACCAGGGCCGGCGCCAGACCAGCTTCGCCGCCGTCGAGGTCGTCCCCGTGCTCGAGCAGACCGACGAGATCGAGGTTCCCGACGACGAGATCCGCGTCGACGTCTACCGCTCCGGCGGCCCGGGCGGGCAGTCGGTCAACACCACCGACTCCGCGGTCCGGCTGACCCACATCCCCACCGGCACGGTGGTCAGCTGCCAGAACGAGAAGAGCCAGCTGCAGAACAAGGCCAGCGCCATGGTCGTGCTCAAGGCCAAGCTGCTCGCGCTGAAGAAGGCCGAGGAGAAGGCCCACCTCGACGGCCTGCGCGGCGACGTCCAGGCGTCGTGGGGCGACCAGATGCGCAACTACGTGCTGAACCCCTACCAGGTGGTCAAGGACCTGCGCACCGGCTACGAGTCGGGCAACCCGCAGTCCGTCTTCGACGGCGACATCGACCCGTTCCTCGAGGCCGGCATCCGCTGGCGTCGCGGCATGGACAAGGCCGAGGCGAACTAGTCGCGGCTCAGCCGGCGACGCTGGTGGCGACGTTGACGCACCACGCGTCGGCGCGCTCCAGCAGCGCGTCGGCCTCGGCGCCCGGCTCGGAGACCGAGCAGGTCAGCCACGCGTCGCCGAACAGCCCGCGGAACGACGCCTCGGCCGGCCTATCGCCCGCGGCGTCGCACACCCGGGCGAGGCTCGGGGCGCCGAACGCCGGGGCGTCCGCGACCACCCGGCAGCCCTGCGCGCGGCCCAGCTCGCGGACCAGCCGCCTGGCGCGCGCCTGGGTGACCGGGGGGACGAACACCCACGCCCGGGCCTGGGCCCCGTCCTCGGCGGTGAACACGCAGCCGAGCTCGTGCGAGACGTCCTCGACGCCGTCGGTCAGCTGGGCGGTGTCACCGTTGCCGTAGTGCGCCGTGGCGTCGACCGGGTCGCCGAGCGCCTCCTCGACGGCCGCCGGGGGGATCGCGTCGCAGAACTCGGCGCGAGGCACCGCCAGCGTGGTGGTGTCGAGGTCGCGCAACGGCGTGCTCACCGCGCTGGCCTCCGCGCTCGGCGCGTCGTCAGCGCCGCCGGTGCACCCGGACACGCCGGCCAGCACCAGGCTCAGCAGAGCCGGGCAGGCGAGGGCGGACAGGACGCGGGGCATGTGGCCAAACATACGTCGCTGAGGCTCTCCGAGAGGGCGCGGGTGCGGGGATCGCGACCGTCTCTCGGCTACTCTCGGCCCAGTGATTCGCTTCGAGAAGGTCACCAAGACCTACCCCGGCCAGGGCCGCCCCGCGCTCGACCAGATCTCGGTCGATGTCGACAAGGGCGAGTTCGTCTTCCTGGTCGGCGCCTCCGGTTCGGGCAAGTCGACGTTCCTGCGCCTGACCTTGCGTGAGACCCGGCCCACCAGCGGCCGGGTGTACGTGGCAGGCAAGGAGATCAACCGGCTCGCGAGCTGGAAGGTGCCCCGGCTGCGCCGCGACATCGGCACGGTCTTCCAGGACTTCCGGTTGCTGCCCAACAAGACCGTCAACGAGAACGTCGCCTTCGCCCTGCAGGTGATCGGCAAGCCCCGCAAGGAGATCAACGCGCTGGTCCCCGAGACCCTCGAGCTGGTCGGCCTCGAGGGCAAGGGTGACCGGCTGCCCGACGAGCTCTCCGGCGGCGAGCAGCAGCGCGTCGCGATCGCGAGGGCGTTCGTGAACCGGCCGATGATCCTGATCGCCGACGAGCCGACCGGAAACCTCGACCCCACGACGTCGGTGGGCATCATGAAGCTGCTGGACCGGATCAACCGGACCGGCACCACGGTGCTGATGGCCACCCACGACGCCGGCATCGTCGACCAGATGCGCAAGCGCGTGATCGAGCTCGAAGACGGCCACGTCATCCGTGACCAGGCCCAGGGCGTCTACGGCTTCCAGAACTGATCGTCCCTTCCCCCCGAAGAGAGTCTCTCCTCCATGCAGCTCCGCTACGTCTTCTCCGAGCTCGGCCAGGGCCTGCGCCGCAACCTGTCCATGCACATCGCGGTCGTGCTCACGCTCTTCGTCTCGCTCACCCTCGTCGGTCTCGGCGTACTGCTCAACCAGCAGGCCACCAAGGCCGCCGACCACTGGGGCAGCCAGCTCCAGATCACGGTCTGGCTGTGCACCGCGCAGGACGACAACCCGGCCTGTGCCGGGGAGGTGACCGACGTGCAGAAGGAGGCGATCCTGGACAAGATCGAGGAGAGCCCCGAGGTCGCCGGCTCCCACGTGGAGTCCAAGGAGGAGGCCTTCGAGAAGGTCAAGGAGCTGCTCGGCCCCGACAAGTTCGATGGACCCAATCCGGCCGCCACCGCCGAGGCGATGCCCGAGTCGATCTGGATCGAGCTGAAGGACCCCGACGAGTACGAGGGCGTCGTCAGCGCCGTCCAGGGCCTCGACGGCGTCTCCGGCATCCGTGACCTGCGCGACGTCCTCGAGCCGATCTACGGCTCCATCAACGCCCTGCAGTGGGCAGCGCTGGGCACCGCCGCGTTCCTGGTGCTCGCCGCGCTGCTGCTGGTGGGCAACACGATCCGGCTGGCCGCCTTCGCGAGGCGCAAGGAGATCGGCATCATGCGCCTGGTCGGCGCCTCCACCCTCTACATCGCGCTGCCGTTCCTGCTCGAGGCCGTGGTCACCGCGCTGATCGGGGTGGCGCTGGCCGCCGGGGCGCTGGGGGGCTTCATGTACTTCGGGATCCACGAGCGCGCCGGCGACTCGCTGAAGTTCATGCCGTGGATCGGCATGGAGGAGTACTGGTGGGCGGTTCTGGCCGTGGCCGCGCTCGGCCCGGTGCTCACGCTGCTTCCGACACTCGTGCTGACCCGCAAATACCTCAAAGTCTGACTCCGCTCGGTTACGGTCGTCGCGTCCATGTTCTCGTGACAACCGAAGGTCTACCGGTGCGATCCTTCCCCCGTGCCGCGCACCGTCGCCTGCCCGCTGCTACCGCAGCGTTGGCTCTGGCGCTTGGCGCGCTCACGTCCCCCGCAGCCTCCATCTCCAGCCTCTCCTCCGCCTCCGCAGCCGCCCCTGACGACCTCACGGGCAAGCAGCGCAAGGTCGAGAAGCAGATCGACCGCGCCCACGACCACCTCGAGGAGTCCAGCGCCGCCTGGCGCCGGGCGTCCGCCCGGCTCGGCGCTGCCCAGAGCGCCCTGGCCGAGGCCCGCGCGGCCCAGGCCAAGGCCCGGGCCCGGCTCGGCGAGGCCCGCGTCAAGGACGCCCAGATGAAGGCGGCCCTGGCCCGCGCGCAGAGCCGTCTGGTCAGCGCCCGCTCGGCCCTCAAGGCCAGCCGGGGCGAGCTGGAGGACCAGCGCGGCGTCGTCGCCGGCGTGGTCACGTCCTTCTACAAGCAGGGCGACCCCGAGCTGCTGGCCTTCGCCTCGGCGCTCGGCGCGGAGGACCCCTCCGACCTGACTCGTGGTGCCCGGGCCCGTGACGTGATCGTGGGCAACGAGACCCGCGCCTACGACGAGCTGCGTGCCACCGAGGTGCTGCTCGGGGTGCGCGAGCAGACGGTCGAGCGGGCCCGCGACGAGGTCGCCACCCAGCGTGAGGCGGCCGCCGAGCACCTGGTCACGATGACCGAGGTGACCCAGCAGGCGCAGGCGGCCACCGCCAGCGTGCGGTCCAAGGTCGTCAGCCAGCGCACCGCCGCTCAGCAGGCCAACCGGGTCAAGGCCCGGGACCGCCAGGTCCTGGAGCGCCTCGAGCGCCAGGAGGAGCGGATCTCGGAGATGCTGCGCCGCCGGGCCGCGCAGGCGCGCCGCCAGGCGGGCGGAGGCGGACCGGTCGGCAACCCCGGGGGATACCTGAGCTGGCCCGTGCGCGGCGCCTCGGTCACCTCGTCGTACGGGATGCGCACCCACCCGATCTACGGCTACCAGTCCCTGCACGACGGCACCGACTTCGGTGCGGGCTGCGGGCAGGCGCTGTACGCCGCCGCCGACGGCCGGGTCGCCTCGCGCTACTACCAGACCGCCTACGGCAACCGCCTGATCCTCGACCACGGACTGGTCCGCGGCGTCGGTCTGGCCTCCATCTACAACCACGCCACCCGCTACGTCGTGAGCCCGGGACAGCGCGTCCAGCGCGGCCAGGTGATCGGCTACGTGGGCAACACCGGCTGGTCGACCGGCTGCCACCTGCACTACACGGTGATGGTCAACGGCACGGCGACCAACCCGATGAACTGGCTCTGATCAACCGGCTTGCCACGACTTGAGAGAATGGGTGCATGGTCAAGGAGCAGGGCCTCAAGATGGTCGCGCAGAACAAGAAGGCTCGCCACGACTACCACATCGAGGACACCTATGAGGCGGGCATGGTGCTCGTCGGCACCGAGGTGAAGTCGCTGCGCGCCGGGCGCGCGTCGCTGGTCGACGGGTTCGTCGAGATCGACGCGAGCGAGGCGTGGCTGCACGGGGTCCACATCCCCGAGTACAGCCAGGGCACGTGGACCAACCACTCCGCGCGCCGCAAGCGCAAGCTCCTGCTCAACCGCCAGGAGATCGACAAGATCGAGCGCCGCGTCAACGAGAAGGGGCTGACCGTGGTGCCGCTGTCGATCTACTTCAAGGACGGCCGCGCCAAGATCGAGATCGCGCTGGCCAAGGGCAAGAAGTCGTGGGACAAGCGCCAGACGATCGCCGAGCGCACCGCGAACCGGGAGAAGGAGGCGGCGCTGGGTCGCCACCTCAAGGGCATGGACTGACGGTGACCGACGAGCCGCTGGCGGCCACCCGCGCCTTCTGGCGGGACCTCGCGCTGCCGGGGCTCTTCGACATCCACACCCACTTCCTGCCGCCGCGGGTGACGGCCAAGGTCCGCGCGGAGTTCGACGCGGCCGGCCCGCTGATCGGCCGGCCCTGGCCGCTGCGCTACCGCGACACCGACGACGCTCTCGTCGACACGCTGCGCGCGCTCGGCGTACGCCGCTTCACCGCCCTGCCCTACGCCCACAAGCCGCAGATGGCGGAGTTCCTCAACGACTGGGCGGCCGGCTTCGCCGCGCGGGTGCCCGAGGCGCTGCACTGCGCGACGCTCTTCCCCGAGCCCGGCGCCGCGGCGTACGTCGAGCGCCGCATCGCGCAGGGGGCCGAGGTCTTCAAGGTCCACGTCCAGGTCGGCGCCTTCCACGTCACCGACCCGCTGCTGGACGCCGCCTGGGGGGTGCTCGCGGAGGCGGGCACGCCGGTGGTGCTGCACGCCGGGTCGGGGCCCGTCCCCACCGAGCACACCGGGCCCGGTCCGGTCGCCGAGCTGCTGGCCAGGCACCCGCGCCTGTGCCTGGTGATCGCCCACATGGGGGCGCCGGAGTACGCCGAGTTCCTCGACCTCGCCGAGCGCCACGAGCGGGTCCGCCTCGACACCACGATGGCGTTCACCGCCTTCTTCGAGGAGATGGGCGGGCCCTACCCGGCCGACCTGGTCGCGCGCCTGGGCGACCTCGGCGACAAGGTGCTGCTGGGCTCGGACTTCCCGAACATCCCCTACGCCTACCTCGAGCAGCTGCGCGGCCTGGAGCGGCTCGGGCTGGGGGAGGAGTGGCTGCGTGCGGTGTGCTGGAGCAACGCGGCCGCGCTGCTGGGGACACCGTCCGGGGAATAACCTGCAGCGCCTGCTTGCTGCATCCCGTAGACTGCCCAGCAGTTCGACAACTCAAGAGGGGCTGATCGGTTTCGACTTGGGACGTTAGTCCCAGGGGAAGCGGGTCGAGGAGCCAGCGTTATCTCGTTAACGATCGCTGGAAACCAATAACTGCCGAAACCAAGCGCAGTAACTTCGCTCTCGCTGCCTGAGCAGTGATCGAAGGGTCGGTCTGGGGGCGCCTCCGCTCCAGTAGCCGGCCTCATCTAGGAGGCTTGCTGATCAACGCACGTCAGGGGTGTTGATCGGGACTTTTTCCTGACTGAGCCTGTCGGTGACCTGTTCGTGGGAGCACCGGGGCTGAGAAAACGGCATCACGAACTGCACCCGGAGAAGCCCTGGTACGACGCTCGAGGACGCGGGTTCGATTCCCGCCAGCTCCACGCGTTCGCCCTCTTGATCGTGAGCCGCTCCGACACCGTCGGAGCGGCTCACGTGCGTTCTCTGCCCCGTCACTAGCAATCCGTCTGCGCCGTGCTCATGCGGCGGGCGGGGCGACTGTCGCGTCGCGCCTACCTGATCGGACGAGCGCCTCGGCGATGAAGCCGGTGGCTTTCAGGTCCTCGACGAAGGCGTGCAGGAATCCGAGCGTCTGGGGGCTGCGGGTCCGCGTGGTGCCCACGGCCTGCTGGATCTCCATGAAGCACGCCTCGAGCAGCCGGGTCCCGGGATGGGCGGCAACGAAGTCGGCGACTGGCTGACGGATGCCGGCAGCGACCTTCAGTTGCTGTTCGGCGAACACCGTGGTGCCCTCGCTGCCACGCACCACCTCCGCCTGAGCCAGGGTGCGCGTGGCCCGGTGGACCGGGAACTACCGGCACGGCAACGAGCGCGTGGCTCGCCAGCCTCCCCGCAACAGGCGCTGAACGGCCGTTTCAGGTGGCCTGAACGATGGGTGCTGATCGGGGGCCCGGGGGAGACCGAGGTCACGTCTCGTGGACTTGCTCCCGAGGGGGTCAGCACGTAGTGTTCTCCGGGTTGCCCCCAGTGCGGCGGGTGCGGGTCCGATCAGGAGCCGCAGCCCAAGCCAGGGGTGGCCGTCTTGTTCGCGCAAAGGTCGCGACGCCATCGCGGTGTCATGTCCAAAAGCGGCCCGGACGGGGACTTTCTCCCGAATTGCTTGTCGGCCGGTTGTAAGGCAAGATTCTCCACGGAGATTCACGCCGAATAGCCGCAAAAGTTTTCGAACTTCCACATCCTGAATTGGGTGCGGGAAACGAAAATGGGCCGGTTTGCAAAGCGGGAAAGTCCGAAGTAAGGTAGGACAAGCCCCGACAGGGAGGCCGAGAGGCCGAACGTCGAGAGCGTGTGATGTTTGAGAACTCAACAGTGTGTCATATTAGTCGACGAATTAGTTTGATGCCTCGTCGATCACCTTTGGTGGTTGATGATTTCTTTGGCAAGGATTATGTCTGACAGTTAGTGATAATTGTCAGTGGTTGTTCTTGCTGGGATGTGGCTCTTTTTTCATGACTGGCTGCTCTTTGGGGTGGTTGGTTGTGTGTTGTTTTTCAACGGAGAGTTTGATCCTGGCTCAGGACGAACGCTGGCGGCGTGCTTAACACATGCAAGTCGAGCGGTAAGGCCCTTTCGGGGGTACACGAGCGGCGAACGGGTGAGTAACACGTGAGCAATCTGCCCTTCACTCTGGGATAAGCCTCGGAAACGGGGTCTAATACCGGATATGACTGCGCCATGCATGTGGTGTGGTGGAAAGTTCTGGCGGTGGAGGATGAGCTCGCGGCCTATCAGCTTGTTGGTGGGGTA